>JBBQXV010000279.1:0-12395 GCA_038209335.1 Polyangiales bacterium | reverse complement strand
GCCTCCTCGCGTCACCCGCGCTCGAGCGGCTCGTGCGACTCCACGTGTGCGGCGATCTCGTGGCATTCGCGGCGTTTCGATCGACGCCACTCCCGTCGTCGCCGCGGCTCATGCATCTGTCGATCACGTGGCGCAACTTCGTGCAGCGACCGCTCGGACCACGCGGCGCGGCGATCCTCGCGGCGTCACCGCACCTCGGCGCGCTCGAGTCTCTCGCGATTGACGGCGCGCATGCGATTGGCGACGCGGGTCTCATCGCGCTGCTCGAATCTCCTCACCTCCGCGCGCTGAAGTCTCTCGACGTCGACGCGAACGGCATCACGTCAACGGGCGTCTCGGCGCTCGCGTCGTCGGCGCTCATGGGACGCCTCGAGTCGCTCAGTCTGCGGCGCAACGAGGCGGTCACGCACGACGCGCTGCTCACGCTCCTCGCGTCGCCGCACCTGACGAGTCTCCGCCATTTGGATCTCTCCGAGCTCGACGTGCGCGCCGACGGTGCGCGCGCGATCCTCGCGTCGCCGTTTGCGACGAAGTTGGAGCGCCTCGATTTGTCGGGCTGCCGCATTCACGAGCACGCGGTCCCTTGGATCGACCAAGGCGTCGAGATCGGCGCGACGCCGGCCGACCCCGAAGCCGCACAGCTTCGCGCGCGCTTCGGCGCCAACGTCGTGCTGTGAGCGCTCGGCCCGTGACCGGAGAAAGAAATCGACGCCGTCGCCTCAGACTTCTGCGACGCCCCGCCAACTACCGATACGCCCCCGACGAACCGTCTCGCGCGCGCCACGGTGGCCGCAGCAGGGACGTCGCGATCGGACCGGGCGTGCACGAGGAGTCATCATCATGTCGTCGTCGTTCGTTCGCCGTTTGGGGTTCGGTTGCGTGGGATTTCTCGCGGCGGTGGCTGCGCTTCCGGGATGCAGCGGAGGAGACGGCGCGGAAGACCCGGCGTCGAGCGGCTCCGCGGTCATCGCCACCACGCATCCGCACAAGGACGATCTCTGGTTGCAAATCTTTCTGGGCGCCTCCGACTTTTCGCAGGTGAAGATCACTGGGGAACGACGGCCACGTGTACGTGAACGTTCCGTCCAAGCTCATGGCCTTCGGCAACCGCGACTACGCGATCGGCGACGTGGTCCAGGACAACGTCACCGCCCACCTCGCCAGCGCCACGGTCGCCGCCCCCACCTTGAAGTTTGCCGACGGCGTGCTCCACGTCTCGACGACGATGAGCGGATCGGTCGACTTGACCATCGCGATCCCCGTCTATCCGTTCGGTCACATCTATCTTCACCCGACGGTGGCGGTCACGAGCGGCGCCGCCTCGTTCGACATCTCGACCGACGCCTCCGGAAAGTTCGTCGCGAGCAACGTCGCGACGTCGATGAGCGTCGACGTCTCCGGGTGCGGCGTCTTGGGCTGGTGCAACGCGATCGTGGCGAGCCAGATCGCCGTGCGGCAGGGCCTCGCGACCGGCGGCCTGATCACCGCGCTCGGTCATCTCCTCGGCGATCCGTCGTCGGTCGATCCCGCGCACAGCGCCGCGCAAGTCGCCGTCCGCGATTTCCTCAACGCCGCCGACCACGAGGCGACCATCCTCCCCGGCGAGTCGCAGCGCTCCGTCGACATCAGCCCGATCCGTCTCGGCGTCCTCCCCACGGCGCCCACCAAGACCGGGCTCTACTACACGGAGACGCAGATCCTCCCGCCCAAGGCGCCCACCTGCTCGTTCGGCGCGCTGTGCGGCCGCGGCGTCTCCATCTCGTGCGGGACGTTGCAAGACACCCTGCAAATCGAATTCGACAACCCGGCGCTCAACGCGGTGAACCGCACCCCGGCGACGATCAGCGGCGGCGTCGAGTCGTTCGCCATGACGATGCTGGGCACCCCGTCTTCGGTCACCGTGCGCGGCTGCCAGCAGGGCGCCGCCGCGAACGCCTCCAACCCCAATGCCGATCGCGTGTGCGGAGCCTGGCAGACGTTGACCATGCAGACGTACTCGTGCACGAGCGGCAACCCGAGCGGCGGGACCCCGGTCTGCTTCAAGGATCCGTTCGGTCACGTCCGCTGCACGACCCCCGCCATCGCCAACCCCGGCGGCGGCCCCGGCGTCAACCAGTGAGGCTCGTCTCGACGATGGCGCGCCCGCGAGCGACGGACCTCAGTGAACGAAGCGCGGATCGTAGATGCTCAAGGTCACGGGCAAGAACACCGCGGGCGACGAAGCGTTCACGACGGCGCTGAGCGCCACGCGAAATTTGTCGTGACCGCCGTTGCCGTTCGCGAAGTACGGCGTGAGTGACAGATCTTTCTCGATCCCGCACGTAGCGGGTCCGCTCACCCGACCGAGCTCGCGCCAACCGTCGGACGCATGACCGAAGACGATCGCGCTCACGGTCGACGGCGCGCACGGGTAGCCGATGCCCTCGTTCGCGTTCTGCGTCGAGACCGTCACGCCGGCGCGCGCATCGCCGGTCGCCGGAGCGTTGACGATTTCGAACACCGCTTCGTGCGTTCCGCCCGACTGCGTGCAGCGCGGAGACATGTAGTTGCTGCTCGTCGCGCCGGCGCCGCAGGATGTCCAGAAGCAACCCTGCCGGGAGTAGTCGATCACGACGGCGGGAACGTCGTCGCTCATGAGGCACGTCGAATCCCCGCCGCTCGTGCCAGTGCCCGCGTTGTCGTCATCGGTGCGCGTTCCGCTGCCGCCGTCGCGCTTGGGCGGCGGAGGCGGCGTGCGAACGAACGCGGCTTCGTCCTGCGCGCTATCGTCGACGGGTGCGGAGCACGCGGTGGCGATCGCGACGAGCGAGAGCGCGGAAAAGGCGAGGGACGTGCGGAGCATGAGCGGTTCCTTCGGTGTGGCCGCGTTTCGTCGCGGGTAACTGGAGGACACACAGTCTCGCGAAATGTCCCGCGACGATCGACGTGCCGCGCAAGCGGCGGCGTTCCTTTCTTCGGACGCGCAAATCGGAAAGAACGTCGTCGCCCGATGTCGATCTCGGCGCACGTCGTTTGTCGTGTTCTAGAAAGGCGGAGCGCGCTTCGCCTCCCCGACCTCAACCAAGGAGCTTCAACACCATGCGATTCCTCTCGATCTACCGACCCGCCAAGAAGAACGCAGGACCGCCGCGCCACGAGGACATGGCGGCGATGGAGACATTCGTGGAGGCTTCCTTCAAGTCGGGCGAGCTCATCGCGACGGGCGGGCTCTTGCCGGGACGTACATACGTCCGGTCGTCCTCAGGGGACGTCACCGTGGTCGACGGACCGTTCGCCGAGAGCAAGGAGCTCATCGCCGGCTTCGCGCTGCTCGAAGCGAAGTCGAAGGAGCACGTGATCGAGATGGCCAAGCGCTTCCTCGCGGTCGCGGGCGAGGGAGAGTGCGAGCTTCACGGGATCATGGGCGAGCCGCCGCGCTGACTTCTTCGCGGCCGGCTCGGCCTCGAAGCGGTGCTCGTCACGCGCGACGATGGCTACGCTACCGAGCGCGGAGCCGTTCGCGCTCCCATTCACGGGCCGAGATGCGATCGATTGCTTCGCCGGCGTCGTCGATGTCTTCGCGCATCGCCGCACGAAGCTTGTCGCGCGCGTCGTCGTCTCGGACGCGCGCGAGGATCGCGTCGACCCGCGGTCGCGAGGCTTCGCTCACGCGGACGAGGACCCGTGCGGCGGCGACGCGGAGATCTGCGGGAGCGTCGTGGTTCTCGAGCGTCGCCCAGAGATCGTCGGGGCCGAAGCTCGCGCCGCGGTAGCCCGACGTGAAGGACTGCGCGAAGGCGTCGATGCGCGCGAACCAACTGCGTCCGGGCTCGCCGCGCTTCGCGAGATCCCACGCGCGCGCGGGGACGGGAGGAAGCGGAGGACCCGCGCCGTGCGCGCGATGCGCGGCGGAGAGGATTTGCGCGGCGAGATGCTGACGCTCGTTCTCGGAGAGGCGTGCGCGCGAGAAGAGCGTGCGTCGCGCTCGAACGGTGACGGGCGGAGCGCAGTGCCTGATCACGACTATCTTTTCGTCGACGACGCGCACGTCGGCGATCGCGCCGTACTCGATGCGGATCGGCGCCGCGTTAGTCGTCCTGATCCAAAGCGCGTCCGGCGCCAAGGCTACCGTCGGGCCGCGGCCGAAGAGCTCGACGAGCGTGCCCGCCATCAGGATGAGCGCGAGCGGAACGGTGGGGAGGAGCAGACCGCCGAGCAAGAGGGCGTGGCTCCGCGGAGAATCGATCAGTCCGTACGCGAGCGCTGCGAGAGAGACCGCGGCAAGTAGGCGGAAGATCTTCGCGGCACTCCCCGCGTCGCCGCGCGCGGTCGTCCATTCGAGCGCGCCGCATCCGAAGTGACTCACGCCGAGCGCGTCGCGAACGCGGTGAACGTCTTCGTCGTTCTCGAAGTCGAGGATGGTCGGCCGTCGACGACGTCCACGCTGCACGAGCGCGATCGCCGCGCCACCCATCGTGCGCGCCGCGGACGCCGCGACCACGTCGCGCGTCCGAATCCGTTGCGAAAGGAGCCCCGCGTGCATGACGTCGATGAACCCGTCGCCGGGCACCACGAGCGCATCACGTGGGGCGACACGCGGGAGGAGCGTCGGCACGGCGAGGACGATCGCGCCGAGGAGCAGAGCGGCCGCCGTCGCCTCACGCGCCAGCCCGTATGGGAGCGCCACCGCGACGAAGCCCGCGACGAGCGCGAACGCCACCAGCAGCGGTGACGCCCGAAGCCAGATGGGTCCAATCGGATCGTCGATCCGCGCGTGCATGTCGCCTCCGCCGGATCGAACGCGTCCGGCGATTCGTTTCTTCCCGCGTCCGTGACGGACGTGTCACCCGTCGTTCGCACCCGCGTCGGGCTCCGGCGCGCGCGTGAAGGTTCCGCAGAGCGTCCAGTGGAACGCGACGATGCGCGACTGAAGTCGCTCGGCGGCCGCGCGGATCGGCGGGCCCGAGAACGGATCCTTCGCGCACGCCTCGTTCAGCGTTCGGAAGAACGGATCGAGGAAGCACGTGATGTATGCCTCCGAGTCGCCGACGAACGTCGTCCGCTCTACGCGACGGCGCTCGACGCCGATTCGGCGCACCCGGATCGAATCGACGACGTCGTGCGCGATGTCTCCACACCAGACGAACGCCGCGGTCAGGTACGCGGCGAGCGGAGAGCGACGTGTCTCCGTCAGCTGCGCGGGCGCGGCGGCTGCGAGCGCGCGGAGCTCTTCGAGCGCTTGCCGCACCCCCTCGAGATCCTCGACCCACCAGTCGGACTGCGCGCTCGGGTCGCGACAGAGCGGATCGGCGAGCGAGCAACGCATCTCGTCGACGCGCTGGCCGAGGATCTCCGAGGCGACGTTCCATTGCCGAGGCATCGGGCGCTGCGCAAGAGCCATCGCGTCGTTCGCGCCCGTCGATTCGATGGGGCGTTCGCCGCTCTCGTCCGGTGTGTCGAGGACGTCGGTATGCGGCGACCTGGGTGCGTAGGACATGGGCAATCCTCCGTGTGCGGGCGTTGGAAGCAGCGATTGCATTGGGCGTGCCCCTCGAGAGCGGGCGAGACTCCGCGGGATCGTGGAGCCAGGCGCCGTCCGAAACGACTCGCGTGAGGCAGTCCGCGTCGGGCGGACGTACTCGTCGCCGCTCGCGAGCTCCCCCTTAAGTCGCGCGCAGCGTTGCCGTTCCAACGGGGGACGATGTTCCACCCGCCGACCAACCCGCCTCTGCCGTCGCTCCCGCCGTCGCTGCCTCTCTCGATGTCGCCGCGCCGTTGGTCGCTCCGACGTCCGACGCGGCCGCGCAGTCTCTACCCATTGACGAGCTTGCGGCCGGTCGCGTCGAGCATACGTCCGCGTGTGAACGAGCCCCCCGTTCGCATCGTCGTGGCGACCGAGGCCTCGCGGCCGCGACGGACCGCGCGCCGCGCGATCATGGCGGCGCTCGTCGCTGGGATCGCCATCTCGGCGGGCGTGGCGACGATGCAGAGCACGCGCAACGCGATGCGAACGCTCACGCCCGTGGTCGTGTCGGGGACGGCAGGCTTGAAGACGACGCCGTCCGGCAAGCACGAGCGCTGGGCGAGTCGACCGCTGACCGTGACGTTCGATGCGTCGCTCGACAAGATCGATCCCGCTGCGAAGGATGCCGTGAAGGCCGCATTCGGCGAGTGGGCGTCGAGTGACGGTTCGCTCCCGCAGCTCGTCTTCGACTCGAGCAAGGCGCACGGCAAGGTTGCTCAGGACGGGATCAATCTCATCCTCTTCGGCCCGATCACGATCAAAGGACACGAGCAAGACGTCGCGACGACGGTCAGCTACGTCGATACGTCGACCGGCGAGATCGTCGAGGCCGACACGATTTTCAATTCGGCGTTCTCGTTCACCGTGCTCGGCGAGGTCGCGACGAACGCGAGTGACGACCAACGCCACGCTGCAGCTTGCGCGAGCAGGTACGATCTCCAGAACGTAGCGACGCACGAAGCAGGGCATCTCTTCGGTCTCGGCGAGGACGTCGATGACGCCCACGCGACGATGTACCTCCGGTCCGGTGTCTGCGAGACGCACAAGCGCGCGCTCACGGACGCCGATCGCGGCGTCATCGCGTCGCTCTATGGCGAGCCTTCGCCGGGCGCACCGGTGGCCTCGGCGCAAGCCAAGGGTTGTAGCCGCTGAACCACGCATTTGCGCGACCCGCCTTCTCACTTTGCGCAACGGAACCCGCGATCCGCTCGATTCTCCACTCTCCGCGCGCGGCACGCGACCTGCGTAGCGGCCGGCGTCGTCCGACAACGAACCGACGGAGAGCCGAACATGAAGAGGTCGAAGCTGATTTTCTTGGCGTGCGTGACTGCGGTGGGGAGCGCGTGCGCGGGCAACGACGGCACGAGCGCGCAAGCGACCGACGAGTCCCTCACGGGCGCGATGAACGACGCGACAGGCGCGTTCAACAACGCGATCGTGTCCGTCGGCACGATGCCGGGCGGATCGTACAGGCCCGGGTGCACGGGCACGCTCATCGGCCCAGACGTCGTGCTGACCGCGGGTCACTGCGTGCAGGGCTTCTTACCCGTGCGCGTCTCCAACGACGACGCGCATACGCCCGTCGCGAGTGGCGGCCGCCTCATCGATCAATCGTGCGTCACGTGCGCGACGCCGAGCCCGACCTGCACGCCGTGCAACCCGGGCAACAACGCATGCTCCGTCGGCACGAACTGCATTACGTACGACACGCGCCTCATCGACGGGCGCTGGCATCAAGCGTTCGCGGACCGCGCGCCGCTCGCGATCGCGGTCGGCCCGAATTCGAGCGCGCCGATCCTTCGCCGCATCGCGACCGGCTTCAACCAGCCGCCGCCCGCGGGCAGCGCGCCGCACATCTTCGATACGCACGCGGACATCGCGCTCATCGGGATCACCGGCGGCCTGCTCGATCCGAGCCACGACATCTGGAGCTCGACGGTCGCGGTCCCGCGCGGCGTCGCCACGAGCTCGCCGTCGGGTCTCACGTCTTCGACGCAGCTCGGCTTCATCGGGTTCAGCCCGGTGAACCCGCTCCGTCAGCGCGCGTACGCATCGGGATACGCTCCGGCCCCCGGTGATGTGCGCGAGTTCAACTTCAGCGTCTTTCCGTTCGCGCCCGCGACGAGCGCGACGATCGACGAAGGCGACTCTGGCGGCGCGGTGCTCTTCGGCGGGATCAACGGCAACGTGATGGGCGTGCTCCAGGCGACCGGCGGTGCGGTGGGCTACGCGACGTCGACGTACTTCCCCGGCATCGCCGAGGACTGCGCGAGCCCGCAAGCGTCGACGCGCTGCGCGCCGAACCTCTCGTGGTGGCTGCAGGTCAACGCGCACCGCTCGTTCTGCGCCGCGAGCACGACGCCGATCTCGGCGCGCCGCACGTCGACCGGCGCTGCCGACGACTCGCACGTGAAGCTCATGGGCCTGTGGAGCGACGAGCGCCACGAGAACTTCACGACGACGAACGGCGTCTACAACGGCTGCTACCCCGGCTGGGACAAGGTCGTGAACCCCGGCTACACGTACACGTACACGAACCTCGACGGATGGATCCCGCGCGCCGATCGCGCGCAGCCGGCGGGGACCGTACCGCTCTTCCTCTTCTGGAACCCGACGCTCAACGACAACGCGACGCTGACCGCGGCGCTCGCGCCCGGCGGCGGTTACACGAACGTCGGCACGCTGGGGTTCATCTTTACGTCGAGCGCGCCGGGCCGCGTCCCGCTCTTCGCGTGGCATCGCACGATGGGGAGCGAGTTCTTCACGACGACGCACGCGATCGACTACTCGAGCAGCGGTTACACGCGCGTCGGCTCCGCGAGCGGGATCGGCTTCGTGATGGCGGCGAATCAGTTCGCGCAGAGCGTCCCGTAGTCGGCGCATCGACGGACGCGCGGTGCGCTCGCGTCCCGCGTTCGCGTACGCTCGGCTCGATGCAATCGAGCTTGGCCCCGTGGGCAATGGTCCTCGCATTCTCCGTCGGGTGCGGGCGGTCGGTGACGCCGCCCACACCGGCAGCACCGGCGACGTCGGCGACATCGGCGACGTCGGTCGCTCCGCCCGCGGCGTCGAGCGTCGCGGTCGTCGCCGATGCGGGCCCTCCGCCGCCCGTGTGTCGATGGAGCGTCGGTGCCCTGTGGCCTGCGTATCGCGCCGAATCGAAATGCGACGGGTCGGTCCGAATGGAGTGCGCGGCGGACCGCGCCGCCTTCGCGACGGCCGAGACGTGCGCCAGCGCGCTGGAATGCACGGACGGCGCGGAAGCAAACATCTGCGCGGCGATCAAGCTGCCGAGGAAGCCCGGTGAGCCGTCGAGCCGCGGGTACTATCCGCAAACGCTCATTCACGAAGCGCTCCTCTTTGCGCGCGCCGACGCCGAGGCGTGCCATCTCGAACGCGCCGAGTCGGCGACGGTCGGCGACGCCTCGTACCGATTCACGCTCCGCGTCGGGATGAGGGGCGCGATCGTCGACGCGACGATGGAGAACACTCCGAACGCGAGAGCGGCTGCGTGCATTCGGGCCGTCCTTCGAAAGGTGAAGATTCGTGATTTCGTTCAATCCCTCGAAGGCGAGGTGAAAGGCTCGTTCGATTTGAAGGCCGTCCGCGCGCTCGTCCGAATCGAGCGCGTGAAGGCCGCGGGGACCGAACGGCCCGAGCTCTCGCTCGCGTACGCGCGCGGCAGGCTCCGAGAGTGTTACCAGGCGATGTTGATCGACAAGCCCTCGCAGTCGGGCGCCGTCGCGTTCTCGTTCGTTCTCGACGAAAAGCCCGTGCTCGGAGAGCGAGTCGCAGACAAGAGGCCCGAATCGTTCAACCCCGTGACCGACGTGAAGCTCGGCGTGAGCGGAACGCTCGACCCGGCGATCGCGGACTGCGTTCGCGCGACGCTCATGGATGTGCGCTTCGATCGTGTGAACACCCGAGCGGGCGAGAGAACGGAAGGCACGATTGTCTTCTCCGTTCCGACGCCGAAGTGAAAGATGGGGAAGCGATGCGCCTCAACCACGTCACGCTGATCGTCAGCGACCTCGAACGCTCCAAAGCCTTCTACGCATCGCTCGGCTTGATCCAAATCGTCGACACCCCGCCGCGCTATGCGCGCTTTCAGCTCCCCGAAGGCGGCGCCACGCTGTCGATCGAAGTGACCGGCGACGTCCCCGCGCACGGCTTCGAGCTCTTCCTCGAATGCGACGCTCTCGACGACATCGTCGCGGCGTTGAAGAAGAACGGCGTGGCGTTCGAACAGGATCCGACGGACATGTTCTATCTGTGGCGCGAAGCGCGGCTGCGCGATCCCGACGGGCACGACATCCGCCTCTACTACGCCGGCAAGAATCGTCTCGATCCGCCGTGGAAGATCGGAGCGCCCACTTAACCTTCTGCTCGCTGAGCGTTCCTTGGTCGTTTCGTTTCGGCCGTCCGGGGGCGATCCACCGCGCTGACGAACGCTCAGCGCGTCGGCGGCGCCCAGACGTGCGCGACGCGCGACGGACCGCGCCCCGATTCACGCGCCGAGATGCGATCGATCGCTTCGCCCGCGTCGTCGATGTCCTCGCGCATCGCAGCACGAAGCTTGTCGCGTGCGTCGTTGTCTCGGACGCGCGCCAGGATCGCGTCGACGCGCGGTCGCGCGGTCGCGCTCACACGCACGAGGAACCGCGCGGCGGCGACGCGGAGATCTGCGGGAGCGTCGTGGTTCTCGAGCGTCGCCCAGAGATCGTCGGCATCGAAGCTCGCGCCGCGGTAGCCCGACGTGAAGGACCGCGCGAAGGCGTCGATCCGCGCGAACCAACTGCGTCCTGGCTCGCCGCGGTTCGCGAGATCCCACGCGCGCGCGGGGACGGGGGGAGGCGGAGGACCGGTGATCTGGAGGAGCGCGCCCGCCATCATGATGATCGCGAGCGGAACCGTGGGGAGGAGCAGACCGCCGAGCAAGACCGCGTTGCTCCGCGGAGCGTCGATGAATGCGTACGCGAACGCCGCGAGAGAGATCGCGGCAAGCAGACGGAGGAGCTTGGTCGCGCTCGCCACGTCGCCGCGCGCGGTCGTCCATTCGAGCGTGCCGCATCCGAAGTGACCGACGCCGAGCGCGTCGCGAACGCGCTGAACGTCATCGCCGTTCTCGAAGTCGAGGACGAGCGGCCGTCGTCGGCGTCCACGCGGCACGAGCGCGATCGCCGCGCCACCCATCGTGCGCGCCGCGGACGCCGCGATCACGTCGCGCGTCCGAATCCGTTGCGAAAGCAGCCCCGCGTTCATGACGTCGATGTACCCGTCGCCGGGCACCACGAGCGCATCGCGCGGGGCGACGCGCGGGAGGAGCGTGGGCACGGCGAGGACAACCGCGCCGAGGAGCAGGGCGGCCGCCATCGCCTCACGCGCCAGACCGTACGGGATCGCGACCGCAACGAAGCCCGCAACGAGCGCGAACGCCACCAGCAGCGGCGACGCCCGAAGCCAAATCGGTCCAATCGGATCGTCGATCCGCGCGTGCATGTCGCCTCCACCGGATCGAACGCGTCCGGCGATTCGTTGCTTCCCGCGTCAGCCGAGCGCGAAGCGCTGACGCTCAGCTCGCCTCTTCGACATCGTAGTAGAGCGGCGCGCGCGCTTTGCAGAACGCGTGGACGACGTCCCTCTCCCTCGTCGGAAGATCTTCGAACGCGATCCCGACGCCGGGTGACGACGACTCGGATGCATCGCGATGCCACCGCACGGAGCCGCGCGTGCTCACCGATCCGTTCGGGAGCGAGAACTCGAGCTCGACCGCGCTTCCGATCGGGATGGCGCGGTACGTCTCGACGAAGACGCCCCCCTCGGAGAGATCGCCCGAGAGGCCCGCGAAGAAATGCGACTCGCTCGCCAAGTCGATCTCCACGGCGAGCGCCACACGCGGCGACGCGCGCTTGTCCTTCTCGTTCGCGTCGTCGCCGGAGACCGCCGCGGCGATCTGCTCGACGACCGCAGCTACGACTTCGATCGCGATCGCCTCGGCGGACGCGGCGATCGGTGCGTTGGGTTTCGAGATGATCGCGCCCTCCGCGATCGCATCGCGGTTCTTCCGAGCGCGGGCCTTCTTCTTTCGCTTCGCCATGCGCGAGTGAGTTGCAAGAAGCGCGCACACCGGATCGTCAGGGCTGGGCCGCGAACGTGTCGCACTGCTTCGGATCGCCGCTGCTCATTCCGCGCTCGAACCACCGCTGCCGCTCGGCCGCCGATCCGTGCGTGAATGTCTCGGGCGTCACGCGACCGCGCACTTGCTTCTGGATTCGATCGTCGCCGACCGACGCCGCTGCGTCGAGCGCTTGCGCGATCTCGTCGGCCGCGACCTTCCCTTTTTCGTACGCGGAGTGTCCCCACACGCCGGTGTAGCAGTCGGCTTGGAGCTCGAGGCGCACCGACAACGCGTTGCGCTCACTCGGTCGCGCGCGCTGCGCTTCGCGCATGCGGCCCTCGATGCCGACGAGCTTTTGGACGTGATGCCCGTACTCGTGCGCGATGATGTACGCCTCCGCGAAGTCGCCACCTTTCGCGTGAAAGCGCCGATGGAGATCGTCGAAGAAGCCGAGGTCGAGGTAGACCTTTTGATCGGGCGGGCAATAGAAGGGACCCGAGGACGCGCTCGCTTCCCCGCAACCGCTCGACGTCGCGTCGGTGAAGAGGACGAGCTTTGCGGGGTGGTACGTCGTGCCGGTCTGCGCGAGCTCTCGGCCCCAAAACGCTTGCACGTTCGTCTCGACGCACGCGATGAACTTCGCCTGATCGGTCCCGGACGTCACGCCCGCGCAGCTTCCGCCGAGCGGCGCCCCGGCTCCCGATCGAGGCGGTGGCTGTCCAGCGTGTGGCTGCGGCGCTTGCGGCGGTTGCGGCGGTTGCGGCGGTTGCGGTG
>JBBQXV010000278.1:0-12430 GCA_038209335.1 Polyangiales bacterium | reverse complement strand
CCGCGTGAAGACGCTGCACCCGCGTGTGCATGGAGGGATCCTGTCGCGTGGCGCGGTCGACGTGGCCGATCTCGCGCGCATCGGTGGGACGGAGATCGATCTCGTCGTCGTCAATCTCTACCCGTTCGAACGCGTCGCCGCCGATCCGAGCTCGAGCCGCGAGCACGTCATCGAGAACATCGACATCGGCGGACCCTCGATGATCCGGTCGGCGGCGAAGAACCACGCCCGCGTGGCGGTGCTGTGCGATCCGACCGACTACGACGCGGTGCTTCAGCAGATCGAGCAGACCGGCGACGTGAGCGTCGAGACGCGCGCGGAGCTCGCGGCCAAGGCGTTCGCGCACACCGCGGCGTACGACGCGGCGATCAGCGGGTACCTCTCGACGCCGCCGAAAGAGCAGGGACGCGCGGCGTTCCCGCGCTTCCTCACGCTGCCGTACGAGCGCGCGTACGGCCTTCGCTACGGCGAGAACCCGCACCAGTCCGGTGCCTTCTACATTGAAAAGAACGCACCCGCCGGATCGCTCGCGCGCGCAGAGAGCCTCGGCGCGGGCGGCAAGGAGCTGAGCTTCAACAACCTCGTCGACGTCGAAGCGGCGCTCGACGC
Organism: Polyangiales bacterium; assembly: GCA_038209335.1. GTDB lineage: Bacteria > Myxococcota_A > Polyangia > Polyangiales > Polyangiaceae > JBBQXV01. Next base: position 11,821 of record JBBQXV010000278.1, on the reverse strand, counting down.
GGTTCGCGAGTTCAATCGACCCGCCGCGGTCGTCGTGAAGCACACGAATCCGTGCGGCGTTGCGGCGGCCGATGTTCTCGCCGATGCGTACCGCACGGCGCGTGACGCGGACGCCCTCAGCGCGTTCGGCGGGATCGTCGCGCTCAATCGCGAGGTCGACGAGGCGACGGCGCGGCTCCTCGCGGAGACGTTTCTGGAGTGCGTGATCGCGCCGTCGTTCGCGGCGTCGGCGCTCGAGGTCCTGCGGGCGAAGGCAAACCTTCGCGTTCTCGCCACCGGCGCGTGGCTCGGTCCGGATCACGCCTCGCTCCAGTACAAGCGGGTCGGCGGTGGAATGGTCGTCCAAGAGCGCGACGCGACCGCGGGCGACGAAGTGACGAAGGGGAAGGTCGCGACGAAGCGCGCGCCGACCGCCGAAGAGATGAAGAGCCTCGAGTTCGCCTGGCGCGTGTGCAAGCACGTCAAATCGAACGCGATCGTCCTCGTCCACGGCGAACACACGGTCGGCGTCGGAGCAGGCCAAATGTCTCGCGTAGTTTCCGTGCAGATTGCATGCGAGAAGGCGGGTGAGAAGACGCGCGGAAGTGTGCTCGCCTCCGACGCTTTCTTCCCGTTTCCCGACGGCGTCGAAGCGGCGGCGCGTGCCGGCGTCACGGCGATCGCGCAACCCGGCGGAAGCAAGAAGGATCCCGAAGTGATCGCCGCGGCCGACGCGAGCGGGATCGCGATGGTGCTCACGGGCGTCCGCCACTTCCGTCACTGATCCGCGCGCATCATCGTCGACGTCTCGCGTATGCCGCACGAGCTCCGCGTCACCGCACGTTTCTTGGCCAAGCCGCGCCCGCTATGGCTAGTGGGCGCTGGCGCGCGATTCGCGTCGCCGACGGAGACGAGCGATGGCTCATATGGCGGAGAGCTGCAGCGTTTGCGGACGAGGGTTCGACGTGCAGTTTCGTTATCAGATGGAAGAACGCGACGGCGGGTTCGCGTTCTTCTGCTCGCAGGAGTGCCACGGCAAGACGCTGCGCGGGGAAGACACCGGCGGCGTGACGTGCGACGCGTGCAGCAAGCGCTTCGTCGTCGAGCTCGTGTCGCAAGTGGTGCGCGTGCGCGGCGAACGCCGCTACGCGTGCGCCGATGCATGCCGATCGCAGCTCCTCGCCGAAGCGGGCGGAGCGCGGCTCGGCGCGTTCACCGCGCCGCCTCCGATGGTCCTTTCCTCGGTTTCCTCCACGCCGCAGACGGTGACGCCGTCCGTGACGGCTTCCGTAGCGTCGTCCCCGGCGACCGCGGTCGCACCGCCGCGTGCCGAGCGCGCCCCGAAGCTTCATGCTCCGCGTCGCCTCGCGATCTTCAACCACAAGGGCGGGACCGGGAAGACGACGACGTCCGTCAGTCTCGCCGCCGGGCTCGCCGCGCGCGGGCTTCGCGTGCTCCTCGTCGACACCGACTCGCAAGGCAACGTCGGCGTCTCGCTCGGCGTGAAGACCGAGCGCTCGCTCTACCACGTGCTCGTGATGGGGCTGAAGCCGAAGGACGCCGCCGTCAACATTCGCCCGAACCTCGACCTCATCGTTTCGAACGAAACGCTCGCGGCCGCGGAGCTCTACCTCGCGGGACGTCAGAACCGCGATCGGATCCTGCGCGAGCGCTTGCTCCCCGCGGTGGACGACTACGACGTCATCGTCCTCGACTGCTCTCCGTCGCTGTCGCTCATGAACCAGAACGCGCTCGTCTTCGCCGACGGGATCCTCGTCCCGGTCGCGTGCGATTTCTTGTCGCTCGTCGGCGTGCGGCAGGTCGTGAAGACGGTCAAGAACGTCAACTCGCTCCTGCATCACCCGGTGCAAATCTACGGCGTTTTGCCGACGCTCTACGACGCGCGCGCGCGCATTTGCCGCGACGCGGTCGCCACCATGCGCGAGCACTTCGGCGAGAAGACGTTGTCGCCGATCCGCGCGACGATCAAAATGAAGGAAGCACCGGCGCACGGGCGGACGATCTTCGAGTACGCGCCGGAGTCGAACGCGGCCGAGGATTACCGTCGCGTCGTCGACCACCTCATCGACGGACCGAGCGCCTCGAAGGGGCGCGCGACTCCGGACGATGCGAGCGGAGACGAGGGGACGCCGCTCGCGGCGTTGGGGTGACCGGTCATGAGTGTTCTTTTGAAGCGAAGCATCAGAGAAGAGGAGGAGACTATGGCGGGTCGAGACGAAGAAGCCGGGTTCGGGGCTGCGCGCGTGCTCGATCCCGACGAGGTGCAAGGGGTGTTGTCGGGCGCGTTCTACGCTCCGATCCCGGTGACGAAGGGGCGAGGCGCGGCGTCGCCTGCTCCGGAGAAACCTGCACACTACAAGGTCATCTGCATCTCCATGTACATCAAGGATCTCGATCGGCTCGACGCGCTTGTCGATGAGCTGAAGAAGAAGGGCGTGACGAAGGCGAACCGCAGCGCGCTCATCCGCGCCGCGCTCGACCAGGTCGATCTCGCCAAGATCCCGCGCGGCATGTAGCTCACACGACGGTTCGCGATTCCCAGAACGCGCGCATGTCCGCCGGTAGCGGAGCCTCGATTGAGAGCGGCGCCCCCGTGATCGGATGCGCGAGAGACAACGCCGCCGCGTGAAGCGCGTGGCGCGGGATCTCGAGCAGCTCGAGGTCCTCGGCCGTGAGCTCGCCGTCCGCCGCCCGCGCGAACGCCGACTCGTCGTGGCCATAGAGCTTGTCGCCGACGAGCGGAGCGCCGAGCGCCGCGAGGTGGACGCGAATCTGGTGCTGTCGTCCGGTCTCGAGCTCGCACTGCACGAGCGCGTACGCCGCCGCGCCGAGCCCGCCGCGGACGCCCAGCACTTCGAAGCGCGTCGCCGCGTAGAGCGCGTCCGGCGAATCGCTCACGCGCATTTTCACTTTGTATCGGCTCGACGCATCGAGCTCCATGTTTCGTTCGAAACGAAAACGATCGCCGAGGCCGGATCCGAGGACGCCGCGTGTGATCGCGATGTACGTCTTCTCGATCCCGTCGCGCGCCTCCAAGTTGCGCTTGAGCGCGCGGTCGCACGCGGCGGTCTTCGACACGAGGAGGACGCCGCTCGTCTCGCGGTCGAGGCGGTGTCCGAGCGACACGAACTCTCCGGGCCGCGCGGCCTGAAGGAGCTTGATGAGCGTGTTGTGGTGGTAGCGCGCGGTGGGGTGCACCGGAAGATTCGCAGGCTTGTCGACGGCGAGGATGTGCTCGTCCTCGTAGAGGATCGGCAGATCGGTCGGCACCGGCGTCTCGTCCCACGGCGCGCGCCACAGCAGGATTTCCTGACCGGCGAAGACGCGATCGTTCGAGCGGAGCGCGCGCCCACCGGAGTCGTACGCGCTCGCCCGAACGATGAACTGGGCGCGCGTGCGGCTCGTTCGGTGGAGCTGGCTCTGGAGAAAGACGTCGACGCGCTGGCCGGCGACCTCGGCGGGCACACGGAACGCGGTCATGACGGCGCGCTCGTCCACGCCTTCGGGGCGCTCGTAGTCTGTATCCGAGAGGCCGCGGAGGCGCGTCATGCGATCGGCTCGACCGGGCTCATGCGATGCCGTTCGATCTAAGCGACCGGCCGCGTGGCGCAATCGCTTTCGGTTTCGTTCGGAACGAATGGGTTGCGGCGCGCGGCTCGCGGCGTGGTAGAAGCGCCCCTCGCGATGGAGATCTTGTTCGTTACGACGGAGCTTGCGCCGTTCGTCAAAGTCGGCGGACTCGCCGATGTTTCGGCGGCGCTCCCGAAGGCGCTTCGCCTGCTTGGCCACGGCGTCACCATCGTTCTGCCGCGGTATCCGGCGCTCGAGTCGGGTGGATTGCTCGTCGCGCGCCGCCTCACGCCGCTCAAGTTCGAGCTCGGCGATCGCGCGTTCGAGATCACGGTCTTCGACGGGCGTCTCGCGTCGCAGGTCGATCTCGTCCTCGTCGACGTCCCCGGCATGTTCGATCGCGACGGCGTCTACGGCGAGAAGGGCGAGGACTACCCCGACAACGCGCTTCGTTTCGCGATCCTGTCGCGCGCCGCGGCCGAGGTCGCGCGGCAGCGCGCGCTCGCGGGCAAACCGTTCGACGTCGTCCAGTGCAACGACTGGCCGACGGCGCTCGTGCCCAGCTATCTCCGTTCGCTCGCCGCTCCCGCGTCCGCCTCGCCGACGCCGCAGCTCGCCGCGACGCGCTCGGTGCTCACGCTTCACAACATCGCGCACCAGGGGCGTTTCCCCAAGGAGACGCTCCCGTCCCTCGGTTTCGGCTGGGACGCATTCACGGTCGAAGGCATCGAGTTCTACGGCGCGATCAATTTGCTAAAGCAAGGGATCCTCGCCGCCGACGCGATCACCACCGTGAGCCCGACGTACGCGCGCGAGATCCAAACGCCCGAAGGCGGCGAGCGGCTCGACGGCGTGCTCGCGGCGCGGAGCGCGTCGATCGTCGGCATCACCAACGGCGTCGACTACTCCGTCTGGAACCCCGCGACCGACAGCGCGATCGCCGCGCGCTACGACGCCGAAGATCCGGCGAACAAAGTTCGCTGCCGCGGCGCTCTGCAAAAAGAGATCGGGTTGTCTCTCGACGAGAGCGCGCCGATCATCGCGTGCATCGGGCGCATCGTCGAACAGAAGGGGAGCGATCTCGTCGCCGGGGCGATCCCGCATCTGCTCCGCGGCACCGACGCGCAGATCATCGTCGCCGGTGACGGTTCGCCTTCGCTCGTCCAAGCGATCGAATCGGCCGTCGCAAAGTCGCACGGTCGCGCCGTCTTCGCGCGCGCCGCCAGCGAAGCGCTCGTTCACCGCATCTTCGCGGGCGCCGACATCGTCCTCGTCCCCAGCCGGTTCGAGCCATGCGGTCTCGTGCAGCTGTACGCGCAGCGCTACGGCGCGCTCCCCGTCGCACGCGCGACCGGTGGGCTCGTCGACACGATCGTCGACTGCGACGCAAAGCTCGAGACCGGAACGGGCTTCCTCTTCGACGACGCGACGGTCGATGGGCTCGTCGGCGCCACCGAACGCGCCGTCGCCGCGCGCGTGCACGCTCGTTGGCCGGCGCTCGTGCGTCGCGTGATGCGCCTCGATCGCGGCTGGGAGCGGCCCGCGCGCCGGTACGAGCAAGTCTACCGAGCGCTCACGAAGTAACGCTCACGCGGTGCGCGTCGTCGACGACGCGGAGCGCCTTCGCGAGCCACGACGCACGCAGCGCGATCCGCGTCGCCACGATGAGTTGGTGGAGCGCCGCGAGCGCGAGGAGCGCCATTCCGCCGCGCCCGTCGACGCGATCGGCGACGAGCGCACCGATCGCGACGAGCGTTGCGGCGGCGGCCGCGCGCCATGCCCACGACCAGAACGCGAGCGCGGGTGCGCGCCGCGCGGCGTTTAGCGCGAGCCGAATCGCCGGCACGCCGCGGACGCGAAAACGGACGATCGCCGCGCGCGCGAGATCGCTCACCACGCCGACGAATGCCACGAGCGCCGCGAAGAGCGCGAACACGATCCAGCTGATCTGCTCGGCGCGCGCCTCGCCGAGCCGCGATTCGAACGACGACGCGGCGATCGCCCCGAGGATGAGCCCGGCGCCGAGCAGCACCCCCTCCGCGAGCCCCGCGATCACGAAGACGAGCGCCATCGGACGAAACGCACGAAGCGCGCGCACGGCTACGTCACGCAGCGGAGGCGCGCGCAGATCGCGCGTGCTGTACGCGACCGACGCGAGGAGCGCCGCGGTGGGTAGGAGCCCGAGCACCGCGCTCGCGAGGAACACCGCGGTCATCGCGCCCATCACCGCGCTCGTCGCGTAGCGCGCGTTGGCGAGCAGATCGAGGAGCTCGAAGCCACCGCGGTTCCAGAGCGGCGCGTCGCCGTACGGGTGATCGCCGTACGCTGCGCGGACCACCGAGATCGCCGGCCAGGCGAAAATCGCCGCCGACAACGTCGTCCATGCCCAGACGATCGCGATCGCCAGCGGCCGTTGACGCGCGCGCATCGAGCCGTTCGCGAGGAGGACGAGCGCGTCGTCCGTCGCGCGCGCCTGTTCGACGGTCACGTTCACGGCGTCACCGCCTGCAGAAGCAGCTGCGCCCAATAGGTTGCGCGCTCCACCGTTCGCGGCGCGCCGCCGCCTGACTGATTGCGCGCCGTCGCGTGGTTGTTCGAGAACGTGTCGTCGAGAAGGACGGCGTGATCCGGATCGATGACGGCGCCGCGCAGCGCGACCGATCCGCGGTACGTCATGCGCGTCGACTCGCCGACTCCGTCCCATCGACGCCGTTCGGTCGTGCCGTCGGCGAAGACGAGCTCGACGTCGACCGGGAACGTGAGCGTCCCGCGTCGCATGACGAGGACCCACCCTTCGTACGTCGAGCCCATGCCGGCGATCGTCGCGACGGTGTCCCGCTTTCCGTTTCGATCGAAGATGCCCGCTTTCTCGCCGACCCGTTCGCTCGAGATGGCGCCGACGACGTAGTCGACCCAGCCTTTCGCGAAGAGCGCGGTGCGCAGCGTCGCCGTCGGCTCGATGCCGAGCGATTCGGTGAACGCCGCGAGGAGATCCTCGGGCACCGGATGCCGAAAGCGCTGGCGTCGCGCGTACCGTCCGAGCGCGCGCGTCACCGCCGCGTCGCCGTAGACGCGGCGGAACGTCTCGACGATGGCGGCCGTGCGACCATAGACGAGCGTGCCGTAGTCGCCGCCGGTCGTGAACGCGAACGCAGGCTGCGCGACGGGCTCGTTGTGGACGGCGCGGTTGGAGAACGCGGCCGACGCGGCGTTGAAGTTGATCGACAGCCCGCCGATGTCGAAGAGCGATCCTTGTCCGAGCCACGCCGCGAGCGACTGCTCCGTCGCGTACTCGTTGATCCCTTCGTCGAGGAACGGCCACGTGACCTCGTTCGTCGCGACGAGCCCATAGAAATACTGATGGCCGAACTCGTGGATCGTCACGTGCTCGACGAGGCGCTCGCCCTTTGGATCGTACCAATGCCCGCCCGTCGTGATGAGCGTCGGGTACTCCATGCCGCCCGCCTCGCGCGCCGTCTCGGGCGGGTGCACGAGCGTGAGCGTCTTGTATGGATAGCGTCCGTAGCGCGCGCCGAAATAAGGGAGCGCGAAGCGCATCGCGGCGAGCTCGCGCTGCCCCATGACGTTGTAACCGGGCGGATGGAGGACGGTGACGGCGACGCCGTCGATCGTCTCGCTCTGCTGTTGAAACTTGTCCCACGCGGTCCATGCGAAGTCGTGGATGTCGCTCTGCAGGTGCCGTTCGATGCGACGTCCGCCTTCGACGCGCGACTCGATCGCGGGTCCGGTCGCGCCGACGACGAAGGCCTCGGGCACGTCGAGCGTCACGTCGTACGTGCCGAAGTCCGCATAGAACTCGCACAGTTTGTGAAACGGAAAGTGCGACCACGTCCCGTCCGGCTCGAGGCGCGCGAGCTTGGGAAACCACTGCGCAACCATGTGGAACGATCCCGCGTGGCCGGTGCGCGCGATGACGCTCGGCAGCCGATCGTCGAACGCGACGTCGAGCGTGATCGTCTCGCCGGGCGCGATCTCGCGCGGGAGCGGAACGCGCGCGTCGGTCTCGTCCGTGTCGTTCGGGCGTCGCAGCTCGGCATCCGGCCAGAGATCGACGGCGCCGCCGTTGGCGTCGCGGAGCGCGAGCTTGCGCACGTCGATGTATCCCCACTCGTGGAGTTGCGCGCCGCTCCGAAAGCCGACCGGCTCGCGCAAGAAGACGCTCTCCTGGTTCTTGAAGGCGTTGAGATAGAGGTGGACCCACAGCTCCTTCACCGGAACGGTGCTCGCGTTGCGCCAACGGATCGTCCCTTCGCCGTGCAGCGTGTGCGCGGCGGGATCGAGCTTCGCGACGAGCGTGTAGTCTGCAACATCCTCGGCGTGCTCGGGGAGCGGTGTGTCGTCGAACGAGACGCCCGGGGGGAGCGCCGCGATGATCGGGGCGGGCGCCGCTGCAGGCGAATCGCTGGCGAGCGCAACGAGCGCGGGCACGGCGACGGCGAGGAATTTTTGGTGGAGGGATGGTCGCATCAGAAAAAGGTTTCGAATCGGCGCCATGATATCCTCGCGCTCGATGCGAACGGCACTCTTCTTCGGGCTGCTTCTGTCGTCCACTCTTCTCGCTTGCGGTGGCGGTGGCGCCAAGGCGCCCGACGGGAGCTCGTCGGGCCCTGACGTTCATCCGCACGGCCCTCCGACAGCGGCCGAAGCCGAAGCGGCGTCGCACCCCTGCGGTGACGCCGACAAAACGCAGCAGCACGATCTCAATTCGAAGGGGGCGACGGAAGCGTTCGTCCCGTGCGGAGCCGGCGGCAGCAACAAGCACGACTACTCCGGCCTCGTGAAGATCGAGACCGTCGAGAACGGCGTCCACATCATCATCGACGCGCGCGACGACGAGGTGACGATCCTCGGCCCGGACGTGAAGTCGCGCGACGCGGTCATCGTCTACCCAAGCGCGAACAACAAGAAGGTCGCGATCGAAGTTCCGCTCACGCACACGAAGACCGGCTACCACGGCGACAAGATCGTCCTGTGGGACGATCTCGATCAGATCCACGGCGACGGTACGAAGATCGACATCGCGATCTACGATCACGACAAGGGGACGGGCGCGCACGAGCAGCTCCACGTGTCGGTCGCGATCAGCACCGGGAAGAGCTGCGAGAAGGCGCAAGACGAGAACCCGCAGGTCGTGAGCTTCGACAAGAAAGCCGGCAGCAAGGATCTCACGCGCGACGAGCTCGGCGCGCCGATCAAGGCGTCGAACGTCGCCGTCGCGTGCGGACTTCCGGACAACATGAAGGCGCACATCTGCGCGCTCGTGAAGGGCGGGCGCGCGCTCGGCGTCTCCGTCAACATCGACCCGAAGAACAACAAAGTCGCCGCGTGCATCGACAAGAAGGTGCGCTCGCTCTCGTATCCGTCGAGCGACAAGGCGGACACGCTCAAGTTCGACTACTGATGCCGCTGCCCGAGCGGGCGAATGTGCCGCGGGTCGTCGAACGGGCGCTCGTGGGGAGCGGGATCGACATGGTCGGATCGTGCGACGTCGGCGCGTGGGATGCGCGCGCGCCGGCCGGGCGTCGATCGCGTGATCTGTTTCCGAGCGCGCGCGGGGTCGTCGTCGTTGCGAGCGGTGGCCCGGATTTATGGCGCGCGCTTCGTGCGTCGCCGGACGGCGGAGGATGGAATTCCGAGCATCCGCTGGACGACTTCGTCGCACGCGCGCTCGATCGCGCGGACGCGGCGCTCGCCGCGGAAGGGGTGGGGTTCCGCCGCTTCGAGCCGACGCTGCGCGCGCCGCTCTTGCTCGATTTTCGCGCGCTCGGCGAGATCGTCGGCCTCGGATCGCTCGGTCCGTTCGGGATGCTCATTCACGCGGAGCGTGGTGCGTGGTGGGGGCTTCGCGGCGCGTGGCTTGTCGATGCGGAGGTCGATCCGCCGCTTTTGCACATTCCTCCTTGCCTTGGATGTGCGGCGCCGTGCGTCGCGAGCGCGCCGCGCGACGCGGCTGGGATCGCACGCGCGACGGCCGATGTGCGATCGCGCTGCGTCGTCGGCCAAGCGTCACGCTACGACGCCGAGCAGATCGCCTACCACTACGAAGGACGCCGCCCGCGGTAGTACACTCGCGGGCCGATGCCGCCGTCCGCCACGCACGTGATCGTCGCCGCGTTCGCGCTCGTCGCGTTCCGCGCGGGCGATGCGGCGCCGTCGGTTGGGTCGCTTGCGTCGGCTCCGTCGGCGGCGTCCGTGTCGCCTCTCGCTTCGTCGTGCGACGTCGGCACGAACGTCGAACCGCCCGCGATCCCGTCGCCGTCGGTCGCTCCCGCTCCGAGCTTCGGCGACGGCGCATGGTCCACCGGGCCCGACGTCGGCACCGGCGTCGCGAGCAAGGACACCGCCAATCCGCGCGGAAACAACGTGTTCATCGGCTACGCCGGATACAACGTTTCGCTCGACGACGCCGAGACGTGGGTCGACGCGCTCTACGACGCGTGGCTGCGCGATCGCGGCGTCCGCTACGTTTGGGCTGTGCGTGGTCCGGACGACTCGCACTACGAGCACAAGGAGATCGGCAACACGAAGATCGGCGCGAGGCTCCGCGAGATCGCTCCGGCCGCGTCGTTCGTCCTCGTGGCCGCACACTCGAGTGGGAGCTGCGTCGCGCACGAGCTCTTCAAGCAGCTCGCCGACGGGCGCGACCCCGAGGGAGTCACCGCAGGGAAGATCGTCTACTTCAATCTCGACGGGATCGAAAAAGGGCTCACCCCCGAGGCGGTCGCGCGTCTGCGTCGCGCGTACTTCGTCGGCGCCGTCGATCGCGCGACGCGTACGGTGTCTCCGAACGAAGGAGAGATGCGTCGCGCCGCGGAGCTCTACTCCGAGTCGTCGTGGATATGGACCGCGTCGGGCGCAGCGAACGGATCGGGCGCGTCCGTCGGATACCTCGAGTACGACGCGCGTGGTGCGCGGTGCGCGAGCGGTGGGACGTGGTGCTTGCACGTGTCGCTCGTGACGAACGCGCCGCACGATCCGCACGGCGCACGGTCGCACTTCGACTACACGGAGTTCTCCGGTGCCGGCGTCGCGACTGCGTTCTTCGACGCTCGCGCGAGCGAGGCGGGGCTCGTGGCGCGCTGAGCGACCACGCGTTCACGAGAACGCGACGACACCGCGCGCGTCGAGATCGCCGAGGATGCGGAGCACATCGACGCGCGGGATGACGCACGAGACGTCGAGGAGTGTCTCGACGCTCGTCGCGCCGTCGACTTGCGCGAGGACGAAGCCGGCGGCGTGATCGAGGCGGAGCGCGTAGACGTCCTTCGGTGCGATGGCGAGGTGCGGGACCGCATCGAGTGAGCCGATGCGCTCGACGAGGAGCGACTCCACGTCGTACGAACGTCGCGTCGTCGGCAGCGCTTCGTCGAGCGTGCACGCCTCGAGCTCCGGTACGGTCGGGCGGCGATGAACGTCCAGCATCGGCCGTTGTCATGACCTTCTCGGCGCGCTCCGTCGTGTCACCCGCACGGACGACGTCAGCCGGCGACGCGCGCCAAGATCTCGAACGAGCGCTTTCGCGCTGCGTGATCGTAGATCTGCGACGTGACGATCACCTCGTCCGCCGCCGTTCGCTCGACGAGCTCGGCGAGCTCGCGTGCGATCGTCTCGCCGGTGCCGACGAACGAGCACGACAGCGCGCGCGCGAGCATCGCCTCTTCGTAGTCCTCGAACAGACCGTCGGTCGAATCGACGGGCGCCGGTAGTGGTCGCGGCGCACCGTTTCGCAGCGCGACGAACGCCTGTTGAATCGACGTGAAGAGGCGCGAGGCTTCGCGCTCGGTGTCCGCTGCATAGACGCCGACGCCGATCATGACATGCGGTCGCCCGAGCCGCGCGGACGGACGGAAATCACGGCGATAGACCGCGAGCGCCGCGTCGAGATCATCCGGTGCAAAATGCGACGCGAACGCGTACGGCAACCCCATCGCCGCCGCGAGCTCGGCGCCGTAGAGGCTCGACCCCAAGATCCACACCGGCACGTGCAGCCCCGCGCCGGGCACCGCTCGCACCGCCTGATCGGGCGCCGCGTCGTGGAAGTACGCGAGGAGCTCCTTCACGTCCTCCGGAAACGAATCGACGCGAATCTTCGCAGCCTCGCGCCGAAGCGCGCGCGTCGTGAACGGATCGGTGCCGGGCGCGCGACCAACGCCGAGGTCGACGCGCGACGGAAAGAGCGACTCGAGCGTCCCGAACTGCTCCGCGATGACGAGGGGCGCGTGGTTCGGCA
>JBBQXV010000277.1:0-12448 GCA_038209335.1 Polyangiales bacterium | reverse complement strand
CGCGCGTGGGCGGCGATCCGCTGGGGCGTGCACGTGAAGTACCCCATCATGAGCGACGTCGAGTTCTACGCGCGCGGCGAAAAGCTCGCCAACGATCGCGCGCTCTTCCTCGTCGGCAACGCGGCATCGAATCGCGTCGTGCGCGAGCTCGAGCCGGACTTCCCGATCAAGATCGACGGGACCAGCGTGGTCATCGGCGCGCAGAAGATCACCGGCAACCAGCTCGGCGCCGCGTTCATCCGTCCGAACCCGAAGCGCACGGACCGCTACGTCGTCGTCGTCGAAGGGGTCGACGCGCTCGGGACGTGGCGATCGCTGTCGCTCCCGGAGCTCTTGCCGGACTTCGTCGTGTACGACGAGCAGGTCGCACCGGCGCGCGGGCAGCAGCTGCTCAGCGCGGGGATCGCGCGGGCGGCGGGGCTCTTCACGAACGAATGGGCGCTGCCTGCGGACACGTCGGATCCGTCGGCGTCGGCGCAGCGGCAAGGGGCGAAGAGCGCGAACGACGCGACGTCGTATTTGCCGTAAGAGTGCGATGATGGACGGGTGCGAGAGCGCCTGATGGCCGCGGTCGTGTTCGTCACTGTCGCGACGCTCTACGCCAACACGATCGGCCACTACCTCGTCTGGACCGACTCGTTCGAGATCGCTCAGCACCACATGCTCGCGGCCGACGCGTCGACGCTGCACGCGCTTTGGCTCCCCGACCAGCTCCGCGGCGAGAACTACTACCGCCCGATGCAGTCGCTCGTGAACACGCTCGACTGGTGGGTGTGGCGCGAGCGATGGGCCGGCTTCCATCTGACGAATGTGCTCTTGCACGCGCTCTCGGCGGTGGTGCTGTTCTTCATCGGCCGGCGCATCCTGACGCGTGTCTCGCGCGCGCCCGCGTCGACGGTCACCTCGGGAGCGGCCGTCGCTGCGCTGGTGTGGGCGGTGAGCCCGCTCAAGAGCGAGAGCGTCGCGTGGCTCGCGGATCGCTGCACGCTCCTGCAGGTGCTGACGTTGCTCGCGTTCCTCGGCGGCTTCGCGCTGCTCGAGCGGCTCGCCGACGATCCCGCGTCGCGTCCGCGTCCGCTCGGCGTCGCCTGCGTCGCGCTGTTCTATCTCCTCGGCATTCTCTCGAAGGAGACCGCGATCGTGATGCCGTTGCTGCTCGGGCTCACGCAGTGGCTCTGTCGCCTCCGCGTGCCGGCGCGCCGCGCGCTCGTCGTCTACGGACCGCTCGCTGCCGTCCCCGTCGTCTACCTGGTGGTGCGTCTCGGTTGGCTTTGGTACCCGCACGAGTTCGAAGCCCAGCGCGATCTGTACACGCGCGCGCTCACGCAGCTCGTGGTGACCGTGGATTATCTGCGCAACGTGGTCGCTCCGTTCTCGCCGCGCGCCTCCGACGCGGTGGCGATGCACGCGTCCCCCGACGCGGTGGTGGTCGCGGCGTTTGCGTTGCTGGTCGCGCTCGCGGCAGGTGCGCTGTTTCTACTTCGCCGACGCGACGAGCGGCTCCCCGTGTGGGCGCTCGCGTGGTTCGTCGTCTGCCTCGGGCCGACCGCGAACCTCCTCGCGTCGCAGCGCCACTTCCGCGGTGACCGTTATCTCTACCTCGCGTCGTTCGGGCTGGTGCTCGCGGCGGTGGCGCTCTTGTCGCGCCTGCGCCGCCCTTGGCCTGCGCTGATCGGCGTCGCGTTCTTCGCCGCGAGCAGCTGGGCGACGCTCTCCCGCAATCGCGAGTGGCGCGCGAACGAAGCCGACGACACCGCCTTCTTCGCGCTCGAGGCCGCGCGCGAACCGCATTTCCGCGAGGCGCTCGGCCACCTGTGCCTCTCGTACGCGCAGCGCCACGAATACGATCGCGCGCTCGGCTACTGCGAAGCCGGGCTCGCCATCGATCCTCGAGCGTGGTCCTCGACGGCGTGGCAGCCGCGCAGCTTCCACGCGCTCCTCGTCGACGTCTACACGCAGGCCGGCGACTGCGAGCGAGGTCTTCGTGCAGCGAGGAGCGCGATCGCGAAGTACCCAGACGATCCGTCGTTCCGGCAGCGCCTCGGCTCGTTACTTCGTCGTTGCGGGAGCTAGCTCACCGTCGACGAACATCTGCTCGGAGAGGACCTTGCCCTGATCGTCCCAGGTGGTCCACTTGCCCTGCTTCTTGCTGGTGACCCACGTCCCCTGCGACGCCTTCTGCCCATTCGGGTGGTACTCGGTGAAGAGCCCGTCCTTGAGCCCGTTCACGAACACGCCTTCGTTCGTCTTGATCCCCGACGAGCTCCACACCGTCCAGCGCTGCGTGTTGCTGTTGTCGGAGTACGCGGTCTCCTTCCACTTGGTGCCGTTCTCGTGGAAGAGGATCCATGGGCCGACGCGGAACCCGTGCTCGAGCGCGCCTTCCTCTTTCGTGACGCCGCTCGGGTAGTACTCCACCGCGCGACCTTCGAGGAGGCCGTCGACGTACGTGTCTTCGCGTTCGCGCTTCCCGTCGGGATAGTAAGAGACCCACGCGCCGTGGAGCTTGCCGTGCTTGTAGCTCCCCTCGCGCTTCTTCTGTGGTGGAGTCTGGCCCGCGTACCACTCGACGAGCGGTCCCGAGCGCACGCCCGTCTGATTCTTTTCTTCGCAGAACTGAATCGAGCCCGCGGGTGGCGCCGCTCCGCGCGTCACTGCACCTTCGGGGCAATTGCCGCGCGGCTCGCTGCACGCCGAGAGGAGCGCCGCGAGCGCGAGCGGTCCGATGGTGCGTCGACGTAGCGCCCGCATCGCGAGGATGGCGATCGTGAGCCACGCCGCAGAAAAATTCCCGGAGCGATCTCCGCCGATCGCGCAGCCGCCGCTCGGTTTCATCGCAAGCTCCGTGGATGCGTCCATCGCTTCATCGCAAAACCGATAGCAGAGGCAGCCGGCCCGACCCGCGTTCACGCAGTTGCCCCCGGGACAACCTCCGGCCGCGCAACTCTGATCGAAGCGACCCGGAGGGAGACCGTTGAGCGCGCATGCCTTCACTCCATTTGCCCGAGCGAGGCACGTCATGCCGCGCGCGCAGTCGGTGTCGCGCGTGCACGCGCGCGCGCACGTGTCGAGCCCGGGCGTGATCGATGCCCGCGATCTCGGCGAGGCCGTGACCTCGGCGAGCACCGGCGCGATGAACGAGGCCATGTGCGTGTCGACTCGCGTGTTCGTGCCCACGTGGCAAGCGACATCGCCGAACGAGGTCACGCCGGCCACTCGGGTCATGCCACCGATCTCGAGCAGCACCGGCCCGCCCGAGTCTCCCTCGCATGTCATGGCCGGCGACGCGGCGATGTCGAACGCATCGGCACGCACCGCCGTCACCTTCGCGGTCCCCTGGCGCTTCACACCGACCTGGCCGGATTCGTCCACCCCGAACCCGACGAGCCTCACCGTCGCGCCGACGAACGACGCGTCGAACGGCGTGTCGAGCGGCGCGATCGGATCCATCGGCGCCGGCTCTTCGAGCACGAGCAGCGCGACGTCGTTCGTTCGCGGATCCGCGGAGGTCCAGCCTGGATGAACCCGCACCTCGGCCACGTCGAGCCACTGCCCGGGATCGCGCGCCACGTTCGTACCCGCGTACACGCGCGCGCCAGCGAGCGGATACGTGCTCGTGCAGTGGGCGGCGGTCAGCACCACGCGCGGCGCGATCAACATCCCGGTGCAGAAGACCTGCGCGGTCGTCGCGTCGGCGCCGCAGAGCGGAGCCTGTGTGATCAGCGCGACCGCCGCCGGATCAGCGGCGTCGACGCTTCCGCCCGTGATGGCCGCGTTGAGCGCTCGTGCTCCTGGCGTCGCATCCTGACCACACGAGATCGCCAGCAGGGCGAGGAACGCCAGCTTCACGAAGGCGATGGTAACGGAAGCGCGCGAACGAATGTGCCGATGCTACCGGCACTGCCCGCTGTTGTGGCCCGCGACGTTGTCGCACCCGTCGGCGCTGCTGCAGTTCGAGGCGTGGAAACAGCTGCCGTTGGAGCCGCAGCTCACGCTGTGCGCGAAGGAGGCGTCGTCCAACGTGTCTCCGAACGGCCCGATCACGTAGTCGTGCTCGGCGCAATCCATCGTCCACTTGTCGGCCGACCCGCTGCGCGCGGAACCACAGCCGGCCCCGCAACGTCCTTTGCAGTTGTCCGAGCTCTGGCCAGTCTGTTTGTACGGCGAGCAACTCGAACCGTACAGCGTGCGGCACGAGTTGCCGCAGCCGATGTCGACCCATCCGCGGTTGCCCGTCGCTTGGATCGCCGTCGGGAGCAACTCGCCCGGCGCGGCGTTCGAGAGGAGCGTTGCCGCCGTATGGAGGGTGCGCTCTGCGTTGGTGAGGGACTTGCCGTCTTGGGCGATGAACGCAAGCTCGCCTTCGAGCGCACGCAGCGCCGTGACCTGCTCTCGGTCGGCCGCCACGGTCGGACTGATGAACTCGAGCTCGCTGCGGTTGTAGTCGACGGTTAGTTTGTAGACGAGATCGGCCATCGTCACCTGCGTGACGACGATTCCGTCCGCGATCTCTTGGCTGCTCAACGTCACCGAGACGACGCCGTCGCGGTACGCGCCGTTGATCGACGTGGCGGTGTACGTCCCCAACTTCAGCCCATGCTCGATCGCGGGCGGAGGCTCGCCGCTGCCGGCGCCGGCGCCGGAGCACGCGGACAGAGCAAACAGCGGAAGCGCGAGCAGCAACATGGTCTTCATGGGTGTCTCTCCGCTGATGTGTGCGTGGAAATCGGTGATTGAATTCCTGCAACAGCGGTGCCCGGATGAGCTGCATGCGATTCCGAATGGTTGAGGGTCGACGCGCGTTCAGAGCTTGAACCGAAGTTCAATAACTTCAGACTTCCGGTTCAGTCCGCGAACTCGTCGACGTGACGATGGCGGACGCGTTCGCAGAGCAGACACGCCCCGAAAGAGCGCGGCGACGCGAAGACGGAAGGCCACGTAGCTCTCGCTAGCGCGGTCGCCCCTGTGCGATCCAGCTCTCGACGAGCTGCACATCCTCCGGCGACAGCGACGGCAGTCCGAGCGGCATCCCGCGCATCACGGCGTCGTTCTCTCCGTTCTCTTCACCGCGTCGCGCGAGCAACGCGCGAACGAGCCGCGACGCGCCGTTCTCCGTCGCGGCGAACACGCTTCGGCGATTCCCTTCGTCGTCGATCGCGCCCGACGCAATCCCTTCGTACTCGGCGACGTTGAGCCCGCGCGGTTTGAAGCCGAAGCCACCGGTGTTCCCCGGTCCGCCGTCGCCGACCGCATACTCGGGCTCGCCGTGGCAGTGCCAGCACGTGTTGCGGAACACCTTCGCGCTCACCTCGTCCCACGTCACCTTGCGCGCGAGAGGCGGCAAACGCACCACCGCCGGCTCGCGCGTGACCGGCGCGATCGCGACGCCGACGACGTACGCGGCGAGCGTGCGTGCTTCGTCCGACGCCATTGGGATCGTCGGCATCGTCGTGTCGGGCTTCAACGATTTCGGATCGGCGATCCACGTCGCGAGCGCGTCGCGTCGAAAGCGATCGCGCGCGTGACGAAGATCCGGAGCGAGCGCCATCGCGCGCTCGAGGTTCGCGACGGGGACGGGAATCGGCATCGCCGTGACCGCGGGCGCGCCTCCGAACGCATGGCACGTCGCGCACCCTTTCGCCGCGAAGAGCGCCTTGCCGCGCGCCTCGTCGAGCGCGCCGAGCGCGACCGGCTTCTCGTCTTCGTTCGCCAAGTACGTCGCGATGTCACGCGCCTGCTCCTCGGTGATCGCGAGACGCGGC
Organism: Polyangiales bacterium; assembly: GCA_038209335.1. Taxonomy (GTDB): domain Bacteria; phylum Myxococcota_A; class Polyangia; order Polyangiales; family Polyangiaceae; genus JBBQXV01. The sequence continues at coordinate 6,686 of JBBQXV010000277.1, read as the reverse complement.
ATCGTCGCGGAGAGATGCGGACGCAGATCGCGCGGCTCGAGGAGAAACTTTTCGATCCATCCACGCCGAAAGCGCGCCGACGTCTCGCCGAGCGACGGCGCGTCGCGGAGATCGACGATGATCTTCTGCCACTTCGCGAGCGTCGCCTTCGGCGCGTCGTACGTGCCCGCCATGATCGTCTGGTGGCAGTGCACGCAGTGCTTCTCGAGCGACGCGGCCTCGTGGCCCGTTCCGTCGTGGCATCGGTTGCACTCGAACTGCGCGACGAGCGCGTGCCCTCGCTCCGGATCGCCGCGCGGCGCGATCGCGACGGGCGCGGGCACGGCGGCGGCGTCGAGCTTCTTCTTCTTACAGTCGGCGAGCGACGCGACGAGGGCGAGGACGATCGCCGCCGACACCGCCGCGGGCCGCGCCGACATGCTCAGCTGTTCGGGACCGCGCAGATCGCCGGCGTCTGCGTCATCGCCTGGCAACGCGCCGTCGCCGTGTCGCGCCCGGGCTTGTCGCCTGCCGCCGAGCGCAGCCGCGCGAGCGCCGCGTAGCCTTGCGCGCTCCCGAGCAGATCGCGCTGCGCGAGGCCGTCGAGGAGCTTCAACGCTTCGGCGTGGAAGCGCGGGAGCTTCGCGAGCGTCTCGCCGAGATCGGACTGCAGCGAAGGATCCGCCGCGTTCGCCGCGCCGAGCGTCCGCAACGTCGCCGCCGCCCACTCGAGGTTCTGCGCGCGCTGCGCTTGCGTCGCGCCGCGCCAATCGCTGCCGAGCGTCACCGCGCCGTCGGCGCGCCCGACCGAGAGCGCCATCACGCGAAGACCGCGCGCAACGAGCGGATCGCTCCCCGGCTGCGCGCCGCGAATGGTCGGGAAGACCTGGGTCACGTTGAGCGCCGCAGCCGCGAACTGCCCCTGCTGAAGCGCACGCTCGGCCTTCGCGATCCCGACCGCGCGCGTGTCGACCTCGCGGCGGATCGCCATTCCACATGCGCTTGCTTGGGGCGCGACGACGAGCGTCGCGAATCCGAGCGTGACGGTGACGAGCGTGACGACGACGACGTGGTTTCGCATGGCGACCTCTAGAGGCGTCGGACACGCCTCGGCTACCGCGCTTTGGGTCGCCCGCGCCCTCTCTGTCCGCCGCGTCCCGCCGGAGCCGGACCACGCTCGCCCGCGCGCTCGACCGGCACCCGCCCACGATCCGATCGCCCGCGCCCGCGCTCCGGCGCCGCACGCCCACGCTCCGGTGCCGCGCGACCACGCTCAGGTGCCGCGCGACCACGCTCAGGTGCCGCGCGTCCGCGCTCCGGGGCCCCGCGTCCGCGCTCCGGTGCCGCGCGTCCGCGCTCTCCACCACGCTCCGGTCCACCGCGCCCACGCTCCGGTCCACCGCGTCCGCGCTCTCCGCCTCGCTCCGGTCCACCGCGCCCACGCTCCCCCGCCCCGCGCCCACGCGTGTCCTCGTGCCGCGTCGCCGTCCGCGCGCGACCGTGCGCGTCGATCATTGGCGTCGGCACATGCGGCCTCGCTCGGGCGTCGCTCGACGCAGGCGTCCCCGAGGGCACGCGCTGCGGAACACCGAACGCCGCCTTCATCGTGTTCAGCTCGTCGCGCGACAAGTACCGCCAATCGCCCGGACGCAACCCCTCCGACGTGATCCCCGCGAACGCCGTCCGCGCGAGACGCATCACGCGAAACCCCGTCGCCTCGCCCATGCGCCGAATCTGCTGGTTGCGCCCCTCTTTGATCGTGAGCTCGAGCCACGTCTTGTCTTCTTCGTGGCGAAGGAACGTCACCTCCGCGGGGAGCGTCATCCCGTCCTCGAGGCGAACACCGCGTCGCCATCGCTCGACGTCGCCCGTCTCCATCATCCCCTTGGCCTTGAGCACGTACGTCTTCGGCACGGCCTTCTTCGGGTGCATCAACCCTTCGGCGAACGCGCCGTCGTTCGTCGCGAGGAGCACACCACTCGTCGCGAAATCGAGCCGCCCGATCGGATAGATGCGCGCCGGAACGTTCGCGATGAGATCCTTCACCGTCGGCCGCCCCTCCGGATCACTCATCGTCGACACGACGCCGCGCGGCTTGTGCAAGACGACGTACACCGGCAGCTCCGCGACGATCCGCTTGCCGTCGACTTCGATCTTGTCGTTGCGCGAGTCGGCCTTCACGCCGAGCTCGGTCACGACCTTCCCGTTCACGCGCACGCGCCCCGACGTGATCATCTCCTCGGCGGCGCGTCGCGACGCGATGCCCGCGCGCGCGAGGACTTTCTGCAAGCGCTCAGTAGCCATGTGCGCATCCTTAGCCTATTTGTCTGCCCGAATGAGACGCGTCGACAAACCCTGGGGATACGAGCTCGTCTGGGCGGAGACCGACCGCTACGTCGGAAAGGTCCTCCACATCAACGCGGGGCAAAAGCTCTCGCGCCAGTACCACAACAAGAAAGACGAAACGTTCTTCGTCCAAGCGGGCAGCATGGATCTCGAGATCGGCCAAGGCGCCGACATCAAGACGATCCGCATGAACGAGAAGGACACGTTCCACTGCGCACCGAAGACGATCCACCGCATGGTCGCGGTGACGGACGTCGACGTTCTCGAGGTCTCGACGCCCGAGCTCGACGACGTCGTCCGCCTCGAAGACGCGTACGGCCGCGAGGGGACGTCGAAAGCGTAGCGCGGGTAGACCGCGACTACTTCTTGCCGGCGTCTTTGGTCGTCGCGAGGCCGCCGTCGAGACCGACGGTGACCGGCTGCGGCGCGCCCGCTTCTGCCTGCGCCGCGCGCTGCTGATCTTCGAGCGCGAGGATGCGCTCGGTGTCGCGGTCCCAGCGATCGACGTGACCGTCGCACGTCGAGTCGTTGCCGACGCGTTCGAGCTGCCCGCCGCGGTAGATTTCCCAGATGTCCGGTTTGCCGTTCGAGCAGTGCGTGTTCCGCTTGATGCGCGACAGCGCCCCTTCGACGTAGAACTTCCACACGTCGGGCTTCCACATGCCGAGCGTGCTCGCATGCCGCGTGTCGATCTCTTCGCGCGCGAGGCGCCCCGCGACGAAGTCGACCTTCACGTCGATGACGCCGTCGTAGTCGGTGTCCGACTCTTCGTGCTTCGCCTCGCCCTTCTTCTCGTCGAAGAGGCGGACGACGTCTTTGATGCCGTCGAGGTTGGTGTCGATCTCGCGGCACACGAGGAGCTTCTTGCGGTTCTCGCGCTCGCCGACCCAGCGATAGATCCGCCGCACGTTCGGCTTGAGCGAACCGGGGCCGACGGTCTCTTGGACCTCGAACTCGGGTTTATCCTTCCAGCCCATCTGCGCTTGGCAGAGCGACTTGTCGTCCTTCGGCCACTTGCTGAAATCGTGCGAGCCGCCCGGCGCCGTCGCGTCGGTCTTCGGCGGCGGCATGTTCGAGCCGCCTCCACACGAAACAACGCACGCGATCATCGCGACCACCGCGCCGCCACCGAGCCACGCTGCCTTCGACGCCTTCCACCGTTGCCAGCCGAAACGCATCACGGCTTCCCCCCGTCCTTCGGCGAAATACCAACCTTCGTGCCCGCATCGGGCGAGGTCGCGACGCCAGACGCGCCCGAATCGGGCGTGCTGTCGCCGGTGCTCGCGGGCGGGCTGGGCGGTGGAGCTTGCGACGCGCCCGCGTCCGGATCGTTGAGCACGATCGTGTTTTCGGGATCCGGTTTGCCCGTGCCGGTTCGGTCGACGGTGATCGTGATCTTCTCGCCGTCCCAAACCCACCACTGATCGACCGTGCCGTTTCCGTTCGTGTCGCGCTCGCGGCGGACCGGCACTGCGCGCCCCGTCTTCGGGCTCGGCGGCTGCGCGGGATCGAAGAAGTCCCACGTGTCGATCCGATGCTGCCCCGTCGTGTCGTACTCGCGGCGCACGAGCTTGCCGCCTTCGTAGTACTCGACGGCGTTGACCGAGCCGCTGTCGTCGTACGAGTACTCGCGACGCCGCACCTGGCCGTTCGCTTCGAAGTACTCGTACATGTCCGGCTTGGTGTCGTGATTGAGATCGACGATGCGGCAGATCTCGGCGCCCGACTTCTTGTCGTAGACGCGCTGGATGTCGCTCTTGTTGTCGTTGTTCGAGTCGAGGTTCTCGACGCGATTGCTCTTCACGTCGCAATCCTCGTGCGTGATCGTCTCGACGCGTTTGGCGCTCGCGGCGGTCTTACCGCCAGGGCCCGCCGCTTCACCGCCGCCACTGCAGGCAGCGACGCCGACGAAAGATGTAGTGATCAACGCGCCGGCGAGGATCCTGAAGCCATGAAAAGTGCGAGAGATTGTCATCAATGTTCGTCCCGGGTCGGACACTACCGTGTGCGATGGTCTGCGGTCGAGCCTCTCGCGTCAAGCCGGGTCGACTGTAAGTAGGCCGACCTTGAACAGGCACGTATGTTCACGTAGTGTATGTCAAGTTTTCGGGTGTTTTCCGCTCCACCTGGCCCCGCGTCCTCGTTTCGGTTAGAGCGAGCACGCTTTGCAGGCGGGGCAAAGCAAGGCGAGCGATGTCGCGGAAGAAGATCTCGACGACCATCTACGTGACCATCGAGCAAAACGAGCGGCTCAAGGTTCTTCACGAGCGCACCAAGGTTCCGGTCGCGGTCTACATTCGCGAAGGGATCGATCTCGTCCTCCGCCAATACGCGCACATGCTTCCTGGGCAGCTCGCGCTCTCCCCCGCCGAGCTCTCCGCACCGCCCGCCGTTCCGATGACCGCTTCCCCTCCCGCTTTCCATCCCGACGGCGCGATCTCCGCCGCCTCGAAAAAATAGTCCCTCCGCTTTGCCCGGCCCCGCCATCTGAATGACCACGCCGCAGTCGCACATCCGCAATTTTTCGATCATCGCGCACATCGATCACGGAAAGTCGACGCTCGCCGATCGCATCCTCGAGATCACCGGCGCCGTCACCGCACGCGAGGCGCGCGCGCAGTTCCTCGACAAGATGGACATCGAGCGCGAGCGCGGCATCACCATCAAAGCGCAGAACGTCCGCCTCGATTTCAAAGCGAAGAACGGCGAGACCTACCAGCTCAATCTGATCGACACGCCGGGCCACGTCGACTTCAACTACGAGGTCTCGCGATCGCTCAGCGCGTGCGAAGGCGCGATCCTCGTCGTCGACTCGACGCAGGGCGTAGAAGCGCAGACGCTCGCGAACGTTTATCTCGCGCTCGATCAAGGGCTCGAGATTCTACCGGTGCTCAACAAGGTCGACTTGCCGTCGTCCGACGTCGAGAAAACGAAAGAGCAGATCGAGCAAGTCGTCGGTCTCGATTGCAGCGAGGCGATCCCGTGCAGCGGTAAGACGGGCGTCGGCGTGCCGGACATCCTCGAGCAGATCGTGCTGAAGGTCCCGCATCCGAAGGGCGTCGCCGATGCGCCGCTCCGCGCGCTCATCTTCGACACTTGGTACGACAGCTACCGCGGCGCGGTCGTCATGGTGCGCGTCTTCGACGGCCTCTTGAAGAAGGGCGACAAGATCCGCTTCTACGCGAGCAAGACCGACTACGAGGTCACCGAGCTCGGCAGCTTCCAGCCGTCCCCCGTCGCGCTCGAAGAGATCGGCCCCGGTGAGGTCGGCTTCCTCGCAGCGAACATCCGAAGCGTGCATGATACAAACGTCGGCGACACGGTGACGCACGCGTCGTCGATGCCCGCGAAGGGGCCGCACCACAAAGGGCCGACGACGGATCCGCTTCCCGGCTTCAAAGAAGTGAAGCCGATGGTCTTCGCGGGCGTCTTTCCGACCGACAGCGCGGACTACACGGCGCTCCGCGACGCGATGGAAAAGCTGCACATGAACGATGCGGCGTTCTCGTTCGAGCCGGACTCGAGCGAAGCGCTCGGCTTCGGGTTTCGGTGCGGGTTCCTCGGGCTGCTCCACATGGAGATCATCCAGGAGCGGCTCGAGCGCGAGTTCAACTTGGACCTCATCACGACGGCGCCGAGCGTCGTCTACAACGTGTACAAGAGCGACGGGACGATGCTCCGCGTCGAGAACCCTGCGAAGCTCCCGCATCCGCAGTTCATCGAGCGGATCGAAGAGCCCATCGTCAAGATGAGCATCCACGTGCCGTCGGATCACGTCGGCGCGGTGCTCGCGCTCTGCCAAGAAAAGCGCGGCGTACAGCAAGGCATGCAGTACGCGAGCGCCGACCGCGTCATCATCACGTACGAGCTTCCGTTCGGCGAGGTGCTCTTCGATTTCCACGACAAGCTGAAGAGCGTGTCGCGCGGGTACGCGTCGATGGACTACGAGATCACCGGATACCGCGCCGACCACTTGGTGAAGGTCGACATCCTCGTGAACGGCGAGCCGCTCGATGCGCTGTCGATCATCGTGCACCGCGAGAAGGCGCACGTGCGCGGGCGATCGCTCGCCGAGAAGCTCAAGGAGTTCGTCCCGCAGCAGCAGTACGAGGTCGCGATCCAGGCGTCGATCGGCGGGAAGATCATCGCGCGCGAGACGGTGCGTGCGCTCCGAAAAGACGTGACCGCGAAGTGCTACGGCGGCGACATCTCGCGAAAGCGAAAGCTCCTCGAGAAACAGAAAGAGGGGAAGAAGCGGATGAAGCAGGTCGGCAGCGTCGAGATCCCGCAGAAGGCGTTCCTCGCGATCCTCAAGGTCGACTGACCTCGCGCCGCGATCCGCGGATCGCCGCGATCACTTC
>JBBQXV010000276.1:0-12456 GCA_038209335.1 Polyangiales bacterium | reverse complement strand
GGTGAGCGTGAGCGTCATCGTCGCGCCGTTCTGAACGGTGATCGCGACCGGCTTGCTCGCCTCGAGCGCGAACGTGAACATGAACTTCGACGTAGGCGTCGTGTCGGTGCCGGCGGTGCTGACCTTGGGCTTCTCGACGAGCCGGCGCGAGTTGAAGAACTTGAGCGGCGCTTGGGTGAGATCCGGGAGCTTGGCGATCCGCTCGTCGTCGCCGGCGGCGTCGACCTGCGAGGCGAGGATGACGATCACTTCGACCGTCGGCGGCTTGGGCGCGGCACCGGCATGCGCGGACGGAATCGTCGCGAGGATCATGGCCCCGGCGGCGCCGACGGCGGCTGCGCTGATGATGTTTCTACGGGAAAGCAGGCGGCTCGTCATAAGGCTCACTTTCCTTCGGGTTTGTCGTCGCCGATCCAGACGATCACACTGCCCGGCGTATTCATTGCCGCGCCGATCGACGCCGGCACATGGAAGATCGAGACGTCGTGGGACGACGTCGATTCGACGGTGATCTCGGGCCCGGGACCGGCGGCGCCCGGAGCGGGATCGTCGCCCCAGTTGAACAGCGGCTCGGCGGTCGCGAGCGCCGACGGCGACGGCATCGGAACCGTGACCGGCGCGGAGGGCGAGACGGGCGAGACGCCTACCGGCGCGCTCGCGATCGGCGCGGGCGGTGCGATCGCCTTCTCGGAGCCGACGTAAAAGAAGACGCCCGCCGCGAGCGACGCCACCGCGACCACGAACGCCGACGCCTTGAGCCGCGCGTCGCGTCGCGCGCGCGCAGCGTCGAGGCTCGACACCTTCGGCCGTGCGTCTTCGGCGATCCGCTGCATCACGGTGCCCGCGATCGACTCGGCGCCCGCGGCGACCGCGCGTTCGACCTGCGACGTCGCCACCCAATCGCCGAGCGCTTCGGCGACCGGCCCGCCGAGCGCTTCGACCACGCGACGCGCTTCTTCGTTCGTCGCGACGAGGGCCTCGGCCTCCGCGCGCTCGTTCCCGTCGAGCTCGCCGTCGGCCAACGCCATCAGCAACATCATCTTGTCGGGCGAGAGGCTGCCGCTTTTCATCACAGCTTCTCCTCGCTGCTCTTCGGCGCGCCGTTCCCGAGCGACACCGGCGCAGGCGGCGCCTCGGCGGCTGCGACTTCGGGATCGCTCTCGCCACGGCCCGGCGGAGCGACGCCGATCTGCTCTTTGTAGCAGTCGGCCAGCGCGCGCTGGAGCTTCTGACGGGCGTGAAACAGGCGGCTCATGATGGTCCCTTTGGAAACCCCCATCGCCTGAGCCATTTCTTCATAGCTCAAGCCTTCGACCTCGCGCATCACGATGACCGCGCGGTGGTAGCTGGGAAGCGCGTCGAGCGCCGTTTGCAGCCTTGCGCCGATCTCTCTTCGTCGAACGACATCGGCCGGATCGGCCCCGTCGAAGCGACTGAGAAACGGCAGGTCGACGTCTGGGGTTTCCTCCATTTCGAGCCGGGCGTCGTCGAGGTCGCTCGTTTGGCGACCCGGCTTGCGAATGAGATCGATGCTGAGGTTGGTGATGATTCGGTAAAGCCAGGTGAAGAAGCTGGACCCGCCTTGGAAAGAGGCGAGGCCACGGAAGACCCGCAAAAAAGCGTCTTGGACGAGCTCGCGGGCGTCGTTCTCGTCACGAACCAAAGCGAGTGCGATGGCGAAGGCGCGGCGTTGATGGCGTTCGACGAGGTGTCGAAACGCCTCAGCATCTCCGGCTTGCGCTCTCGCAATAAGCGCACGATCTTCCTCTGCTTCCTTTGCTCGTTGTTGCTTGGTGTTGGACGCGCCGACCTTGCGCGTATTCAACGGCATCGGCGGTGGAGCAGAAGGACCGGTCGGTTCGCTGTCGCGTGTGCGGCGCGACGCCGCGTCCGCCTCGCCCGAATCGCGCTCGGGAGGCGGCGACGAAGCTCCACCGTCGTCGGAATCACGCGGCGCGGCCTCGCTCGAACGCGGAGGTCCGTGAGGGTGGGGCCGCACAACCGACATCCAGCCGAGGGTAGTACGCTTTCTGTGCAGCGGCCGCAGGTTTCTAAGGTCTCTTAGTGAGGCGGCGGACCGAAACCCGGTGGCAGGCCGCCCCTGGCCTTCGCTGCGGCGGCCGGCAGCTGGCCGAGCGTCACCTTCACGTCGACCTTCTTTCCGTCGCGCGCGATCTTCAGCGACGCGACACGGCCGACGCCGTAGGTGCTCGCGAGCCAGCGAAGCTTCGCGCTCCGCTCGATGGTCTCTTGCTCGAAGGCGAGGATAACGTCTCCCGGCGCGAGCCCGGCGCGGTCAGCCGGTCCGCCCGGATCGACGTACTCGACGACGGCTCCGCCCGACACGAGCGGCGCCCCTTTGTCGTCGACGAGCTTGAGCGCGGCGCGATCCTCGGGCGCGAGCTCGCGCAAATCGCGAATCCTCACGCCGAGCGCGCTCCGCGTGACGTGCCCATCGCGCATCAGCATCGGCAAGAGCTGCTTGATCATGTTCATCGGAATCGCAAAGCCGATCCCTTGCGCGCCGCCGCCGCGGATCGCGGTGTTGATCCCGACGACCTCCCCCTTGAGATTGAGGAGCGGCCCGCCCGAGTTGCCTGGGTTGATCGAAGCGTCGGTCTGCATGAAATCGTAATAGCCCGCCGGATCGAGCGGCACGTCGTCGCGCGTTCGCCCTTTGGCGCTGACGATCCCGGCGCTCACCGTGTGCGACAATCCGAACGGGTTTCCGATCGCGACGACCCAGTCGCCGACCTCCGTCGTGTCGGAATCGCCGAGCGCGAGCGGCGTGAGATCCTTCGCGTCGATCTTGAGGACGGCGAGATCGGTCTGCGCATCGCGTCCGACGATCTTCGCGACGAAATCGCGGTCGTCGGAGAGCTTGACGGTGATCGCGTCGGCCGACTCGATGACGTGGTTGTTCGTGAGGACCACGCCGTCCTTCTCGATGATGAAGCCGGTGCCGAGCCCCTTGAGCTCGCGCGTCCGCTTGCGTCGCCCCAGCGGCGACGTCTCGATTTCTTCGCCGACGGTCGTGATCGTCACGACGCTGAGATCCGCGGCCTTCACGATGGGCGCGAAGCTGAGCGGACCGCTCTTGACCTCGATGTCGGCGCGCGACGGCGGCGGCACGGCCGGCGTTGCGTTCGTCGGAACCGGCGTCAACGGAACCGCGGATGAGGCGCCGAGTGGCATCGCGACCCCCGCGTCCGTCGTGCTCGCCGCACCTTTCCCACATCCCGACAGCGCGCCGAACACGGTGAAAACAGCGGGCACAAAAAGCATCGCCACGACCGCGGCCGGCGACGATGGGCGCAGAACCCGACGGCGGCGACGATCAGCCAACGACATCCACATGGTCTCCCTCGCTACTTTTTTTTCTGCTCGCGCTTCTCGAGCTCGACGAAGCGCAGCCGCAAGTCGAAGAGGATTTGCCCGAGCAGGCGCTCTTCCTCTCCGGTGAGATTCCCTTTCGTCTTCTCTTCGAGCATCCCGATGAGATCGATCGTCTGCTTCGCGAGCGGCACGCTCGGCAGCATCGTGCCCGTCTCCGGATCCGGTGCCTCGCCGAGGTGCATGAGCGCGGAGTGGCTCAACGACAAAACGAACGTCGAGAAATCGACGCTCGGCAGAGCTCCGTGTTCGGCCTCCGTATCGCCAGCCATGACGGCGCTCAGTCCGGACGTCCGCCGAGCGCCGGCTGCGCGAGCGTGACCGCCTCGGATTGCTCCGCGGTGTCGGCGAGCTTCGACATCTGCTTCTCGACGATTTCGGCGTCGAGGAGCCCTTTCTTCAGGTTGCGGTCGCGCACACGCACATCCCAGTCCCAGCTCTGAATCTGTTGCTTGTTGCTCATCGTGTCCTCGCATTGCCGCCCACGGTAAAACCGTTGGGCGGCGCAAATATGCCCTAGTTGGGCAGGTTGGGTGTCTTCTTCTTGCCGATCGTCGCCAGATCCGGGACTTCGCTTTTCTCGTGCGCCTCGTGCGCTTCGTGCCCTTGGTGGGCTGCGTGCGCGTGGTCGCCGTGATCGTGATCGTGATCGCAGCCTTCTCCGTGCACGTGATCGTGGCCCTGCGCTTCTTCGAGCTCGGTCGCGGCGTGGTGGACTTCTTCTTCGGTCGCGTCGCGAACGGAGCGGACTTTGACTTGGTAGTGGAGCGTGACGCCGGCGAGTGGGTGGTTGGCGTCGACGATGACCAGATCGTCTTTCACCTCGACGACCTCCATCGCCATCTCGTCGCCGTCGGGTGACTCCGCGACGAACTCGTCGCCGACCTTCACCTTCGCCGGATCGGGGAATTCGGCTCGATCGAGCTCGAGGACGAGCTCGTCGTCGCGCTCGCCATATCCCGACGCGGCGGGCACGACGACCTCGCGTTCGTCGCCCGCGGCGAGTCCGACGAGCGCGGCTTCGAGACCCGGGACCAGCATGCCGTAGCCGTGGACGTAGACGATCGGCTCGCCGCCTTCGCCTTCGCTCGCGTCGAGGAGATCGCCGTCGTCGTCGTGCAGCGAATAGTCGATGACGACGTAGGCATTGGGCTGGATGGTCGATGCGGCCATGAGGCGCCGAGGGATAGCGCGAGGCGGGGGGAACGTCGAGGTTTGTCGCGATTTCCTAAATATCCCCCGGCCCTGCGATCCGTCCCGCGATCGCGCTCGCCGCGACGACGAGCGGGCTCGCCAGGTACACCTTCCCTGGCCCGCTTCGCCCTGGGAAATTCCGATTCTGCGAGCTCACGGTGATCTGGTTCGGCGAGTCGCTCGATCCCGGCCCCGCCTTGATGCACGCGCCGCACGATGGATCGACGAGCTCCGCGCCCGCCTTCGCGAAGATGTCGAGGTAGCCCTTCTCCTCCGCGTACCGCCGAATGTCCTGCGATCCGAACTGCAGATAGAGGTGCACGCCGGGCGCGACGCGCTTCCCCTTCGCGACCGCGTCGCCGAGCACCGCGGCGTACATGTCCATGTCGGCCTTCTTGCCGCCGGTGCACGAGCCTCCGTACGCGATGTCGATTTTCACCTCGCCGCCGTGCGTCGACTCGAGCGACGACAGCGCGATTCCGTTTCGTGGATCGCCGGGCGTCGCGACCATCGGGACGAGCGTCGTCAGATCGATGTCGAACGTCGCGCAGTACGTCGCGCCTTCGTCCGCGCGGACGATTCGCTTTCGCACGTCGGCCGCGTTCGCGCCGCGCTGCTTCACCAAGTAGTCGACGACGACGTCGTCGGCCTCGATGATCCCGGTGAACCCGCCCGCTTCGACGGCCATGTTCGTGAGCGTCGCGCGCTCGTCGAGCCCCATCGCCGTCACGCCGCTGCCGGTGAACTCCATCACCTTGCCGATGCCTTCGCCGGTCTTGAAGAATGGCGTCGCGAGAATGTGCAGCATCACGTCCTTCGCGCAGACGCCCGCGGGCATCTTTCCGTGGAGCACGAACTTCGCCGTCTCCGGCACGGTGACCCGCACGTCACGCGTGAACCACGCGTTCGCCATGTCGGTCGATCCGACGCCGAACGCGAAGCAGCCGAGCGCACCCGCCATGCACGTGTGCGAGTCGGTGCCCATCACGAGCTGACCGGGGAGCGCGATCTCTTCGACGACTTTGTTGTGGCAGATGGCTTCACTGCCGACGAGCTTTCCGTCGCGGTGCACCTCTCCATAGAGCTTCACGCCGTGGCGCTTCGTGAAGCTCTCTTGGACGGTCGCGAGCGACGCGGCCTGCTCTTGGAGGCCCATGTCTTTGTGCGCCTTCGGCATGATGAGATCGAGAAACGTGAGGTGATCGCGGAACGCGAAGACGCTCTCCGGCTCGGTGACCTTCGCGTCCTTGCCGAGGCCCGCGAGGAAGAGCGCCTCGGCCATCGGCGTGACGTACTCGTGCGAGAAGCGGACGTCGGCGCGCGCGAAGAACGCGTCGCCGGGCTTCACGCCGACGACGCCGATCTCTCCGGCTTTGGCGTCGACGATGGCGTGCTGCGCGAGGATTTTTTCGCAGAGGGTCATCGGGCGCGCGGGCGTGGTGATCGCGGGCGGCGTCGCGGTACCGGCGAGGCGCGCGCGGTTGTACGCGAAGAGGCCGCCGTGCTCGACGATGCCTGCGCTGATCGGATCGAGGCCTTTGGTGAACTCGCTGATCGGGATCTCGTCGCCCTTCGCGATGCGATCGAGGAGACCGAAATCGGTGCTCGTGAGAAGGCCGATGTTCTGCGCGTTCTGCCGGTAGATCTTCTCGATGCTCTTCGCGATGACGAGCTGCACGCCCGCCTTGAGCTCGCTGTACGGCGCGGTCTCGCGGCTGGATCCGCACCCTTTGGAGATCCCGCTGACGATGACGCCGAAGCCGCCGTCTTTGATCGCGTCGCGTTTGATCTTCCCGCCGCGAAGCCCGATGAGGCAGTAACGGGCGAGCGTCTCGTCGTAGTAGTAGCAAACCCATCCGGGGGTGAGCTCGTCGGTGGAGATGCTCCCGATGAGCGCGCGCTCCGGATCGAACGCGATGTCTTTGCCGGCGAGCTGCTCTTCGACGAGGGCCTGGTCTTCCGTCAGGAAGAGGACGCGACCGTGGATTTTCACGGTGCGGGCGGGTGTGGTCATGTTTAGGGGATTACCATTCGGCACACGCGTGGGCTACGAGATCGAGTGACGCAATGCGCATCGCCTTGGTGACGACCAGCTATCCGAGCGACGACGACGACGCTTCGGGGCACTTCGTTCGCGCCGAAGCGCGGCGGCTCGAGCGTGAGGGGCACGACGTGCGGATCGTCGCGCCGATCGCGGGCGGAGCGTTCGGATGGCCGGGGATCGCGGCGCGGTTGCACGAAAAGCCGTGGCGCGTGGTCGAGCTGGCGCGTTGGACGGCGAAGGCGCGGGGCGACGTTTCGCGGATGAAGGTCGATCGCGTCGTGGCGCATTGGGCGCTCCCTTGCGCGTGGCCGATCGGGATCGCGGCGACGGCGGAGCTCGACGTCGTCTCGCATGGTGGGGACGTTCGGCTGCTCGCGCGGTTGCCGGCGGCGATGCGCGGCGCGGTCGTGCGCGCGATCGCGCGACGCGCGCGCGAGTGGCGCTTCGTGTCGGCCTCGCTTCGCGACGAGCTCCTTCGCGCGATCGATGCGACAGACGCGGCGCGCGTGCGAGCGATCGTGCGCGTCGAAGAAGCGGCGATCGATCTGCCTGCGTTGGCGGAGCTTCGCGCGCGCGGCGCGGCGCGACGTCACGCGATCGGCGACGGAGCGCCGTTGGCGATCTCGGTCGGGCGTTTGATCGCGAGCAAGCGCGTCGACGTCGCGCTTGGTTACGCCGCGACGCACGGCGCGCGCATCGTCGTCGTCGGCGACGGACCGGAGCGCGCTCGACTCGAAGCGAAGGCCGCAGAGCTGGGGGTCGACGCTCGCTTCGTCGGCAAGGTCTCACGCACCGACGCGCTCACGTGGATGGCCGCGGCCGACGTGCTCGTGCACGCATCGACGCAAGAAGGTCTCTCGACGGTCATCCGCGAGGCCGACGCGATCGGGCTCCGCGTCGCGCGTCCATAACCGTCTCACCAATCCCAGAGACGCAGGCCGAGAAGCCGCCAGTACGCCATCCACAGAACGATCACGCACGATCCGAGCGCGACGAGGAGCGAGTGGATCTTCACCGCACCCGAGGTCTCGTGCCGCCGCACGATGCTCCGCAGCGCGAACCCGAGCCCGAGGCCCGCCATCAACGTGAACACGAGCGGACCGACGAACGCGCCGACCGTGCGCGGGTTCACGAGCGGGATGAAATGGCGAATGCCGGAGAGCGACAGGAGGATGGCGAGCGCCGCGAAGCCTGCGACCGACGCGAGCATCGGCGCCACGCGCGTCGCCAACGGCCGCGCGCGGGCGCGGTACCGCTTGCTAAAGAGCCACCGCGTCCCCCATACCAGCGCGAAGAGAATCGACGACGCCATGAGCGCGAACGACGCGAACACGACGCCGCGCTCGACGACGATCGTCCACGTCGGTCTCTTCACGTAGTAGCGCGTGTTCGAGAGGAGCACGTCGTTGCCCGCGTCGTCGCGCGCGAACGCGAGGCGCGTCGTCCCTTCGTCGTCGCTGCGGAATCCGTCGGGCGCGCCGGTCGGGACGAGCTGCTTCGCGCGCTCGCGAAAGCTCCGCTCCCAGAGCGCGCCGTCTTTGACGACGATCGTTCGTCCGCCGAAGAGGTGCTCCATCCCCGCCATGATTTGCAGTCGCGGATTGGCAGGTGCGTAGTACCCGGCGCGACTCGCATCGATGGCCATCGTCGCCGCCGTCGGGAGCTCGGGCTTCGGCATGTCGCGCGTGAGGTACCGCGCGGCGAGGCGGCGTACGCGGTCGAGCGCGTTCGAGCTTCCGGCGTTGATGAGCACGACCCAGCCGACGCCGCGCTCCGGGATGTACATCGCCTCGGAGAGGAAGCCGTCGATGCCGCCGTTGTGTCCGTGCGCGACGTAGCCGTTCACGAGCGACGTGTAGTTCGCGAGCCCGTACCCGACGCCGAGGACGTTGGGCGGGAGCGTGCGCGGCTTTTCCATCGCGACGATCGTCTCGGGCGAAAAAAGCCTCTTCCCGTCGATCTCCCCGCGTCCGAGAAAGAGCTGCACGAGGCGCGCGAGCTCCGCCGGCGATGCGTGCAGATTCCCTGCAGGTCGATGTTGAATCGAGATGTACGCGACCGGCGTCGGCGTCGCGTCGACGTAGCCCTGCGCGAGGCGCGCATCGACCGCGGGCGTGCGGCGAAGATCGGCATTCGTCATGCCGAGCGGGGTCAGCAGCACGTCGCGCACGTAATCTTCGTACGCGCGTCCGGTCGTCTTCTCGATGAGGTAACCGGCGATCGTGAAGCCCGGATTCGAATACGAGTGGCGCGTCCCCGGCGACCAGCGCGAGACGCGCGATCGCGGATCGACCGCCAGCACGTCACGCAGCGGAACGTCGTCGCGGGTCGCGACGTACTCGGGCGGACGAAAATCGTCGAAGCCAGCGGTGTGCTCCAGCAGATGCGCGACGGTGATCGGGCGCGTGCTCTCCCACGCGTTGTCGAACGCGATCTCCGGCGCGAGGTCCTTCAGCTTCGCATCGAGCGCGATCTTCTTCTCGTCGACGAGGCGCAGGATCGCGAGCGCGACGAAGCACTTGGTGATCGATCCGACGCGGAACATCGTGTCGGCGGTGACGTCCGTCCCCTTCGCGACGTCCGCCTTTCCGACGCCGCCCGACCACTCGATGCCGTCGTTGGTGACGAGCGCGATGCCGACACCGGGGACGTGCTCCTCCGCGAGGATCGTCGCGACGCGCGCCTTCAGCTCGTCGATCGTCTGCGGCGTCGGGATCTCCGCGTCCTTCTTCTTCAGTGCGTCGCGTCCGTCGCTTGCGCACCCGATTCCTAAGATCGCGACCAACGCGACGAGCGCGGTCGCGACGGCGAGGAGCGTTCGGCGTCGCATCACTCGGCGAGCATAAGCCTCCTCACGTATCTCATCGCAGGAGATCCGAACGCGAGGAGCTTGTCGTGGTACGCGCGCTCGCTGAATCCGGACGCCTTCTCGGCCGACGCGCGCAGCTTCTTCATCTCGGTGAAGCCGTAATAGTACGTCGTCAGCTGCCCCGCCGAGAGCCGCGCGCGCGCCCACTTCGCGACCGCTTCGCCCTCTTCTTGGAACGCCTCGTCCATCATCAGCGCGAGCGCCTCCTTCTCCTCCATCGCGCCCGCGTGGATGTCGTGATCCAAGATCGCGTTCGCGCACAGACGCAGGACCATCTTCTGGTGCTCGAGGCGAACCTTTGCGCCGCCGAAGCCGTGCTTCGCCATCACGCTCTCCGCGTACACCGCCCACCCTTCGACGAACGGCCCGCTCGAGAAGAGCGCGCGCAGCTCGCTCTTCGATCGGTTCGCGTGCATCGCCTGGAGGTAATGACCCGGCATCGCCTCGTGCACCGTGAGGTCCGCGAGCATCGCGCGGTTGTACTCGCGGTAGAACGACAGGGCGCGCTTCGCGGGCCAGTCGGTGGGCGTCGGCGCGATCGCGTAGACCGACTCCTGCTTCTTCTCGAACGGCCCGGTCGAATCGCAGTACGCGATCGACACGCCGCGCCGGTACTCGGGCATCTCGATCACGCGGCACGGCTCGTCCGGCACGCGAACGATGTTTTCCTTCTTCACGAACTCCGTCGCTTCACCGAGGAGCTTCGTCGCGTCGGCGAGGATCGTCTTGTTGTCGGATCGATCGTCCGCGAGCTTGTCGAGGACCTTGCGCACCAGCGCCTTCTTCTCCGCCGACGTGCTCGCGACGGGGAGCGGCGTCTTGAAGATCGTCGGCCAGACCTCCTTCGCGCTCTCGACCATCTCGTCCTGCGTCTGCGCCATGAGCGCGCGCGCGCCCGTCGCGAGCTCGTCGATCGCGACGTCGTCCTCGAGGCCGTACCGGAGGAGCTTCTCGAGCTTCGCGCGCCCGGCGCGAAACGATCCGTCGCTGCGCGGGAGGACCTTCGTCTCGAGGAACGTTTGGAAACGACGAAGCGCCGTCGCCGCGGTCTTCGCGGACGAGTCGAGCATCTCCTTGTGCTCGGTCCCCTTCGGAAAGTGCGGCGCGAGCCCTTTCTCGCAAAGCGCGACGAGCCCCTTGGTCTGCTTGATCGCCGTCTCGGTGTGGATGCGCGCGGGCGAGCCGAGGCGCGCTTCGGCCGTTGCGATCACGGCGTCGACCGAGCGCAAGCGCGCGACGAGAGCACCGGCGCGATCACCGAGCGGCGCGAAGTCGCGCGTGAGGAGCGGGTCGATGCCGTCGCCGATGAGCTCGGTGTAAAAGCGCGGATTTTTCTCGGGTGCGCGCATCTCTTCGATGCCGAACTGCATTTGATCCAGCTGGTTCGAGAGGATCGCGAGATCGATCTGGTTCTGCGTGCCGAGCGCCGCGCGCGGAAGCGCTTCGAGCTCTTTGCGGATCTGCGCGACGAACGCGAGCACCTTCGCGTCACCCTCGGAGCTCACGTCGGGCCATTGCGAGTCGAAGTCGTGGAATCCGACGTTCGTCGCGACGACCGGTGCGCGCTCGAAGTAGCCGCGCACGAACCGCTTCGCGAGATCCGCGAACGCGGCGTCTGCGGCGGCGGCCGCTTCGGGCGACGCGGTCGTCGCGGTAGAAGAGGAGGACGGCAGCGGCGGGAGCGTCGACGCGACGACGCTCGGCGTGGGACGCGGATCGACGGGCGGCGGCGACGGCGAGCACGCGGCGGCGACGACGGCGAAGATCGGAGCGAACGACACGAGGAGTCGAGGACGACGCGGCATGGAGAGGTGTCTAACGCAGGGAAGAGGCGGGGCGCCAGAGGCGTTATGTTGAGGGGATGGAGGACATCACGCCGTTCGCCAGCCGTCCCATGTCCGGCGGCGCGTGGGGCGCGTGGTTGATCGTCGGCGCCGGCGCGTCGACGATCGTGGTCCTCGCGGGGTGGACCTCGACCAGCATCACGGAGTCGTCGAGCCTCCTCGCGGCGCGGATGCCGGTGGTCTGGCTCGTCGCGATGGGCATGGCGCTGCTCGCGCTCGCGGCGCGTCGTGCGGCGAAGACCGCGTTCGGTCCGCGCGCGCTCGTCTTCACGAGCATCGCGTCGATCTGCGCGCTCCCCGCCGTCGTGCTCGGCGCGATGTTCGCGGCCAGCCGTGTCCTCGTCTATTCGGCGCGGCCTTGGACCGGGAACGATCTCTTCATCGCCATCATCATGTTGATTGCGCTCGCCGTCACCTCGGTCGTCGTCCTCCCGATCGCGATGCTCGTCGCGCACCGCCACCGCCGCGCGCTCGACGCCGCGCTCGCCGGCATCACCTACGCCATACTCGGCGCCTCGCTCGTCGTCGCCGCGCTCGCGACCGCGCGCAAGGTCGGTCGCGCGGACGCCGATACGTACGTCGCGTCGCTGTCGAAGATCGTCGAGCTCCCACCATTCGCCGACGCGCCGCATTTCGCCGCCGACGCCGGTCGCCTTCACGTGCAGCGCGACGACGACGCAAACGCCCCCTCGTGCGCGTTTCGGATGAAGATCGATGCCGCCGAAGGGAGCGCGGGAACCTACGAGCGGATCCTAAGCGCGGACAAATCCGCCTGTGGGCGCATCGCCATCCGTCGCGACGAGCGGCACGACTTCTGGGTCTTCACCAACGAAGATGGCCCGGATCCGGCGCCCATCCTCGCGATCTCGGGAGCGACCTTCAGCTCGATATCGGTGAACGGAGCCGCGGTGGCCGATTCGCTCGGCGCGCCCGTCGGATGGATCGCCGAAGCGTTCGCGGCGGGGTTCGCCGGAATCGGCATCCTCCTCCTCGCACGCCGTCGCGCGCGCGCGCTCCGAGCGCTGCTCACGGCAACGCCCGCAACGCACGACGGCGGCGGATCGCTGCGCATCGGCGACGACGCGCCGCCGTTTCAGTCGACGGCCGCCGCC
>JBBQXV010000275.1:0-12495 GCA_038209335.1 Polyangiales bacterium | reverse complement strand
GGCGTCGAAGAGCTTCTTCATGCTCTCGACGCTCGCGTCGCCGTACGTCTTCGTCAGAAGTTTTTTGATCTTCGCGACGAGCTCTTCTTGCTCCTTCGATGCCATGCGACGCCTCCTCGGGAACCAACTACAGAACGACCGACCACCCTTCGCGCGCGACCGATCCGCGCGTCGTCGACGATCGCTCGTGAAAGAACTGCTCCGCGTGCACGCCGAGCGCGTCGAGCGCGTCGTCGTCGCGCTCGGGCTCGTGATGGAAGAGCACGAGGTGCTTCGTCGCTGCGCTCTGTCCGAGCGCGAGCACTTCGTCGACCGTCGAATGACCCCACCCGCGCTTCGCCGGCATGTCGGCCGCGACGTACTGCGCGTCGTGGATGAGCAGATCGACGCCGTTCGCGAAGCGCGCGAGCGCGTCCATCGTCGTCTCGGCCTCGCCGGGCGGCGAGAGCTCGTTGTCGGTGAGGTACGCGAGCGACGTCCCGTCCGAGTCGTCGACGCGGTAACCCTGCGCTCCGCCCGGATGATTGAGCGCGATCCGCGACACGCGCGCCGAGCCTATCGTCCACACCGCGTCGTCGTTCACGACGAAATCGATCTGGGCGGGGACGTCGGCGGCGCGCACAGGAAAATGGATCCCGTCGAACAGCGCACGACGATTCGCCGCGTGCCGCTGCGCTTCGGTCGCGAGCGGGTGCACCTTGATCTGCGTCTCCTTCTTCCAGAGCGGCTTGAAGAACGGAAGACCGAGGATGTGATCCCAGTGAAGGTGCGTGAGCAACAAGTGGAGGACGCCCGTGTGCGCCTCCTTCGTGAGGATCTGCCCGAGCTCGCGGAGGCCGGTTCCGGCGTCGAGGATCAGCACCGTGCCGTCGGCGAGGCGCACGTCGGTGCAGACGGTGTTGCCGCCGTAGCGCACCGTCGACGATCCCGGCGTCGGCACCGATCCACGCACTCCGAGAAAACGAACCTTCATATGGGTGACAGCTCCCCGTGAACCAGTGGGTCACGAAGAGACCACGCTCGTCAATCGCTGCTACTCGGCGGCGTGCTTTTGTGGCGCATCGCCTCGCGGCGTCGCGGCGTCGATCGTCGCGTCGATCTCGAGCTCGCCAGTCTCTTCGGGCGTGCTGCGCGAGCCGAATTTGCGCTTGTACCACTGCGATGCGTCGTCGAAGAGCGAGTAGATGACCGGCACCGCGAGGAGCGTGAGGAGGAGCGAGAACGACTGACCGCCGATGACGACGCCAGCCGTCGCGCGGTTGTTCGAGCCGCCGATCCCCTTCGAGAAGACGAGCGGCAACATGCCGGCGACGAACGCGATGGTCGTCATCAAGATCGGACGGAGGCGATCCTTGTTCGCTTGGAGGATCGCGCTCATGCGATCCATCCCCTGCTCGCGCCTCAAGTGATTGGTGTGATCGACTTGGAGGATCGCGTTCTTCTTCACGACGCCGAAGAGCACCAAGATGCCGAGCACCGAGAAGATGTCGAGCTGCTGCCCGAAGAGGATGATCGACAGGAGCGCGAACGGGATCGTAAGTGGCAACGTCAGCAGGATCGTGATCGGATGGATCCACGACTCGAACTGCGCCGCGAGCACGAGGTACATGAAGATGAACGAGAGCCCGACGGCGATGCCGAACGCGCCCGCCGCGCGTCCCATTTCACGCGAGCGGCCCGTCGCCGACGCGGTGTAGCCGGCCGGGAGATTGAGCGACGCGATCGCCTTCGCCGCGCCTTCGGAGACCGCGCCCTCGGCCGCGCCCGGCGCGACGTTCGTGGTCAGCGTCACTTGCCGGCGCCGATTCAAACGGTTGATCTGCGAGGGTCCCGTGCCCGGCTTGAGCTTCACGACGTCGAGCAGCGGAACGCTTCCGAGTCGCGACGACGGCACCGTCATGAGCGCGAGCCCCTCGGTGTCCGTGCGAAACCGCGCCTGCGCGCGGACATTCACGTCGTACTGCTCGCCGCGCTCTTCGTACGACGACACCTTGAGCCCGCCGACGAGGAGCTGCAGCGCGTTCGCGATGTCCGCGACTTGCACGCCGAGGTCCGCCGCCTTCTCGCGATCGATGAACACCGCGACCTCGGGCTTGCCGAGGACGAGCGTCGAGTCGACGTCGACCGCGCCCGGGACCTTCTTCACCTTCTCGATCGCCTTCGCGGTGAACTCCGCGAGCTTGTCGATGTCCGGCCCCGAGATGAGCCAGGTGACGGCCGCGGTCGAGTTGCCGCTCGAGAACGCGGCGACCTCGGAGACGTCGATGCGCAGGCTCTTGTCCTGCTTCGCGACGATCTCGCGACGAACCTTCTCCATGAGATCCTGCTGGGTCTCCTTTCGGAGATCGGGCGGGACGAGCTTGATGTAGATGCGCGCGAGGTTCGGCGTCTTCTGATCGTTGTCGCCGATGGTCACGAGCGACGCGGTCACGCCGGGGATCTTCCGGACGGCGCGCGCGATGCGTTCCGCCGTGAGCTCCGTCGACTCGAGGCTCGTCCCCTCGGGCGCGCGCATGTTCATCTCGAAGTGCCCTTCGTCGGCCTTGGGGAGAAATCCCTTCTGCGCGCGCGGTCCGAGCACGGCGAGCGATCCGAGCGTCACGACGCACATGAGCACGCCGATCCAGCGGTGACGCATGACGAAGCCGAGCATCACCATGTACGAGCGCTCGACCGGTTTGTAGAAGACGTTCACCAGGCGCTCGAGCGCGTTTGGCTTTTCTTCGCCGACGGGGCGTTTCAGCCAGCGCGCGGCGAGCATCGGCGTGAACGAGAAGCTCACGATCAGCGAGACGAAGATCGCGAACGCCATCGTGAGGCCGAAGCTCTTCAAGAAGCGGCCGACGATCCCGCTCATGAACGCGATCGGCAGGAAGACCGCGAGGAGCGAGAGGGTCGTCGCGAGGACGGCGAGGCCGATCTGTTTCGTCGCGAGGATCGCCGCCGGGAACGGCTTGTATTTCAGCTCGTGCACGAAGCGGAAGATGTTCTCGAGGACGACGATCGCGTCGTCGATGACGATGCCGACGGCGAGCGCGAGCGCGAGGAGCGTGATGATGTTGAGCGTGAAGCCGACCGCCCACATGAGCGCGAACGTACCGACGATCGACACCGGGATCGCGACCGCGGCGATGATTGTGCTGCGCACGTTGCCGAGGAAGAGGAGGACGACGATCGCGGCGAACACGGCGCCGAGGAGCAAGTGCTCTTTGACGGCGTCGACGCTGGTGCGAATGACCTCGGAGTTGTCGCGGACGACCTCGAGCGTGTAGCCGGGCGGGAGAGCGCGGCGCACCTCGGCGAGGCGCGCCTTCACGCCGTCGACGACCGCGATCGTGTTCTCGCCCGACTGCTTTCGCAGCGACAAGATGACCGACGGCGATCCGTCGCGTCGCGCCGCGGTCTCGACGTCTTCTTGGCCGTCTTCGACCGTAGCGACGTCGCGCACGCGGATCGGGTGCCCCGCAACGTCGCGTACGACGAGGTTCCCGATCTCTTCCGGCGACTCTACGCGCCCGCGCACGCGCAACGTCATCTGCTTCGGTCCGGTCTCGACGTTGCCGCCGGGCGTGGTGAGGTTCTGGCTCGCGATCGCGCGCTGCACGTCGGCCGCGGTGAGGCTCGTCGCGCGAAGCTGAATCGGGTCGAGGCGTACGTTCACTTGCCGTTTTCGTCCGCCGACGATCGTCACCTGCCCGACGCCTGGAATGCTCTCGATCTGCCGGCGAATGCGCTTGTCGGCGATCTCGGTGATCTCGCGCACCGGCTTCTTCGCGTTCACGGCGATGTAGAGGATCGGCGCCGCGTCCGGATCGACCTTGGTCACGATCGGGAGATCGATCCCCTGCGGTAGATTCGGGATGACCGCGTTGACGCGATCGCGGACCTCTTGCGCCGAGACGTCGACGTCCTTCTCGAGGACGAACTGGATGAAGACCTGCGACACGCCTTCGGTCGACACCGATCGCATCTCGTCGATGCCGCTGATCGTGTTGACCGCCTCTTCGACTTTGTCGGTGATCTCGGTCTCGATCTCTTCGGGCGCGCTGCCGGCGAGGCGCGTGGTGACGACGACGACGGGGAAATCTATTTTCGGGAATCGATCGACGCCGAGCTTTTGGTAACCGGCGATCCCGATCACGAGGATGACGAGCATCAGCACCGTCGCGAAGATCGGACGGCGCACGCAGACGTTGGCGAGCCACTGCATCGCCGCTACTCGACGCGCTGGCCGTCGGAGAGAGACTCCGCGGGATGAAGGACGATCCGCTCGCCCGTCTTCACGCCGTCGGCGATCGCGACGACACCGTCGCGCGCTTCGCCGATCTGCACGACGCGCTCTTCGATCTGCTGATCGACGACGAGGAAGACGCGGTGGATCGCGCCGTCGGTGCGGATCGAATCGGCGGGGACGACCGGCAGCGTTTGATCGCCGAGGCTGACGCGCGCGGTGACGAACATCCCTGGATGAAGGCGATGGTCTTCGTTCTTCACGAGCGCCTCGACCAGGAGATCGCGGCTGTTTCCGCGGAGCGCGGGGCCGAGGTAGCGGATGCTCCCGCCGAACGATTGATCCGGGTACGACGCCACGGAGAAGTCGACGTGCTGGTCGAGCTTGATGAGCGGGATGGCCGCCTCGGCGACGGTGAGCTGAAGGCGCAGCGGATCGATCTCGAGGAGAACGGCGACCTTGGTCTGCGGCAAGACGAACTCGCCGACGCTGACGTAACGCTCGGCGATGAGGCCGGCGTACGGCGCGCGGATGAACGAGTCGCCCATCGACTTCATCGCCATCTGCCGGCGCGTGTCGGCGGCGATCGCCGAGCTCGAGCTCTGCGCGCACTGCGCGCTCGTGCGATCGAACTCGGCCTGCGAGATCGATCCGCTCTGCAAGAGCTTCTTGCTTCGCTCGCACTCCTCGTCGGCGAGCTTTCGTTGCGAGGCGGCGGCCTGCGCGAGCGCGGCGGTCTCACGCTCGCTGAGCGATGCGTTGCGCGCATCGAGACGAAGGATGACTTGTCCCTTCTTGACGATCGATCCGCGTTCGACCTCCGTCGCGATGACCTTTCCGGTCGCGTCCGCCGCGAGCTCGGACTGCTGGTTCGCGACGAGCGCTCCCGTCAGCGTCAGAAGGTGCGGCATCGGCCGCTGCTCGATCGTCGCCGACTCGACCTTGACCGGCGGTGCGCTCGCGGGCGCTTGCGAGGTCTCCGCTCCCGACCGCTTGCACGACGAGGCCCCTACGATCACGAGCGCGAGGATGGCGAGGGCACGGAGCGGTGTCGGCAGTCGACGCATCGATGGATCCATCTCCCCGCGCCTATGATGCCGCAACGGCCGAGATCGGTTCGTCATTCGCAGCGACCGAACGCGAATCCTTCGACCGCGGGCCCGCCCTTCTTGCGTTCGCCGATCGCCGAGGCGCGTGATGGTCCGATCGCGCGCGGCATGCTGTTTAAGGCTACCACGCTGCACGGAGAGGCGGCCATCGGCTAGGCTCTCGGCATGGAGTTCCTCGAGCGAATGGGCGAAGTCGAGCTCGCGGTCGGCAAGGCGCAGTACCGCGCGCTCACCGGTGTCGTGCGCCGGGTCGCGGGGGTGAAGCGCGGATCGACGGTGATCGAAGGCGTGCACGTGCCGTACTTCCTCCGCCAACGCGCGGGATGGCTCGGCCTCGGCGCGACGTCGCGCGAGCCGCTCGTCTTGGTGCATGGCTTCGGCGGCGACAAAGAAGGATGGCTGCTGATGGCGAGCATGCTTGGTCGCCGTCACTCGCTCTTGATTCCGGATCTCCCCGGCTTCGGCGCGGCGGGCACGATCCCAAAACGCGCCGCGTCCGCGGGCAGTCAGGCGCGCGTGCTCGCCGCCTTGCTCACCGAGCTCGGCTTTCGTCGCGCGCACCTCGTCGGCAACTCGATGGGCGGCGGGATCGCGATCCGCTTCGCCGCGGATTTTCCGGAGCGCACGGCGTCGATCACGCTCATCGGGTCGGCTGGGCCCATCGTCGAGAAGAGCGAGCTCGGGCACGCGCTCGATCGCGGAGAGAATCCGCTCATCACCGACGGGCCCGACGACATCGATCGTCTGCTCCGTCTCGTTGCCGAAAAGGTACCGCCATCTTCGCGCGCGATGAGGCGACACCTCGGCGCGGATCGTTTCGCGCGCCGCGACGCGCAAGCGCTCCTGTTCGACGGTTGGGTCTCTCCCGCGCCCGGCGACGGCATTCCCGAAGATCTCGAATCGATCGCCGCGCCCGCGCTCGTCATTCACGGCGAGCTCGATCGCGTCATTCACCCGGCGACCGGCAAAGCCCTCGCCGATCGATTGCCCAACGCGCGGCTCGAGATGCTCGAGGGCATCGGCCACGTCCCGATGATGGAGACGCCGAAGCACACCGCCCAGCTCGTCGACCGTTTCGTCGCGTCGCTGCCCGGCTGACGTTCGCGTATTCTTCGGCCCGATGCTGCAACCGACCGACGAACAGCTCGCCTCGCTGACGCGCCGCGAACGCCGAGCGTTCCGCATCGGCGACGCGTTCTCGCGCCACCCGGTAGCGGTCGCTCGCTTCAACGACACGTTCATGGCGCTCATGATCTGGTCGTGCGGCGGTCGTCGGCTGCGCGTGCACGGCCTGAAGAACCTCGCCGGCTTCGGAGCGAACGACTCGCTCCTCGTCGTTGCGAACCACCGCTCTTTCTTCGACTTCTACATCGTGTCGGCGGTCATGTATTGGCGGACGACGCTGCCACGCCGGATGTTCTTCCCCGTGCGCTCGACGTTCTTCTACGACCACCCGATCGGCCCCGCCGTGAACATCGCGATGAGCGGGATGCGGATGTTCCCGCCGATCATGCGCGAGCGCGAGCGCGCCGGCTTCAACCTGTTCAGCGTCGCGCGCTGCGTCGCCGAGCTCGAGGTGCCGGGTACGATCATGGGCCTTCACCCCGAAGGGACGCGCAACAAGGGCGACGATCCGTATTCGTTTCTCCCCGCGCAATCGGGCGTCGGCAAGATCGCGCTCGAAGCGAAGAGCGCGCACGTCATCCCGGTGTTCGTGCACGGCATGACGAGCAGCCTCGCGACGGAGTTCAAGCGCAACTGGCGCGAGCCTCCGCAAGATCACATGATCGACGTGATGTTCGGCAAAGAGATCGATCTCTCGGATCTCCGCGCGTCGGCCGCGCGCGCCGCGGCGCTCAAGCGCGCGTCGAACCGATGCCTCGACGGGATCAAGGCCCTCGCCGAAGAGCACCGCGCCGGTGTCGACGTCGCGCCGTCGCGCTTGGGCAACATCTTCGCGCGAGAGGCCGCGGTTTGACGGCGATGGACGCATCGAGCATCGAGCGCGCCGCGGCGGCCGTGAATGGCGCGACCGCGATCTTGATCACGTCCGGCGCCGGCATGGGTGTCGACTCCGGGCTCCCGGATTTTCGCGGCGACGCAGGGTTCTGGAAAGCGTATCCGCCGTACCAGAAGCTCGGCCTCAGCTTCGTCGATCTCGCGAACCCGCAGTGGCTCGTGAAGGATCCAGCGTTCGCGTGGGGCTTCTACGGTCACCGGCTCGAGCTGTACCGGCGCACGCTTCCGCACGCGGGCTTCGGGATCTTGAAGCGCTGGCTCGCGTCGATGAAGGACGGCGGATTCGTCTTCACGTCGAACGTCGACGGCGGGTTTCAGCGCGCGGGATTCGATGCCGAGCGCGTGCACGAGATCCACGGCGCGCTCGACTGGCTGCAGTGCACGGGCAACTGCGGCGTGCCGTCGTTCTCGTGCGATCCGTTCACGCTCACGGTCGACGAAGCAACGTTCCGCGCCGCCGAGCCGCTGCCGAAATGCGCGTCGTGCGGCGCGCTCGCGCGTCCGAATTTGTGGATGTTCGACGACGACGATTTCGACACGACGCGCTACGACGAGCAGCGTGACCGGTTGAACGAGTGGCTGTCCGACGTGCGCGCGAAGGCGGCGAAGCTCGTCGTCATCGAGTGCGGCGCTGGGACGGCGATCCCGACGGTGCGAGAGCGCAGCGAGCGCGTCGCCTACCTCACCGGCGGCACGTTGGTGCGAATCAACGTGCGCGAGCACGACGTACCCAAGGGACAGATCGCCATCGCGATGGGCGCGAAGAGCGCGCTCGAGGCGATCGACGCGGCGCGCGGATGACTGTCGATGCGAGCGTCGGCGCGGGTCACCGCGTCGTCAACCCGAGCGCCCGCGCCATCGTGGAGTGCGCAGCGGACGCTCCAACGAGGACGCTCTTCGACGCATCGACGCGGTGACGCTCCGCGAACGCGAGCCACAAACCGGGCAACGGCGGGCGGCACCAGCAGACGGGCGGACCTCCGGCGTGCACGCAGACGTCGAAATCGATCGAGCGTCGCGTGCGATCGCCGAGGCGCGCCGCGAACGCGCGTGCGGACGCGAGCCAGGCGTCGTCGGCGTCGGGACGCCATGCGAAGACGAGGCACGGTGCTCCCTCGGGCGCGGCCGCGGTGACGATCGCTTCTGCGTCGGCGCGCGGCGCGAGCGCTTCGTCGCAGACGAGAGCGTCGAGCGCGAACATCGCACCGGCTCGCTCGGCGGACGCGCGCGGGGAACGGACGAACGGCACGGTGTCGATCTCCGTGAAACCTTCGTCCATCGACGGAGGCTCGAGCTCGCGCGCCATGCGAAAGAGGACCGTCGGACGAACGAGGTTCGGATCCTTCTTCGCGTGACGCGCGATCTCGTCCGGCCCGAGGAGCGCGCCGTACTTCTCGAGCATGCGAAGCACGACGTTGGTCTGCGCGTCGTGGATCGGCGTGTCGAAGTGGACGCAGCGGACGCGCGCGCCGTGGCGGGCGGATGCGACGATCACGTCGTTTCGCGTCGCGCGCGTGAGGTACGTGTTGTCGAGGACGACGCCGTGAGCGCCGGACGCGAGCGATCCTTCGAGCCGCTGGACGATTCCGCGCAGCGAACCGCCGATCGAATCGCGGTTCCACCGCACGTAACCCCGATCGACGTACGCTGCGGTCGCGCGCGTTTTTCCTGCGCCTGAAATCCCCATCAGGAGAACGACATCGGTGCGCGTCGTCGGCGTCGAGGACGGCAGCGGCTTCGTAGTACTCGGCCGACGCACGGCGGCGAGCGCAGGAAAACGAGCGTCGAGGTGCGCGAGCGCAGCGTCGTCGAGCGCGATGCTGGACGCCGCGATCGCGCGGACCGCCGTCTCCGGCGTGCGCGCGCCGACGAGCGCGACGATCGACGGATGCAGTTTGCACAGATACGCGAGGACCACCTCGACTGCCGTCACCGCCAGCCCACGCGCGATCGACACGAGAACGGCATCTTGCGCGAGGCGCGGCGCGCGCTTCGGCCCACCGAGCGGTGAGTGCGCGAGGATCTCGATCCCGCGTTCGATGCAGCGCGCGACGACTCCGCCGCGCGCGCTCTCGTCGTCGAACGCGCCGAGCGCGATTTCTACGGCGGCGATCGGTGCGATCGCGAGCGCTTCGTCGAGCTGTCCGCGCGTCACGTTCGACAGGCCGATGCTCCGCGCGTGCCCGTCCTCGGCGGCGCGCGCGAGCGCACGCACGCTCGTCGCGAAGGACACCGCCGGGTCCGGCGCATGGAGGAGCAAGACGTCGGCGGGGCGACCGAGCGCCTCGCGACTCGCGCGCGCGTCCGAGGCGATCGTCCCCGCGCGCCCGTCAGGTCTCCAATCGCCGTCCGGTCGGCGCATCCCGCACTTGGTCACGACGCGCACGCTCGTCGCCTCAATCGATCCATCGGCGAGGACGCGCGAAATCAAGCGCTCGTTGTGTCCGGCGTCCTTGTCGTCGAGTCCGTACGCGCGCGCCGTATCGAGCGTACGAGCCCCCGCCGCGAGCGCCGCCCGCAGCGTCGCCACCGAGCGCGCGTCGTCGCGATCCGGATCCGTCGACAGGCGCATGCAGCCAAGGGCAATCGGCACGACGCGGGATCGTGCACGCTCTCTTCGCACATCGCCACCGAAACGGCCGGTGCCTCTTTCTTCGCCACGAAAGCAAAGCTAGATCAGCTTCCGTGGCCGACTCGAAACAAGACGTCCTCGACATGTTGCGCGAGCTCGCCGAGCTGACGATGCTCGACGAAGGCGATCCGCAGTCGTTCCGCGTGCGCGCGTACGAGAGCGCCGCGCAAGCGATCGCTGCGCAAGCGAACGATCTGGGCACGCTCAGCATGAAGGAGCTCCTCAAGATCGACGGCGTCGGCAAGAGCACGGCGGCGAAGGTCAAAGAGCTGCTCGAGAGCGGCAAGGTCGACAAGCTCGAGGGGCTTCGCGCGAAGCATCCGTCGAGCGTGGTCGCGCTCTTGCGCATTCAGGGGCTCGGCCCAAAAGCGGTGAACAAGCTGCGCTCCGAGCTCGGCGTGCAGTCGCTCGACGATCTGAAGAAGGCGCTCGCCGAACGGAAGCTCCGCGCGCTCAAAGGCTTCGGAGAAAAATCCGAAGAGAAAATTGCGAGCTCCGTCGCGCGGCTCGAAGAACAGGGGCCGCTCGATCGCACGCCGATCTCGGTGGCGTTGCCGCTCGCGGAGCGGATCGCGGCGCGCATGCGGGAGCTGCCGGGTGTCGCGCACGCGTCGTACTGCGGGTCGCTTCGGCGCTTCGCGGAGACGGTGGGCGACATCGACATCGTGGTCGCCGCGGCCGCGGGGTCCGCATTGGGAGTGATGGAAGCGTTCGTCGCGTTGAGCGTCGTCGATCGCGTGCTCGGTCGCGGCGAGTCGAAGACGAGCGTGGTCACGCGTCGCGGGACGCAGATCGATCTTCGCGTGGTGGCGGAGCATCAGCTCGGCGCCGCGCGGCTCTACTTCACGGGGAGCAAAGGGCACAACATCAAGCTCCGCCAACGCGCGCTCGCCCGCGGCTGGACGCTGAACGAGTACGCGCTGTCGGAGATCGATGGCGGCAAGGTCATCGCGAGCGAGACGGAAGAGCAGATCTACGAGGCGCTCGGCCTACCGTTCATCGCGCCCGTGTTGCGCGAGGACGCAGGCGAGATCGAAGCGGCCGAGAAGGGCACGCTCCCCAAGACGCTCGGCACCGTCCTCGGTGATTTTCACGTACACACCTCGCTCTCGGGCGACGGGCGGTCGACGCTCGAAGAGGTCGTCGCCGCGGCGAAGGCGCTCGGCTACCGCGCGATCGCGATCACCGATCACGCCGAAGGGACGCTCTCCGGCGTCGCGCGCGAGGCGCTCGTCGATCAGCGCGCGAAGATCCTCGCGATGCGACGCGAGCTGGGCGACACGCTCTCGCTGCTCCACGGCGTCGAGCTCAACATCGGTGCCGACGGCGCGCTCGATTACGATCTCGAGTTCCGCAAGGGTTTCGATTTTTGCATTGCGTCCGTGCACGACCACTTCGATCTCGATCGCGCGTCGCAGACGAAGCGCGTCATCGCGGCAATGAATGATCCGACGGTTCGCATGATCGGGCATCTGTCGGCGCGGGTCATCGGCGCACGTCCGCCCATCGAGCTCGATCTCGATGCCGTAGTGACGGCGGCGGTAGAGACGGGGACCGCGCTCGAAGTGAATGGCGGGTTGCCGCGCCTCGATATGTCGGTCGATGCGTTGCGGCGCGCGCGAACGAGCAGGGCGACGTTCGTCCTCACGAGCGACGCGCACCACTCCGACGAGCTCGCGCGCGTGAAATACGCGAAGCTCAACGCGGAGCGCGCGTGGCTCACGCCCGAGCAGGTCGCGAACACATGGACGGCCGAAAAGTTCTTGAAGTGGACGGAGACGAAGAAGTCTTAGAGGATCTTCCGAAGCTCGACTTCGATCCGCTCCACCGCTGCGGCGGTTTCGATCTCAATCCCGATGTGCGCGCGCGGCACGTGGGCGTCGCGCGCGTCGATCCGCACGAGCGTCCCCTCCATCGCCGACGCGACGCGTTCGCCGCGCGCGCGCATGGCCGGATCGCCAACGCCGCACTCGACGACGACGACCTTGCGACCGCGCCGCCCGCGCACATCGGCGAGCCACTCGTTCATCCGCTCTTCCTGCTCCTGCACGCGCGACGGATCCCACATCTCGTCGCCTGCCAGCTTCACGTTCGGACGCGCGATCCCGCCGCACGACGGGCACCCGGGGAGCGATCCGCGCGCGCGCCCGGTCGCAGGAACGACGGCGACGTCGACGAGCCCGCCCGCGAAGACCGGCGCGCCGCAGTTGCGTGCGCATTGCAACCATTCGATCGCGCCGTGCGCCTCGACGATCCGATCCGCGCGGAAGAGCCCGCGCTGCAGCTGCCCATCGACGTTCGACGTGCACGCGAACGATCCGTCGCGCATGAGCGCCGTCCAGCGATTCAGCAGCGCGATCGCCGGATGCGGCGGCGCGATGCGGAACGCGTGGCGACGACGCGCGTAGAATCCCCACGCGAGCTCGCTGTCGTCGCGAAGCGCCTGCAAGCTCCCGAAGCGCGCGCCGGCCATTCCCCCCGCCGCCGCGAGCGCATCGCCCGTG
>JBBQXV010000274.1:0-12526 GCA_038209335.1 Polyangiales bacterium | reverse complement strand
GAATGGTGGCGTGCTCGAGGACGTGGTCGGGGGGAAGCTTCGGTTTTGGATCGACACCCACGAGATGCCGTAGGTACGCCGCCAAGAACGCTGATCGGGAGCGACCATGAGCCTCATCCGGAGCGAACATGAGCCTCATCTGGAGCGCTCATGAGCCTCATGAACATCGAACATGAGGCTCATCGAGATCCATCATTGAACGACCGGGCGCCCCGCCCACGCGCTCACGCCCCCGTGCAAATCCCGTCTACCATCCCGCCGTGCTCCTGCTCCGCAACCGGCGCGCGCCTCACCGACGTCCCCGCGAGCGGAAGGGCGTGCGCGCGGGCGTGTGCGCGGGCGTGCGCGTGCGCGCGGGCGTGGGCGTGAGGCGGGGGCGCGTGCGTACCAGCGCCCAACATTCGTAGGGTACCGAGGCGACGCGCGCGTCGGTCAGCACGTGCACGTCGGACTCAACGTCTTGTCGCAGCACACGACGGTGTTCGCGCTGCACCCGCAAACACCCTTGTGATGCGAGCAGCACCCGCGCGCTTCCTCCGTTGGGGCCTCGAGCGCCGCCGTCGCGTATGTCGAGAACGCGTGCGCGGCGACGACTGCAGTAACGAGTGCGACGAGCGTTCGACGGATGGGCACGGTGTCCTCCCCGGGTTCGCGCACGGGGCGCGAACTTTTCAGGGCATCACGTTTCGCTTCGGGTGCCTATGGCCCCACCGCGACGAAGCTCGGTTCGTCACCCGCCCATGAACCGCTCCGGATCGTCGAGAAAATCGCGCGTCACCGTTACGTGCTCGCGATCGTCGTATGCGACTGCGGAGAAACCAAGTTTCACGTTTCGGACGCGCTACGATCCGTCGATGCGCCTTCGCGAGCCGTTCGTCGTCGTGCTGGCGTGCTTGCCCGCGTGCAGCTCGACGTCGAACGCGGGGACGAACGACGCGAGCGCCGACGGCACTGTGAGCGACGCGAGCACGGGCAACGGCCCCCTTTGCCCGCCGATAGGCGCAGCCTGCACCGACGGGACGACGCTCCAGTGCCACGACGTCGGTGGATACCCAGGGAACCGAACTTGTGTCGGCGGCGCTTCGTGCATCACGTTTCTCAACCCGCCGCCTCCGATTGCACCCCGCAGCGAGTGCCCGTCGCGGCCGCCGGCGAACGGTGCTCCGTGCACACCCTCATGGGCGTTCATCGACTGTCCATACGACTGCGGCCCCACGACGGCGCATGCGTACTGCGTGTTTCAAGTCTGGTGCGGGATCGTGCCTTCGACCTGCACGCTCGTCGCGGACGCGGGCGCCGCATCCGACGGAAGCGGCGACTAACCTAGAACGAAGCTTCAGCGACTCGCCTGGCAAGTCGAAGCTCAGCGCGCACGCAACGACGCCGAGCGCCATCAATCTCTAGTCGTGCCGCCGTCGGAGCTGAACGACCCGGCGTCTGCACCTCCGCAGATCGGCGCGTTGAATGTCCCTTGAAGCCGGTCGCCGTGGAGGAAGAACACGTCGAACGAACCCCGGACTGCGCACGCGCTGATCGACGCGACGGTCACCGTGCCGCCGAAGCCCCCGACGGCGGTCACGAAGTCTCCCTTCGCGAAGTCGAACTTCCCGAAGCTTGCGCTTGTGGGGCCGCTGATGTTGACGTCGTACGTCCCCACCGCGGCTGGAGGGTACAGCTTGAGCGTCGTCTGGGTCCCGCCATCCGGACCCGACTGCTGGCGCGCGCATCCCGCGGCCATGTCGCTGAGGACGATCTCCAGCTCGTTCGAGAGAACGTAGACGGCCGTCACGCCCACGACGTTGAGCGTCGCACCAGAGACGCTGCCGGCGGAAGTGCCCGCTCCCGGCGATTTATTGCAGTCCGTCGACCCGCCGTCGCTCATTACCAGCGGTCCACCGTCGCCGGTTCCCGAGCCGAGTGTTCCACCGCACGCGACGACGGCAGCCACCGCGGAGAATCCGAAGGCGGCAACGCTCGTCGCGAGCGCACGCGCGGGCTTGGCGGGTTCCATCCAGAACAGCATGACCGACCTGGACCTCGAGCGACAGCGAGAAGGTCGTAGTCGAGCGCGCACCGCGACAAGCGACGGCGCACGTGTGAGTTTACGGAAGCCGCGTTATGCGCAAGTCCTCGTGGGCGGAATCGCGTACTCCTTGAGCTTCGCTCGCTGATGCTGCTCCGTGATACCTAGTCGATCGGCGTCATGGTTGGACGCGGGCCATCCCGAAACCCGGGTGCATCCAGGCGACGATCGGGCCCGCGGGGTCGTTGAGGACATCCCAATATCCAGAGTTCGAGCCGGCCCGCGCGACAAGGAACGGCGGCGCCTCACTTCCAAAGATCGGCGCAATCACGAGGCCGCCTATCGTGCCATCGTTGGCAACGCCCATCCAGCTGCCAAACGCGACGAGCTCCGAGCTGAAATGTCGCGCAATAGGAGTGGAGGGGCTGATAGCTGCGCCATTTGCATCGAGGCGAAGCCAGTATCTACCCGACGCTCCGCCGGTGATGCTGCTGTTGGTGTAGGCGAAGTAGATCTCTTCTCCGAGCTTCGCCAGCGAAACGTCGCGAACATCGCCGGCAATAGGCCGCTGGGACGCCTCTATCATGCCGCTGACCGCCCCGATGCGGGCAGTGACGGTCGTCACATCCTCAGACGAGCTTGTGCTGTAACTCGCCGCGATCAGGAAACCGTTTTCGACGGAGACCACCCGGACGGGCCCGCGACGTGCGTACTGTGCGGCGGGGTCAACAGTCGCGGGCGTTGTTTGGAAGTTTCCAGCATCGTCTAAGAGAACTACCGAGAGTGGCATCGCTGGCGGATACCATGCGAGGAGTGGCCCGGCGTTAGCCTTGCCGTTCATCACACGTGGTGAAAGGACAGATATCTCCCCGTCCAATCGCTTCGGACCGCCTATGAGAGCACCGCATGGATCAAGGCCATACAAGTCCGCGTGGTCGCTGAGCTGGACTCCAAATAGCCATCCTAGCGACGTCGGCGCGACCGCACCGAACGATCCCTCGGTCCCGAAACAACCGGAAGCCCCGATCGGTTGGAGCTTGCTCGTCAGCAGGCCGAAGCGCACTCCGCCCGGCGCGTCAAACGCGACCGCGATGTTGTCGCCATCGCTGGCAAGTGTTCCGCCGAAACCATTCGGTGTGTCGAAGACGACGCTGACGCACGCTGCCACATGGTCGGGCAGACAAGCGTCGCACTGTCGCATGTCCGCGCGGCAGTTGGCGTAGCAAGCGAGCCTACCGCCGGTATAGCCGAGCTGGGCGCAGCTGGTAGCGACGTCGAGAAAAGCCGAACCGTCGCAGTCTTCATAGTCCTTGAGAGACTGACAGTTGTCGACATACCCATTCCCACAGAGCCCTGCGCCGAAACAAGGCGGGCGTGCGATCGTTTCAAACGAGGCACACTCGATTCCAATATCGATCCGCGCTGGGACGACACACACTCTCGGGGCACCGGCATCGCCTCCGCCCGTGACGTCCGCACGTCCACCGCAGCCGTGCGCCGAGAGCAGAGCATATAATCCCGCGAGCACGGTGCAGGAGGAAATCCTGCAAGCGGCGGCAGTGCTTCTCATGCCGGAAGTATGGCACCTGTTGTTCTAAAGAGCGTGTTGAAAAAGGCACGACGAGCGCTCGAAGATCGTCAGTCTGCGCAGCAGCGAAAGCCAATGGCCAGCGAGAGATCACTGCGGTACGCCGTGGGCGCCGCGGTCAACGAGTAGGTAGCCTCGCGCGCTACGTGGTGGTTGAGACGTGTGGCCGTGTTTGCGCGCACTCGCCGCCCTGATACGCCAGCATGCGAGCGGCGATCAGCCCCGCTCTCAAAGCCGAGTCCGGCTGACCTGCCTGGCTTCACTGGCCCACGCGAATCTGGGAAGTTGCCCCTTCGCGGTATGAATTCGAATCGGTGCTCTTCGTCTTGAACTCGTTCAGCGTCAAGTACCCGAGACTCGAGTGCGGACGAACTTCGTGTAGTGAGGACGCCATCGTCGTTCATCCCGTCATCAGTGGCCGCGGGCCCACGTTGTTTCATGGCGTGTCGAGTCGGCGGCAGCTCGAGCTCCTATCGACGCAGCGGTTCGAGTCCGGCGTGCAGGCGCTCCACTTCCGCAAAGCGATATGAGCGTGGAGGGACCCGAGTGGTTCACCCGGGCTCCGGCCGCCTCGAGGAACGTGGCGCCGGTCGCGGAAGCGAGCTAGCGGATCGTCGATGCTCATCGCTCATCACCGTTGCAGAGCGCCCGTCGCGGTCGTCCTGGTCTCGGGCGAGAAGGTCGTAGTTGAGCGCGCACCGCGACAAGCGACGGCGCACGTGTGAGTTTACGGAAGCCGCGTTATGCGCGAGTCCTCGTGGGCGGAATCGCGTACTCTTTGAGAAATGCTTTGGCGTGGCCGGACGATGATGCCGACCCCGCAGTCACCCTCCTCATCGCGCACAGTCCGTTCGCTTTCCACGGGTCACTGAAGTCGGGAGAAGACCGCCGAGAGGCACGTTCTCGTTGGCGCTTTGATCCTCCCCCGCCGCCGCGGACAGCATGACTATGCCGCAATCGCCTTCGTCTGAGATCTCAATTCAAATTCAATCGGGCTGACGTAGCCGACATGCGAGTGCCGTCGTGCGCAGTTGTAGAAGCCCTCGATGTAGTCGCCAATGGACGCGGTGCCGATGTCGCGCGTGGCGAAGTCCTCGTAGTCGACGTGTTCGGCCTTGAGCGTCGCGAAGAAGCTCTCGGCGACGGCGTTGTCGTAGCAGTCGCCGGTGCGGCTCATGCTCGCGGTGATCGCGTGCCCGTCGAGGACGCGGCGGTAGTCGTCACTCGCGTACGGGCTGCCGCGGTCGGTGTGGTGCACCAGACCGGGAC
Organism: Polyangiales bacterium; assembly: GCA_038209335.1. Lineage (GTDB taxonomy): Bacteria > Myxococcota_A > Polyangia > Polyangiales > Polyangiaceae > JBBQXV01. The sequence goes on along the minus strand of JBBQXV010000274.1, from coordinate 7,646 downwards.
GCGGACGTCGCGCACGCAGCGCATCACCGAGCGCACGGAGCGCGAGCTCGCGGTCGTTGTTCGCGCTCGTTGCCCATCCCACCACGCGTCGGGAAAACAGGTCGAGCAGCACCGCGAGATACAGCCACCCCTCCGACGTCGGGATGTACGTCACGTCGCCGACCCAAGCCCGGTTGGCGGCCTGCACGTCGAAATTTCGATCGACGAGGTTCGGTGCTATCGGATGCTCGTGCCGCGAATCGGTCGTATGCACGAAGCGGCGCTTCTGCCGGGCGACGAGGCCATTGTCGTGCATCAATCGTTCGACGCGCTTCTTGCCGACGCGAATGCCGTGAGCACGCAGCTCGCGGTGGACGCGCGGGCTGCCGTATGCGCCGCGACCGCGCACCATCGCGGCTTTGATCTCGAGCACGAGCCACGCGTCCGAGATCGTCTTCGGTGCGGCGGGGCGATCGACCCACGCGTAGTAGCCGCTGCGCGAGACCTCGAGCACTTCGCAGAGCAAGCGCACGGGGTACTTCGCCTTCTCCGCCGCGACGAACACAAACTTCACGTGTTCTCCTTCGCGAAGAAGGCTGCGGCTTTTTTTAATATCTCGCGCTCCATCTGCAAACGCTTGTTCTCGCGCCGCAGCCGCGTCAGCTCTTCGCGCCCGGCGCGTCAGCTCTTCGCGCTCGGCCGTCGTCAACGCGCCGGGCGGCCCCTCGCCGACATCGATGTCCGCGCGCTTCACCCACTCACGCAGCGCGGTCTCGGTCAGATCGAGATCCTTCGCGACCTTCTTGATCGTGCGGTCGCCGACCCTGCAAAGGCCCACCGCCTCCGCCTTGAACTCCGCGCTGAACGACCTTCGTTTCCGTCCCATGGTTGAACACTCCTACCGCACTCTCGTGCTTGGTTTCGTGTCCACGGGAACGGGGGAGGATCAGTGCTCAATCACGCCCAGGGCATGTACATCCAATAGAGCGCGCTGGGCGGTGGACGCGAAGCGCAAAGCGGTTGCCCGAGCGTTGGCGCTCGTTCGGTGCGATGATCAAATTCGTGTCGCCGCGCGTCCTCTTCGCTTCGCTGATCGTCGCGTGCGGGAGCTCGCCGTCACCTGCCCCGACGACGTCCGACGCGGGCGATTTCGGCGCGCCGAGCGACACGTACCCAGCGTGGATGCCGTCCGTTCCCCAAGCCGTCACGCGCGGCGGGCCGGTCCTCGCGACCTCGATGCGCGTCGTCCCCGTCTTCTTCGCGGGCGACTCGCGCAAAGACGAGATGCTCGCGTTCCTTCCGAAATTCGCGTCGTCCGCGGCGTGGAAACAGCTCGCGAAGGAGTACGGCACCGCGACGCCCACGATCGCCGCGCCGATCGAGATCGCGATGCAGCCACCGGCGGCCGTCTCCGACGACGACGTGCAGACGTTTCTGAAAGCGAGCCTCGATGGATCGCACGCCGAGTGGGGACCGACGGACGCAGAGGCCATCGCGACGTCGCTCTACGTCCTCTACTACCCTCAGGCGACGACGCTCGCCTTCTCGGACGGCTCGCGCAGCTGCAAAGAGTTCGCCGCGTACCACACGAACGTCGCGCCCGCGAAGGGCGGCATCGGCTACGCAGTCGTCGCGCGATGCCCGAACGAACCGGCTGCGACGATCCTCACCGCGACCTCGCACGAGCTCGTCGAGGCCGCGACCGATCCGCTTCAAGTCGGCAATCCCGCGTACACCGACGTCGACGCCGCGCACGCCGCGTGGTCGATCCTCTATGGCGGCCCCGGCAACTTCGAAGTCTCCGATGCGTGCACGGCGATCGACGGCACCGACTTCTTCGTGCCGCCCGACGTCGGCGCCCCGATAGCGCGGTGGTGGTCGAACGCGGCCATGCGCGGCTTTCACGATCCGTGCGTACCGGCGAAGCCGAACGCGGTGCCGTACTTCGCGGCGCTCCTCCCGGACGACGAGGACGTCGGGCTCGACGTGGGACTCGCGCACATCGCCACGAAAGGCATCAACGTCCACGTCGGAGTCCCGCGCACCGTCGAGGTCCGTTTCGCGAGTGACGCGAAGACCGACGCGTGGAGCATCTTTACGTTCGAGCCGCTCCAGAACCGCGGCGTCCCGCGCGCGTTGAAGACGGAGCTCGACGTGTCGACCGGCGTCAACGGGAACAAAGCGCATCTCACGATCACCGCGATGCAAACGACGTCGTACGGTGGAACGATCATCGCGATGCAATCGACGCTCGGCGGCGTGAAGCGCGAGTGGTACGAGGTCGTGGGGATCTTGCCGTAGCACTCCGCCGAGCGCCTTCGCTCGTCGGCCATTACGCCTCGCATATGAGGCAAAAAAGTCTGGCGCAAGGAGAGAAGGACGACGTAGAGGGCTGGGCCCGACGAGCGGCGCTTCGAAACGAGTTTACCTAAACCGCGTCATGCGCAAGTCCTCGTGGGCGGAATCGCGTACTCCTTGAACACGTCCAAAGACGCACGTCCGCGCTCGCGCGGCTCGCGCGCGCGTTGTCAGTCGTCGGTCGATGTGTCGTCGAGCTCGGTTGGGTCTCTCGCGCGGGCGGCCCGCGGTGCGTCGGTCGGGAGGCCGAGGTACTCGAGGATGCTGCGTGCGAGGTGCGTGTTGGTCACGAGGCCGAGGACGCGCAGGCGACCGTGGCATGTCGGGCACTCGAGAACGTCGACGTCGAACGTGCGGTGGAGCAGCGTCGCCCAATCGATCCGCGCCGACGCGGCGAAGAGGCGGCCTTCGAGTAGGCGCGTCCAATGCTTGGCGTGAATGATGTTCGGCGCGAGAAGCTCGTGCGCCGGAGCGGGCGACAGTGCCGGCGGCGAATGGGATGCCAGCGCCGACGGCTGGTGATTTGTCGTGCGACTCGGTGAGTCGCTGCTGAGTTGCAATGCTGGAGTTGTCGCGTGAGCGTCGCTTCGGGCGCGCGGCTCGTCGCGTTCGTGGCGCGGGGACGAGGATGCCGTTCGCTCGCTCGTGCGCGACGCATGGTCGTCGTCGATCTTCGTCGTCGCCGTACTCGACCGGCACGCGGGCGGCGTACTGGGCGTCATGACGCGACTCTTCGCGCGACCGTCGCGAAGCTGCTTGATGCGGTACGCGACGCGACCGCCGGGGAGCATGCGCATGCGGCCCAGCGCGAAAGGCGGACGCGCGCCGTAGCGGAAGAGGCGCTCCCGGCCGACATCGTCGTCGGCGTCGATGCGGACGCTCGCTTCGAGATTGAAGCCCTCGATGTCGACGGCGTCTCGTGTCGCGTGCGGCACGCTCGGTGACGCGACGTCGTCCGCGACGTCGTCGCTCGCGCCCTCCGCGACCGCGCGGACGGCTCCTCGCTGCATCGCGATTCGCGCGCAGCCTTGCAATGGATCGAGCGCGCTGCTGTCGTGATCACGCCGTCCTCGCCGCCGAAACGAGATCACGCCCCGAAGCCGACCGTCAGCAGTAGGCGCGGGCGCAAGCCGCTGCCGTTGACGAACGTTTGCCACGAAGGGAAAAGGCAGTTCAGCATCGAGTCGCCCGAGTTGCACTGGTCCATGCGGACCTCTGGCGAGTGCTCGAGGTATTGCAGCCCGCCTCCGACCGTCACGACGAAGTAGCGCTGCACGACGAACGTGAATCCGATGTCGACGGCACCGCCTTTCACGTCGTAGGCGGTCACGTGCGGTCCGGGCGACGCCGACGTGACGGAGTACGAATAGCTGCCGCCGAGGTACGAGACGCCGATGAACGCGCCTCTCGCGTCCGAGATGCCTGGCGACCACGGCGCGTAGACGCGCAGTCCGAGCTCTCCGCCGTAACCGCGGTCGAAGGTACTGAAGGCGGGTTCGTCGTCTTCGCGCCTGCCGTCGATCTGCGCGGAGGCGTGGTTCTCGCGTGTGCGAAGCACGTGCGCGCTGCCGACGATCGCGAGCCGAGGCAGCGGGAAGACGATCGCGTCTGCGCTATAGCGCCCCGCGAGGACGCCGATCGGATTCCACCCGACAGCGACGTACGGCGCGACGCGCGGCGCAGCATCCGCAACGCCGTCCTCTGCGCGCGCGTAGCGGGTCGACGCCAGCGCGAAGAGGACGACGGCGGACGCTGCGGCGCGCTTCACGAGCGACGTAGAGTGCAAACGCGGATCCACGCGCGCGGCTGTCGTCCGACTGAATGACGCGGATCGAATCGCACGTGATTTTTCGCACGCGCAGCGTATCCACGTCGCGACAGTGGTGCGCCAGCAACATCCTCTTCGCGGTCACGCACCGGCTTTGGTGCGACCTCACGTACCAAGCGAGTCGCCTCCGCGGCGCTACTTCCCGTCAGCGCCGATGTTCGCCTTCGCGGAAGCCCTCAGGTCCTCTTCGTCAGCGTACACGCACGGTGACCGTCCACCATTCTGATGGCGGATCGATCACGACTTCATCGTCGCGTCGCGCGCGTGACGCGCATCTGCGATGCTCGCGTGATGCGATCTGCGCTCGCGCTCCTCCTCGTCGCGTGTGGGGGCGCGTCGACGAGGCTTCCCGCGCGTCACGCCATCGTCGAAGGGCCGAGCAACACCCTCGGCTTCTACGACAGCCCGAAGGGAATCGTAGTCGACACAGACGACCGACCGACGATTGCGCCTTGCGAATCGTGGTGCGCCCGAGTCATGGCGAGCGACGAGAAACTGGAGTCGTGCCAACTCGCGCACGGCGACGCGGACTTCTCGCATCGATTCGCGAGCGACAACTTCTTCGTCTGCAAGCTCACGAAGCGCTGAGTCCATGCACCCCGTCGCACTGCGCAAGATGATTGAAGGTGTGGTGGCGGCGTGCGCGCTCACGAGCGCGGGGTGCGGATGCCTCATCGGGCGGGGCTACGGACCGAGCACGAGCATCAGCGTGACGAAGGCGCCCGCTCGCGTTCGCTCGGCGACGATCGCCGCCGACGGCACGCTCGACGAAAAAGCGTGCGCCGAAATCTGCGGGGAGTACGTCGTCTCGTGCGCGATCGCTAGCGCGGATCCGAAGCTGCAGCTGCGACCGTCGCGGCAAGAACAGGACGGCGAGCCTCAGCCAGTTTCCGCCGACGAGCGCTTCGTCGTCTGCCACATCAATAGACCGGGCGGATGCGACGTCGGCGTCGGAAGCAGTCGCGGCCCGTTGGAGGGCGGGTCGACGTGTCGCTCCGTCTCGTCGCGCGAGCCGTGAGGCCTCACCAACTATACGCACACGATGGCCGTGCCCGCCGGCTCGTACCCGCTGCAAGTCGGGTGGGTCAAAGACGGCCAGACGTGGGGCGGCGCCGCGCAACAGGATCCGAGCTACACGAAGGTCCCGCTGGCGATCGCGTTCACGCACACGGCGCTGCAAGTGACCCCGCCGGCCAGCGTCTCGCCCGGGTGGCACGGCGCACATCGTCGGTCGCCTGACGCGCACGACGGACCAGAAGCCGGCGTCGGGCGGCGTCCTCTGGCTCTACAAGACGAACAAGTGGGGAAGCCCAACATTTCCCGGGTAGGGCGGCGTCGACATGAACGGGAACGGGCGTGATGTCCGGGCCGATCGTCAAATCGAATTCGCCGTGCCCGGTCACCACGTCTTCTACCTGGCGTTCGTCGCGGAGCTGGAAGTAGATCGCAGCCGGCGCGTCGGTCACCTTCGCAGTGCGCGCGACGGCAAGCACCCCCGACACGGAGGTGCCCGAAACGTCTCGGACGCGAGCGGATCCGCGGCAGCCACACGACTCGCGTGCACCGCGCTCCTGGACCGTGTAGTCGAGGACGATGCTCGAGCTCGCGCGGCTCTATCTCTTCGCCTTCGGTGTGTTCACCATCGCCGGCGGCATCGTCGGCTACGTGAAGGCGAAGAGCCGTGCGTCGCTCGTCGCTGGAGGCATCTCGGGGGCCGTCCTGCTGCTCGCCGCCTACCTCGTCACCACGGCCGGCTCGGCGTCGACCTCGCGGCTCGCCCTCGTCGTCGGCATGGTCGTCTCGCTGGCGCTCGCGGGGCGCTTCATCGGCGCGTACAGGAAGAGCAAGAAGGTCATGCCCGCGGGAGTGATGGCGCTCCTCGGTGTGGTCGGCGTCGTCGTGACCGGCGCTGCGCTCATCGCGCGTTGAGCGGCAGATCCCTTTGCGCGTGCTCGGCGGGAGCTCGTCGATATTAGAAAGACCAACCGGCACGGACGTAGAGCGTCGGAGCATAGATCGCGTACCAACTCTGCGACGACCACGCGTCGCGCGTCGCGTCGCCGTAGAGCCACTCCGGACCGATCGCGAGCCCGCCTTCGAGCACGAGCCCCGCGAGCGCGCGGTCAGGACCACGCGGCGGCATCGTGTACTTGTAGCCGACGAAAGCGTACGCCATCGCCGCGTTTCGCCCGCGGATGCGCGGGAGCTCGAGGTGGCCTTCGAACGGCGACACGACGATCGCAGTGCGCGCGGTCGCCTCGTCGGACCTCGTGGTCGCGGATGTGGACGCGAAGTGGTACCGCGCGCTCAGTCCGCCGACGCCGAGGTGCAGCCCGCGGTCGAAGTCGCCGAGCGCGTAGAGACGAAGCTGCCCGCCCGCCTCCCATAGCGTCGCCCCGCGAAAGCCACCCGCGCCGGCGGTCGCCGCAAACGACGCGCGACGCGCGAGGCGGATCTCGCCCGTCACCTCGACGAGCGGATACGCGAACGCGTAGGGCGAGATCGTGATCGTGACGTCGTGGTGCTCGGTCGGTCGGTTCACGCCGCTCTCGGCGGCGATCGCCGGCGACGCGGCGAGCATGGCGATCGGAGCGGCGAGCAACGAGGTGAGCGTGCGCATGCGCGCGGGCGCTGCAATCCGCGGACCCGTCAGCCGCTTTCGGGCGCGCGCCGCTCGAGCCTTCCGCGATGAACCACGCTCTACGAGTCGGTCAGCGGCCCGTCGACTGGCAGCGTGATTACGAACGCCGCCCGCGACGTGGCTCGTCGCTCAAGCCGATGGTCCCGCCGTGCTGCTCGACGACAATCTGCCGACAGATCGAGAGCCCGAGGCCGGTCCCCTTTCCGACCGACTTGGTCGTGAAGAAGGGTTCGAAGATTCGTTCGCGAATCTCGGGAGGGATGCCCGGTCCGTCGTCGGCAATCTCCACCATCGCCCGTCCACTGTCGGTCCACGTCCGCACGCGGATGGTGCCGCCGTCACTCGTCGCGTGAATCGCGTTTTGCAGACGTTCACGGGGTTGTTCAGCTCGTGCGAGAGCTGCGCGAGCATTCGCCCCAGCGCCGTGAGCTTCTCGGCGCGCGCGTCGCTGAGAATCGTAGGAAGCAATCGACGAGCACGTTCGTAAAAGGCGCGCTCGATGAGGGCGAACGATCGTGACGCACGCGAACGGCCGCAGTGACTCGTTGCATCGTTCCCGAAATGTCGCCGTCCAACGCGCCATGCTTCGCCCAAAAGCGGCTCTCTTTCGTTCTCTCTCTCTGATTTTCTTCGGCTCCACGTTCGTCTGCGCTTGCTCGGACACGCGCACGGACGACGCTCGCGTCACCGCATCGCGCGTGTCTGCGCCGATCGCATCTCCTACGATCGCGTCGCGCGCGTTTCGTCGCCACGGCGAGCAGTTTCGTTCCGTCGGTGCGTCGTATCTCGCGCAGACGACGCCGCTCGGATTCTCGGTGGCTCCGGTCGCCGCGCGCGTCG
>JBBQXV010000273.1:0-12547 GCA_038209335.1 Polyangiales bacterium | reverse complement strand
GTCTCGCTATCCGATCGCCGCGCGCTTCGCGGCCGCCATCGCCTCGCCGATCGCCTCGCCCCACATCGGATCGGGCTCGCTCGCCGCCATCGCGATTGCCCGCGCATCCTCCCCGCGCTCGATCGCCAACCGCGCGTCGGCTGAGCCGGTCAGCAGGTCGAACGCCGGAATATCATCCCCGTACTCGTAAAGCTCCGTGCGAAAGCGGAACCGCTCGGCGTCCTGCGCGTGGGCCAGCGCCGTGAGCGCCACGTAGGTCGCCACCGGCCGAAAGGCCGCCTCGTCGGTCACGTGAATCTGCACGCCGCCGCAGATCTTCCCGCCGTGCTTGTGGAACGTCGGGCGAAACGTCGTCGCGCGCGCGCGCATTCCCGGCAGCTCGAGCGCGTGCAACCCGTCGGCGAGCTTCGCACCATCGACCCACGGGGCGCCGACGATCTCGAACGGCCGCGTGACGCCGCGCCCTTCGGACAGATTCGTCCCTTCGATCAAGCAGCCGCCCGGATAGACGAGCGCCGTCTCGTACGTCGGCATGTTCGGCGACGGCAACACGAAGTCGCGATCCCACGCGGGCGCGTGCGCTGCGCGATCGATCCCTTCGTACGGAACGATCTCGAGCAGCCCGGGCGCCACGCCCTCGACCTCCGCGCGCCATGCGGCGACCTCGCCGTACGACAGCGCCGTGCGCACCGCGATCGGTTCGAGACCGACGAAGCTCCGGTAGCGCTCCTTCTGCATCCGACCTTCGAGCGACGATACGTCTCCGCCGATCGGGTTCGGACGATCGAGCACCATCACGCGCACGCCGAGCTTCGCGCAGACGCGCATCGCGAGGACGACCGTCCACTGAAACGTGTAGAAGCGCGTGCCGATGTCTTGGAGATCGACGAGGAGCACGTCGAGACCCGCGATGTCCTTCTCGCTCGGGATGAGATCCTCGTAACGTGCACCATACAAGCTTCGGATCGGCACGCCGTCCGAGTCGCTCGCGTCGCCGACGCCGATCATGTCCTGCGCTTCGCCGCCGTAGCCGTGCTCGGGGCCGAAGAGCACCGCGGGCTTCACGTCGATCGCGCGGAGGATGGTCCGGATGTGGACCATGTTCGCGTCGACGGAAGCGGGGTGCGCGAGGACGCCGACCTTCGAGCCGCGTAGCTTTGCGCGGAGCTTTTCGGAGCGGGCGAGCTTGTCGAGGCCGGTCTGCATGATTTGCGACGCATACGACAGGTTGTCGTAGGATGGGCAAGAAAGCTGCAGACGGGTACCGCAAGCTTTGCGAGGGGTCGGGGACGAACGCATGCGAAGGGTCTTGGTCGTCGACGACGAAGAGAGCATCCGCGTGGTGTTGCGGACGCTCCTCCGCAAGCACGGTTACGAGGTCGAGGTCGCCGAGAGCGGCGAAGCGGCGCTCCCGCTGATCGACTCGTTCGGTCCCGACGTGATCCTCACCGACGTGCGCATGCCGAAGATGGGCGGGATGGATCTCCTCGCGACGTTGAAGGCGAAGCAGTACGCCGCGACGGTCATCGTGATGAGCGCGTACGGCAACATGGACCTCGCCCTCGAAGCGATGAAGGCCGGCGCGTACGACTACGTCAGTAAGCCGTTCAAGCCGGACGAGATCGTCCTCGCGCTCCGCAAAGCCGAAGAGCGCGAGACCTTGCGACGCGAGAACCGCGCGCTCAAAGAGCAGATCCGGCAAGACAGCCAGTTCGAGTCGATCCTCGCGAAGAGCCCGCAGATGAACGAGGTCTTCCGGACGATCACGAAGATCGCCGACTTCAAGACCACGGTGCTCATCTCGGGCGAGAGCGGCGTCGGCAAGGAGCTCGTCGCGAAGGCGATCCACGCGCGCTCGGCGCGCAAGGCCGGACCGTTCGTCGCGATCAACTGCGGCGCGATCCCGGAGAACCTCCTCGAGAGCGAGCTCTTCGGGCATCGCAAAGGCGCGTTCACCGACGCGAACTCGGATCGGCGCGGGCTCTTCGAAGAGGCGACGAACGGCACGCTCTTCCTCGACGAGATCGGCGAGCTGCCGCTGAACCTGCAGGTGAAGATCCTCCGCGCGCTCCAAGAAGAGACGATTCGGCGCCTCGGCGACACGAAGGACGTGAAGATCGACGTGCGCATCATCGCCGCCACGCACCGCGATCTCGGCGCCGAGGCGAAGGCGGGACGCTTCCGCGAAGACCTCTTCTACCGAATCAACGTGCTTCCCATCGCGCTTCCGCCGCTGCGCGCGCGCCGCGAGGACATCAACTTACTCATCGATCACTTCATCGCGCGAAACAACATCCGGCTCGGCACGCACGTCCGCGGTCTCGGCAACGACGCGCGCAAGCTCCTCCTCGAGTACGGATGGCCGGGCAACGTGCGCGAGCTCGAGAATACGATCGAGCGCGCGATGGTCCTCGCCGAAGCCGACGTTCTCCAGACGACGGACTTGCCCGAAAGGATCCGCGACGCGCTCGATCCGGTGCAGGTGCAGCTGGCGACCGGCGAGCTGTCGATCAAGAAGACTTCGTCGGCCATCGAAGAGATCCTGATTCGCCGCGCCCTGCAGAAGACGAAGGGGAACCGGACGCGCGCGGCCGAGGTGCTCGAGATCAGCCATCGGGCGCTCCTCTACAAGATCAAGGACTACAAGATCACCGATCTGTAAGGGGCGGCCTCCTGCAACGTTTTGCGTGGGAGGACGAGAAGGGGGAGAATGCGCGCATGAATACGGGGAAGACGTTGCTTACGCTACGCGCTCGAGTCTCGTTGGCCACGCTGGCCGCGTTGGTTGTTGCGGGTTGCAACACCGCGCCGCCGAAGCAAGCGGGCTGTCCGTCGGGGACGATCGAGAAGGAGGGCTCGTGCGTGCCGCCCGACGACTCGTCGGGATCGGGCGGGAGCTCCAGCGGAAGCGGGAGTGGAAGCGGCGGAAGCGGAAGCAGCGGCGGGAGCGGAAGCAGCGGCGGAAGTGGAAGCGGCGGTACGACCGCGCCCACCGCCGATCCGCCCGCCGGCAACAAGGTTCCGTACGACAAGCAGATGGTCGATCAAAAGCTCGGGCGCGCCGCCGCGCAGGTGAAAGACCACTGTGGTCTGGCGACCGAAGAAGACGGCAAGCGCCACGGTCCGTGGGGCAAGGCGCGGATCACGATCATCATCGACAACAACGGGCGCTCACGCGACGCGACGATCCCCGCGCCGTTCGACGGCACGGCGGTCGGCCGCTGCGCAACCAACGCGTTCAACGGCTTTCAGTACCCGCCGTTCGCCGGGCACCAAGATCAAAAGGTCGACATCGAGGTCGACATCACGAAGCCGCCCGGCGAGAAGTAAGCGTGGCGTACGACTTCGATCTCATCGTCCTGGGCGGAGGTCCGGCCGGCGAGAAAGGGGCGGTGCAGGCGGCGTACTTCGGAAAAAAGGTCGCGCTCGTCGAGCGCGCCGAGGAGCCGGGAGGCGCCGCGGTGCACACCGGCACGCTCCCGTCGAAGACACTTCGCGAGACGGCGATCTTTCTTTCTGGATACAGGCAGCGCGATCTCTACGGGATCACCGTCGACATCAACCGCGAGCTGGCAATCCCGAAGCTCCTCTCGCGCAACAACGCCGTGCGCGAGCTCGAGGTCGCGCGCATCCGCTGGAACCTCGAGCGTCACCGCGTCGAGCAAATGCACGGCCTCGCGCGCTTCGTCGACGCGCACACGATCGAGATCGCGCAGAGCAGCGCGCCGCCGCGCACGCTCACGAGCAACGTGTTTCTCATCGCGACGGGATCGACGCCGTTTCAGCCGCCGAACATTCCGTTCGACGACGAGGACGTCGACGATTCCGACACGATCCTGCAAATCGATCGTCTGCCGAAGACGATGCTCATCGTCGGCGGCGGCGTCATCGGGTGCGAATACGCGGCGATGTTCGCGGCGATGAAGGTCCACGTGACGCTCGTCGAAGGGCGCGACCGGCTCCTTCCGTTCCTCGATTGGGAGATGGGCGAGCGCTTGCGCGGCGCGCTCTCCGGGCTCGGCGTCGACATTCGGCTCTCGGAGCAGACGACCGACATCGCGCGCGTCGCCGGGCGCGGGATCGTGACCAAGCTGAAGAGCGGCGGAGAGATCGACGCCGAGAAGGTCCTCGCCGCTTCGGGTCGCTCGGGTCGCACCACGGAGCTCGAGCTCCCCAAGGTCGGCGTCGCGGTCGACAAGCGCGGCTATGTCAAAGTCGACGACGACTACAAGACAGCGACCGCGAACATCTACGCCGCCGGCGACGTCATCGGCTTTCCGATGCTCGCGTCGACGTCGATGGAGCAGGCGCGCGTCGCGATCTGCCATGCGTTCGGCTTCACGTACAAACGGCAGGTGTCGCACCTGCTGCCGTTCGGCATCTACACGATCCCCGAGGTGAGCTGCGTCGGCCTCTCCGAAGAGCAGGCCAAAGAGCACAAGATCGACTACGTCGTCGGCCGCGCCTTCTATCGTGACAACGCGCGCGGAAAAATCGTCGGCGACAAAGACGGCGTCATCAAGCTCCTCTTCGACCGCGCCACGCGCGAGCTCATCGGATGCCATTGCATCGGCGATCGCGCGTCCGAGCTCGTGCACATCGGGCAGGCGGTCATCACGTTGAAGGGGACCGTCGAGACCTTCATCGAGATGGTCTTCAACTACCCAACCCTGTCCGAAATCTTCAAATACGCGGCGTATGACGCGCTCGCTGGCTTCGCGAAGCAGCGTTAATGCGGTAAGGGGGGCGGATGCGCATCACCCTAGTATCGTTCGCTTCGCTCACTCTCGCTTTCGCGCTGCTCGTTGCATGCGGCTCGACCAGCACCCCGGCAGGGCCGGGCGGAACCGACGCCGGAACCGGCGACGACGGTTCGACCGGCGGCGACGGAGACATCTCGGATTCATCGACGGGCGACGGCGGATTCGCCGCGGCGCACGCGGCGTTCCCGCCACTCGCACCGCACCACGGCAAGGTGTTCGCGGCGCCGCACGTCGTGACCCTGACGTATGCAGGATACAACTATCAGCAGTCGGTCGAAGACTTCGGCAACTACATCGTCACGTCGAATTGGATGACGACGGTCGGCAAGGACTACGGAGTCGGCGCGGGCACGCACACCGCGGGGCGCATCGCGACGGCCGCGCCGCCGACGATCGACGACACCGGGATCCAGGTCGCCATCGACACGGCGATCACCGCGGGGACGATTCCCGCGCCGCCCGCGACCGGCGGCCAGATGATTTATTTGATCTACTTTCCCAAGTCGACGCAGATCGACGACGGCACGGGGAGCATCCTCTGCAGCGCGACGGGCGCCGTCGGCTACCACTACTACTCGACGCACGGATCGACGCCGTTCGCGTACGCCGTCATCGCGGACTGCTCGGGGCAGCTCGCCGACGTCACGTCGACCTCATCGCACGAGATCATCGAGACGGCGACCGACCCGTACGACAAACCGAACGACGGGTACTACATGGACCCGGCGCTGCCGAGCCTCTGGCACGCGGCGTCGCCGAACGAGAACGCGGATCTCTGTCAGTACGAAGACAACACGATGGACGGTCCGTGGGCGGTCCAGCGGATCTGGTCGATGACGGCGGCGGCCGCGGGCGGATCGCCGTGCTTGCCCGCTGTTTCGGGCGAAATCTATTTCAACACGTCTGCGGCGCCGGACATGGTGCAGAAGGTCGCCGCGGGCGAGAGCGCGACGTTCACGATGACGGGTTGGTCGACGGCGGAGAAGGCGGCGTGGAAGCTGGCGATCGATCCGGCCGACACCACCGACTTCGATCCGGCCGCGACGCTCAGCGCGGCGACGATCCAGAACGGGACGACGGTGACGGTGACGCTCACCGCGCCCGCCGGGACGCCCAAGGGGAAAATCGGCGCGGCGTACGTGGCGTCGGGGCAGTTCGGCGAGCACTACTGGCCGGTCGCGATTCAGGTGAAGTAATCCCTAGCTGATGCCTTCATCCATTCGCCGCATGCCTTCGAGCAACAGCGCTTCGGCGCTCTGCTGGATGACGCGCGTGGTCGGCTTGAACGACGGATCGAGGGCGAACTCACCCTCCGTGAGCTTGACCATCGCATAGAACGCCGGCTCGGCTTTCAGCTCGCCGATCTGCGCGTTGACGACGGCCCCTTCGAGAAAGTGAATCTCGCCCGCCTCGCCGCGCGCGCGAATCTTCAGGTTGCCCGTCTTGCGAGCCTGCGCGAGCACCTGCACGAGATCTGCGAGCCCCATCTCTTGCAGTGAGCCCGACACGCCGCGGCTTCCGAGCGAGCCCTCCGAGGATCGGCGCTGATCGAGCATCGCCTTGAGCTTCGCGACGAGCACGTCGGTCGGCGCGGGCTTCGCGACGAAGTCGAGCGCGCCGAGCGCGAAGGCTTGCTGCGCGACCGTGCGCTCCTGCTTCCGCGCATAGAAGACCCACGCGACGCTCGCGCCCCACGGATGCTTGCGCGCTTCGGTCAGCATCTCGAGGCCGTCGGTCGGCGTCAGCTCGAGCTCGCTCACGACGAGATCGAACTCGGTCTCTTGCAGCATCTTGAGCGCCTGATCGGTCGCGCGCGCCGTCTTCACGATGAAGCCCTGCTCGAGCATTCGAAGCTCGACGACGGTCGTCTCTTCCGGATCGGTGTCGACGATGAGCGCGGTGTACCGGTTGGCGAGGAGGCGCTGCTTGATGTCCTCGCCCATCACCATGTGGCGGAACAGATCGACGATGTTCGGGTCGAAGAACTGTTCTTTGTATCTTACAAGTACTCCGCAGGCCTCTTCGGCGCTGAGCTTCTTGCGGAACGGATTGCGCGGGTTCTCGGTGAGATCGGCGTAGGTGTCGCAGAGCGCGAGGATGCGCGCGCCGAGCGGGATGTCCTTGCCGGACATTCCGTCGGGGAATCCTTTGCCGTCGTAGCGCTCGTACATGTGATCGACGGCGTCGAGCGTCTCCTTCGGGAGCTTGACCGGTTCGAGGAGGCGACCGGGCGTGCTGAACGTCTTCTGCGCGTTGATGCGGTGGCCGTCGTACTCGCTGCAGTTGAGCGCGGTCAGGTGAAACTGCCCCATCTTGCCGAGGTCGTGCACGTACGCGGCGGCGACGAGCGCGTGCGTCGCGGCGGCGTCGATCGACATGCGCTCGGCCATGCGCCGAACGAGACGCGACACTTGCGCCGAGTGCCCGCGGAGCTCGTTTCGCGGCTGCTCGAGCAAGCTCACGAGGACGTTGAGGAGAACGAGGAAGCTCTCGCTCTGCGAAGCGACGGGAGCCGCGCGCGCGGGGAGAGGTGGCGGCGCCGCCGGAGGCATCGGCGGCGCAGTGAGCGGCCTGGCTTGTGCGGGAACGACCGGAGGCACCGGCGGCGCCGACAGCGGCGCGGGCTTCGCCTGCTTCTCGGTGATCGTGCGCTCGCGTGTCTTGGTCGGCTCGCGAATGAGGCCGGTGCCCGTCGGCGCATCGTCGAGCGTGAGCATGTTGTGCCCGGCGTAGAACATCTGCTGGTTGTCCGTCGCGACGCGATCGATCCGCGAGAACGCCTGCGCGTCGCCGCCGTACGCTTTCTTGATCGCCGCGGCCACCGCCGCAGGTCTCGCGACGATCGCCTTCACGTCGCGCGCGCCCGACGCCATCTGCACTTCGCGGAGCGCGTCGAAGTTCTCCGGATCCGCCGTGACGACGCTGAGCACGTGCGTCTTCTGGTCGAAGACGACCGGGAAGATTCCGGCCGTCTCCGCGAAGCGCTTCGGGATCATCTCGAGCGTCGCGCGACCGATCTCCGCCTTCGCCAGCTTCTCGGTCGAGACGAAGTTCGTTTTGTAGACCGTCGCCATCGCCTTGAGCAACGCGGCCTCGTCGACGATCTGGAGCGCGAGCAACGCCTCTTCGATGCGGTCGCCGGGATTGCGCGTCATGTGCTCGACGAGGCGCGCGTGGTTCTCCGCGCTGAGGAGCGACTCCTGCACCAGGTAGTCGATCACCTTCTTGGACGACGAAGGAGCTGGGGAGCGAGCAGCCGTCACGCTGTACGAAGTGTAGCCTAAGTGCGCGCGCGCACGTGGCTCAGGATCAAGTCGAGCGCGACGCGGTTTTGGCCACCTTCCGGCACGATCAGATCCGCGAATCGCTTGCTCGGCTCGACGAACGCGAGATGCATCGGGCGGACGCTCTCGTAGTACTGCTTTCGCACTTGCGCGAAGGAGCGGCCGCGCTGCTCGAGGTCGCGACGGATGCGGCGCATCAGGCGGATGTCGGCGTCGGTGTCGACGAAGATCTTCACGTCGAAGCGCGCGCGCAGGCGCTCCTCGGCGAGCACGAGGATCCCCTCGACGAGGATCACCGGCGCGGGCTCGATGCGAAGACCTTGCGGCGCGCGATCGTGGACGGCGAAATCGTACGTCGGACGGACGATGCACGCGCCGGAGCGGAGCGCGTCGAGGTGACCGCACAGGAGGTCTAGCTCGAGCGCGTCGGGATGATCGTAGTTCACGCGCTCGCGCTCGCTGAGCGGCAAGTGCGACTGCAATCGGTAGTAGTGGTCCTGCTCGAGCAAGACCCCTTTGCCGACCGGGAGCGCTTCGAGGATCGCGCGGGAGATCGTGCTCTTTCCGGAGCCGGAGCCGCCGGCGATGCCGAGGATGAATGGAGTTGCGCTCATTGGGGGCGCGCGGTGCTTAGCACGTTCGCGAGCCGATCCGCATCGACGTTGCGACCGGTGAGCACGGCGACGACATCACCGCCGCGAAGCGCGTCCGGGAGTCCGTCGAGAAGCGGCGCGAGCGCGACGGCGGAGCTCCCTTCGATCGCGACGCCGACCTTCGTCAACGCGAAGGCCATTGCGCGCGCGATGGCCTCTTCACTCACCACGGCGACGCCCGCGACCGCGTGACGCGCGCGCTCGAACGCGCTCGCAGCGATTCCACCTTCGAGCCCTTCGGCGAGCGTCGGCGCGTCGCTCGTCAGGCGCTCGACCGCCCGGCCGCTCTCGAGCGACATCGCCATCGCGCACGACGCTTCGCTCTGCACGCCCCACACGCGACGCGCGCCGTCATGCTCGCCGAGCGCCCATGCGATTCCGCTCGCGAGGCCGCCGCCGCCGAACGGGACGATCGCGCGCGCGAGCGGCACGCCTGCGCGACCTTCGGGAGCGCGTGCCTCGTGATTCACGAGGCCGAGCGCGCGCACGATGTCGAACGCGAGCGACGCGCCGTTGCCGAGTACGACGTCGACGTCGTCATACGGCGACAGGAACGGGAGACCGGACTTCGCGGCGAGCTCCTTCGCGTACACCTCGGCGTCGTCGTAGAACGCGGTGTCGACGAGGACGAGCTCCGCGCCCTCCGCCGCGATCTTCGCGCGCTTGGCTTCAGGCGCGGTCCGCGGGACGCAGATGGTCGCGCGTGCGCCGAGGACCCTCGCCGCGTACGCGACGCCGGCGCCGTGATTTCCGGCGCTCACCGTCACGACGCGATCGCTCCCCGCCGCGAGCCGCGCGGCGATCGACACGAGCGCACCGCGCACCTTGAAACTACCTGTAATCTGCAACGATTCGAGCGCGAGCCACACGCGCGTCGCGCCGCTCGCGTCCGCGCGCGCGTCGAGATCCGCCGCGCGAATCACCGTCGTTCTGCGGAGCAACGCCTGAGGAAACCGCGCCGCGAGATCGCGCACGCCGTCGAGTGACACGCCTGCGGGGAGCTGAACGCGCGCCGACGAAGACGGTACAGAGACGACGCGCACGACTACTTCGTCGAGATGAGCCACCGGAGCGGGCGGCGATAATTCGCGACCATGCGATCCGACGGAACCTCGTGCCCCATGCCGGGCACGAGCTGCACGCGCACCGGAATGTGGCGCTCTTTGAGCATGTCGCCCGCGCGCACCGTGTTGCCAGCGACCATGTCGAACTCGCCGGTGAAGAGGTACACCTTGCGAATCTTCTTCCGGTTCTGATCGAGCAGCGCGGGCGCGTCGCCGAACCAGTACGAGTCGTTCGCCGCGAGGATGAGCCAGCGGTTCCACGTCTGCGGATCGTGCACGCCGATCTGCTGCGCGATGAACGCGCCTTCGCTGAAGCCCATCAGCAAGTTGCCGCGCGTGCGGACGCGGCCTTTGTATTTTCTCCGCAGCTGCGCGACGACGGCGTCGACGAGCTTTTTGGCGGTGACCGGATCGTTGTTCCAGGTGTGCTCGCCGTTGCCGCGATCGTGCTGACCGCCCGGACAGACGAGCCAGCCGAACTGCGACGCGACCTTGGCCCACTTGCGGCAGTCCTCGAACGGGTTGCCGCCGCGGCCGTGCAGGTACATCAGGATCGGCTTCTGCGCTTTGCTGCGGGGCTTGTAGTAGTACGCGTCCGGAAAGCCGGGGACGTTGAGCGTGAGCGGATCGGGCGTCGTCGAATCCTGCTTCGCCTGCGAGGGCGCCGCGCACAGCACGCTCGCCAACGAGGCGAGAGCAGCCGCGGCGAGCGCTAGGCGAGGAAGGCGGAGGAACGGACGCACGAGGTCAACACCTATTGCACCGGCTTGGGTTTTGGCAAGTCGAGGAGCCGCGCGCCGAGATCGCGCCCGAGCGCGGCCGCGGCCTCTTCGCCGTTCTCGCTCGGCCACGCGACCGAACGTTCGGCGCGCCGGATCGCATTCCCGGAAGCGTCGGCGACGAACGCGCGGAGGCGCATCGACGTCGTCACGCGCTCGGCGTGCGCTGCGATCGGCGTCTTGCAGTCGCCTTCGAGCGCGATCAAGACGCCGCGCTCGGCGGCCACGCACGTCGCAGTGTCGATGTGATGAAGCGGCGCGAGGCTCGCGCGCGTCGTTGCGTCGTCGGCGCGGCATTCGATCCCGAGCGCGCCCTGTCCCACCGCCGGAAGCGATACGTCCGTCGAGAGAATTTCCGTCGCGCGATCTTCGAGCCGGAGTCGCACGAGCCCCGCGCGCGCGAGGACGATCGCGTCGCACTCGCCGGCGTCGACCTTCTTCAGGCGCGTGTCGACGTTTCCGCGCATCGGGACGATGACGAGATCGGGGCGTGCTTCGCGAAGCGCGGCCGCGCGCCGCAAGCTCGACGTGCCGACCTTCGCGCCCTGCGGGAGCGACGCGAGCGAACCGTGGCGCGGCGCGACCAAGACGTCGCGCGGATCCTCGCGCGTCGGAATGCAGACGATCGCGAGGTTCGGCGGCAAGACGCCCGGCACGTCTTTGATCGAGTGCACCGCGAAGTCGGCGCGACCGTCGAGCAGCGCCTCTTCGATTTCTTTTACGAAGAGCCCCTTGCCGCCCACCTCGGACAGCGGGCGATCTTGGATTTTGTCGCCGGTCGTGACGACCTGCAGCTCGACGAGCTCGAGCGACGGATCGATCGCGAGGAGGCGCGCGACGAACGCGCGGCACTGCGCGAGCGCGAGGGCGGAGCGACGTGTGGCGTAGGTGAGGCGACGCATCGCGGACCGAGCGTAGCATTGCGCGCGGCCCTTTTCGCGAGGCGCGTGATGCTGGTGAGGCTCGTCACTCGGCGCTGGCCTCGGCGACGCGCGGACGCGCGACGAGGACCGAGCACGACGCGGCGCGGACGATCCGTTCGACGACGGACCCGGTGAGGAGCCGATGGATCCCGCTCTTTCCGTGCGTGCCGAGGACGATGAGATCGGCTCGTTGCTCGCGCGCGACGTCCACGATCGCGCGTTCCGCCCCGGCGAGGATGAGGTGCCGCGCGATGCGTTGACCCGGCCCCGCGCGCGCGCACAGCTCGTCGAGGCGACTGCGTTCGGCGGCGATGTCGAAGTGCGGCGCGACGTCGAGCGAGTCGTACGAGTACGGAAGCGGCGCGAGCGGCGCCGCGTGGACCGCGTGGATGTCGGCGTGACCGACGTTGCGCGCGATGCTGCACGCGAGCTCGAACGCGGCCTCGCCTTCGGACGAGAAGTCGACGCCGGCGACGATCACCATGCGGTTCGTGGCCCAAGTCGCTTGGATCATGGTTCCCATGACGACCTCCCCTCGTGCGGGTGCTGCGCTCGTATGGAAAGTCTGAGCCTCGGTCGTGGCGCGCGCCACAGAATCGACCGGACGATGAAGCGATTCAGTTGCAGGTCGCGGCGTCGTCGGGTTTGCACGTCGCGTTCACGCAGTGCGATCCCGCCATGCACGACGGTCCCATCGTGTCGTTGCACGCCGAGCCGTCCGCGGCCGCGCCGACACACACGCCCGGCATCATCGCCGTCGCGCCGCGGCAGAACCCGGCGGACGCGCACAGCGTGAGGCTGTTGCGCGCGATGCCGCACTGCTGGTTCGTCGTGCCGACCGTGACGAGCGTGCACTTCGTGGTGATGGCGTTGCAGTAGTAGCCCGCGGTCGTCTGGCAGCCCGCGGTGGTCTTCTGCTGAGGATCGCACGTCGCGCCGGGCGCGACCGCGGCGGCGCATTTGCCGTTGCCGCACGAGAGGGTCGTGAGGCACGGCGTGTTCGCGTCGCACGTCGCGCCGAGCACGCCGGGCGTGACGCACTTGCTGTTCGCGCCGCACGCGAGCGAGAGTCCGCATCGTC
>JBBQXV010000272.1:0-12550 GCA_038209335.1 Polyangiales bacterium | reverse complement strand
CCGTTCTCGTCGCGAAGATCGTGCGCGGCGTGCAGGCCCGCGAGCGCGTCGAGCAAGATCCGCGCGGCGACCTTGGTGTCCATCGCGCGCCCGGCTTGCGTGAGCTCGCGACGCAGCTCGGCGAGCGACGTCCCTTCGACGTAGTCCATCACGATGAACGGGATGCCGCCTTCGAAGCCGAGCTCGCGCACCTTGACGACGTTCGGGTGCTGAATCGCCGACGCGAGGCGCGCCTCGTCGATGAGCATCGTCAAGAACGTCTTGTCGCTCGCGAGGTGCTTGTGCGGACGCTTGAGCGCGACGAGCGGCGGACCTTCGCGCTTGTCCGTCGCGCGCGCGAGAAACACCGTCGCCATGCCTCCCGAGGCGAGCTCGAGGAGCACCTCGTACGCGCCGACGCGGCCGAGCGACTGCGGCGGTGCGGCTTCCGCCTCGGTCGGCGGCTGTGCGGGCGGTTGGTCGGACGGGGACGGCAAAGGGGACCTCGGCGCGGGTCGAACGACGCGCCAAGTGAAATCCAAGCATTTTGTGTGCGAGGCGTCGAGCCGCCTCGTTTTCGGCTACCGTACGGCCCATGCGCACGAGGACGACAATCTCGCTCTTTTTCGCAGCATTGGCCCTCACCGCGACCTTCGCCTGCGGCGGTCCAAAGGCCGCGACCGACGGCCCGAAAGGGCCCGACAACGTCGGCGGAGGCTCGACCGACGCCGCAACGGCCGCGACGCCCGACGATGCCGGCCCGACGACCACGACCACGCAAGGGCTCGGTGACGCGGGGAGCGGACAGAAGCTCCCGCAGACCGGCACCTCGTCCACGGCGTCGATCCCGTCGGACGGCGGACGCGGCGGGGACGGCGGCACCGATCCAGGCCGCAGCGGCAAGGACATCGAAGCGATGGTCAAGGCGCGCCGCGACGACGCACGCAAGTGTTACGACGACGGATTGAAGGCGCACCCGGGCATCGAGGGGGATCTCGTGATCCAGTGGACAGTGGATCGCGACGGCAAGGTGACGAAGATCGATCTCAACACCGCGCGCAGCACGATCACCGAGCCCAGCGTCGTCAGCTGCATCGTCGACATCATCAAGAAGATCCCCTTCGCGCCGAGCCCGCGCGGGATGGAGTCGACGTACAACTACCCGTTCAACTTTCACCCGCGCGGAAGCCGGTGAATCTCGACCCGTACGCGCCCCCCGGCGCTCTCGACGCAGGTCCCAGCGGACCGATTCGCGGACATCATCCGCTGCTCAAGTGGTTCTTCCTCTTCGGATCGGTGATCACGCTCGGCGTCTACATCGCGTCGAACGTCGCGCAGATCTCGTACTACATGGATCACTTGGATCGCTTCGGTCACCCCGGCGCGGTGCCGCCGAACCCCATCCTCGAAGACCCCGCGACGCAAGTGCTCACGGGGCTCAACTTGCTCACGTCCCTCGCGACGTCGATCGTCGGCCTCGTGTGGCTCGGGCTCGCGTGGGCGGCGCTCCCACCGCAGTACCGCGTGACGAAGAGCGGCCGTGCGATGACGCCGGGCGCCGTCGTCGGGTTCATGTTCATCCCGTGCTTCTCGCTCTACTGGATGTTCCCGGCGAACGTCGGGCTGTGCGAAGCGATCGAGTACCTGCTCGGGTACTACGGCTCGGCGCGACGCGCGCCTCGCTCGCTCGCGATCGCGGCGTGCATTTGTTACCTCGTGCCGTGCACGACGATGCTCGTCGCGCCCATCCTCTGGTTCATCTTCATGTGGAAGATCGACGACGCGATGAAAGAGTTGCTCCCGCGTCTGAACGCGGAGCACGCTCGGGTTTAACCCCGCGCCAGTCACACGCGAACGGCGCTCACCCAACCGTTCGCGGTCCATTGCTGAAACCACGCGCCGACCTTCGGTCCGAGCTCGTTCGCATCGGCGACGCCGTGCGACGTCGCGACCGCCTCGCACGCCGCGCCGAGCGCCGCGCCTCCACGAAGCGCCTCGAGCAGCGCGAAGGCCATCGCCTCGATGGTTGCACAGTGCAATGATTCGGCACCGCGGTAAACGACGGCAAACGTCGCGCGCGGAGAAGGACGCTCGGGTGCCGTGGCGCGGCGTATGGCGGCGCGCGTCTCGTCGAGCGGCCACGCGAGCGCCATCGGGCGCAGCGACGGATCGAACGCGATCGTCGCGCGCGGCCACGCATCTTCGGACGCGCCCGCGATGGACTGCGGATCGAACGGCGTTCCCCGTGGCGCGTCGAACGCCTCCATGAACGCCCAATCGAAGCGCATCGCTTCGCGCAACATCGCGTCGTCGGCGAACGGCGCGCGCGTCGACGCAAAATCCGGAAGCCTCGCGCCGAGCCCGCGCAAGTCTAACGACGAAGGCGGGAACGCGACGAAATACGCCGCGACGAGATCGAAGAAGACGCGCTCGCCGACGAAGTGACGCGCGATCGCGAAGTCGTCCTCGAGGCTGTGGACGTGACGCGCCCAGAACTGCTCGCGGTAGATGTCGAGCTGATCGACCGACGAGAGGCGCGCGCTTTCGCGGATCGCGACGCTCGCGCGCTCGGTCATCGATGCATCGTCACGCAGCGGTCGCTCGCGAAGCGCCGCGTCGGCGACGAGTCGCTGCAGCGCGCTCAGCTCGCTTTGATCCACGGCACCCCCTCTTCGCGTCGCACGACGCGCGCCTTCTCCGCTTCGGCCGCGAGCACGTCCCACTCCGGGATCTCTTCGTCCCATTCGACGAGCGTCGCGACGCCGCCCGTGCGTCGAATCGCACGCCGATAGAGCGCCCACACCTCGTCTTTGACGTGGTCCGAGTGCGTATCGAGGAGATAGCTACCTTTGTCGGTGTGTCCGGCGAGATGAATCTGCACGACGCGATCGGCCGGCATCGCGTCGACGTAGTCGTTCGCGTCGAAGCCGTGATTTCTCGCGCTGACGTAGATGTTGTTCACGTCGAACAAGATCCCGCAGTCGGCGCGCTCTGCGATCTCCGCGAGGAATTCCCACTCGGGCATCGTGCTCGCGCGGTACGTCATGTAGCTCGACACGTTCTCGATCGCGAACGGCACCTCGAGGAAACCCTGCACGTGCTTCACGCGCTCGACGACGTGGAGGATCGCCTCCTTCGTGTAGGGGAGCGGCAGCAGATCGTTGACGACGACGCCGTTGACGCCGCTGAAGCACAGATGATCGGAGCACCACGGCGCACCGACGCGCGTGACGAGCTTCTTCAAGCGCGCGAGGTAGTCGCGATCGAGCGGATCGACCGAACCGATCGACATCGACACGCCGTGCGGCACGACGCGATAGCGCTCGCGCAGACGCTCGATCTTCGAGAGCGGGATCGGCGGCTCGAGGAGGTAGTTGTCGCTGATCACCTCGAACCAGTCCATCGGCGGCGAGTCGCCGAGAGCGCCGAGGATCCGCGCGTGGTGCGGCGCGCGAAAGCCGACGCCGACGCCGAGATCGGGAATCTTGTGCCTCTCGCGGTAGCCCACGCCGAGCCTCTTTCGATGCCTTAAATGACGAACGCCAGACCGTCGAACATCCGACGACCTGGCGTTCGGAAAAACCGACCTTACTTGGCGGGCGGCGTCGCGCTGGGGGCCGCCGTCGCGCTACCGGCCGCGCCACTGCAGGACTTCTTGTCGCCGGAGCAGCTCTTCTTCTCGCCGCCCGTCGCCGTGGGATCGGTCGCCGCCGGCGGCGTGCCGCCACAAGCCGCCGTCCCGAGAAGCATGCCCGCCACAGCCGAAACCGCCAGAACTTTACCGATGTTCATTGTCGTCTCTCCTCATCCTGCGAACGCCGAAGACGCTGCGATAGGTTCAATCGTGACGCGCAGGATGCGCGCCGACCGTCCAACTACGCGCCGAGGGTAACCGAGGTTCCGTCCGTATCGAGCATTTTTTTCCCGTCCCATCCCAATCTCCCCATTTGCGGCGATCCGTGGGAGAAAAGGGGCAATGGCTGAGTCCGACGTCGTCTCCGCGCTGGTCGAGCTGGGATTCAGCCTCAACGAGTCGCGGGCGTACAGCGCGCTCCTCAAGGAAAGTCCGGCGACGGGGTACGAGGTAGGCGTGCGCGCGCAGATTCCGCGCTCGGCCGTTTACGGCGTGCTTCGTCGACTCGTCACCGCGGGCGCGGCACGCGCGATCGCGGGCTCGCCCGAGCGGTTCGCGCCGGCGCCGGCCGAAGAGTTGCTCGTGCTTCTTCGAAAGCGCTTCGACGGATCCGTCGGCTCGCTCGAAGAAGCGATTCGAAAGATCGACGCTTCGCCGCCCGCGCCCGATGCGTTCAGCGTGCGCGGTTACTCGCGCGTCATCGAAGAGGCGGAGCGGTTGATTCGCGGCGCCGAGTCGCGCCTCGTGATGAGCGGCTGGCCGCGCGAGATCGCCACGCTCGCCGCCGAGATCAAGCGCGCGGCAAAGCGCCGCGTCTACATCGTCGTCTTCTCGCATGCGGCGCTGCCCAAGCTCCCGGGCGAGCTCTTCAGCTACGGGCTCGATGAGGCTGCGCTCGAAGAATTCTGGAAGCACCGTCTGACGATCGTTGCCGACGATTTTCGCACGCTCATCGCCGCGACCGAGATGACCGACAAGGACAACGGCGTGGTCAGCGAGACGCCCGCGATTGCCGAGCTCGCGACGTCGCAGATCGCGCTCGACATCACGCTCCTCACGCAGCGTTCGCGGCGCGACGTGCAAGGCGTGATGGCGAAGATGCTCGGCCATCGCGTCGGTCGGCTCGACACGCTGCTCCAGGGAAAGGCCCCACAGGCTGGTGGGGCTGGCTCGGCACGGGGACGCGGAGCGCGCTAACATCGGCGCGTGACTCGGCCGCCCGGAGCTTTGCAAAGCACCTTCCCCGGATCGCTCCCGGCGGAAGAGCGCGACGCCTACGACGATCTCCTCCGCGACACGCGCGGTCTCCGCCGCGAGCAAGCCGTCGCGCGCGAAGCGTGGCTGCACCGATTGCCCGTCGAGCGAAAAGAAGAGGTCCTGTTCGAGCTCGAGATCCTCTTGAAGGGCCTCGCGTGCTTCGCGAACCCGCGCAATCACCCTGGTCCTCCGCGTCGCACGCCCGTCGTCGCGCACGATTTCCGCGAGCACCTCGTGCTCGTACGCGAGGCGCTCGGCCGCGTCGTCCACTTGTCGCGCGCGCTTCTCCTCGAACGCGATCGCGCCTTCGCGTTCCAGCGTTACCTCGAGACGATGCTCCCCGACGACGGCGCGCGCACCAAGCTCGTACGCGACGCGATGACGCAAGACTCGCCGCAGGGATCGCTCTTCGTGCTCCGTCACGGCATGACGAACTTGCTCGAGCTCACCAGCGGAGTCACGCGGCTCCAGCGTGTTCCATATCGCCTTTTTTACGCGCTCCTCGGCGTCGCGCAGCGCGAGATCGCGCAGTCCGCGTTCTTCAATCCGCTCGCCGCGCTCGAGTTCCGTCCCGAGTTCGATCGCATCACGAACCCGCAGATGCTCGAAGTGATGCGCGCGGTTCCCGGCGAGCACGCGCGTCGCCTCGTGGCGCTCACGTTCCTCTCGCTCTTTCGAATGCTCCGGTACCTAACGCTGCTCGACGACAGCGCGCGCGACACGACGGACGGCACGCGCCGCATGCGCGGCATGGCGTTCCTCGTCATGAGCGTGCTCCGATCGGATGCGCGCGCGCTCACGGGCTACCTCCGAAAGCGCGCCGGCCCGCTCCTCGCCGACAGCTACGAGCGCGATCTCTTCCGCGGCACCGCCGATCAACTCGGTGCTCGTTACGAGTCGCTCCTCGTCGCCGGCCATCGTCTGCTCGAGGTGAAAGCGACGCTCGAAGGTCTCAGCGCGAACGTGCGCCTCGAGATGCGACGCGCGTTCGAGCACGATTTTCCATCACCCGACGCCGGGAGCTCGACCGACGAGCTGCGCGCGGCGATCGCGCGAACGACCACGACGCTGCGACCGGCGCTGCAAAACGCGGTGCTCTTCCTCGGCAAGTCGCTCGGCGCTCCGCTCGAAGAACGCGGAGTCTTCGACGACGCAGCAGCGCGACGCACGCTCTCCGAGCGACTGCGGCGCGACGTCTGGATGTTCGCGCAGATCGTCCGAGCGTTCGCGCACAAGGCGCGCTCGGTGAGCACGCGCGAGGCCGGTTGGGCCGGCGTCTCACCGTTGCAGTTTACACGCGAATTTCTCGCGTACTTCCGCGCCATGGGCTACCCGCTCCTCCGCACGTCGGACTATCCGCGCTTCGACGCTTTCCTCGGCGCGATGTCGAGCCTCGAAGAGAGCGATCTCCTCGATCAAGATCGTCTCGCGACTGCGATCGACGAAGCCGATCACTTCCACGTCTTCTTGGTCGATCTCTTCGCGAGCATCGGCCGGCGCGACGAGCTCGAGTCGGTCCCGTTCGATCGACGCGGCGCCGCGGAGTCGCTCAAGCTCTATCTCGGCGACTCGCCTGCACCACGCTCGGCGTGACGCTTAAAGACCGATGGGCGCCACCTTGGTGACGCCCATCGCTTGGTGCTCGCGCGCGAATTGCGAAGTGCGCGCGAGCCGAGGCGTGCGGCAGGACCGCACACCAAAGTTGAGCAAGAAAGTGGAGCTACTCCTCTCCGTCGTCGAGCCCATGGCTCGATGTGGGAGCGCCACCTAGCATCGACGGCACTCCGGCCGGCGGAGCGGCCTTGGGGGCCGCGGCCTTCACAGCACGACCGCCACCACCCGAAGGGCGCTTTGCGGCCGACCGCCCGGGCGCCTTTACGGGCTTTTTGGCGGTGGCCTTTGTAGCTGGCTTTTTTGCAGCCTTGCGCTTTGCCGGCTTCTTCGCCGACTTCGCGGCCTTCTTCGTGGTCTTGGTCTTGCCGGCCTTCTTCGCCGGCTTCTTCGCGCCTTTTTTAGCAGCCATGAGAAACCCTCCAGGTGAGGTGGTCTACATGACGTATATGGCAACCTACGTTCGTGGTCAACAATAAATTTGACAACGGCTGATCGCACGCCGATCGGCGGCTTCTCGTGAAGGGCATGCCTGCTTGACGCGCTCGTGCCCGCTCGATAGCTTCCGGTCCCTGCCAACGACGAGGTGTGAGGCCATGAAACGACTTGGATTGCGCTGTCTTCCGCTGATCGCAACGCTCGCGTTCGCGCCACTTTCGGTCGGCACCATCGGGTGCGGTCACAGCGATCAGGAGTGGGCCGACAAACAGCGCGAGGTCGCCGAGCTCAAGGCGCGCCTGACGGCCGCGGAAGATCGGCACACGAAGGACAAGCAGGGCTTCGACGAAGCCCAAAAGCAGATCGAGGATCTGAAGTCGCGCATGCGCGAGGCCGGCCTCCAATACGAGGACAAGCTCGGCCGCTCCGAGAAGGAGAAGGCGGATCTCGTTCAGGCGCTCGAGGAGTACAAGAAGCGCGCGGCCCAGCTCGATGCGATGAAGAAGCGCCTCGACGATCTCCGTGCCCGCCTCGCGAAGCTCACCGACGCGCACCTCAAGGTCGTCGTGCGAAAGAACCGCATGGTGATTCAGCTCCCCGGCGACATCCTTTTCCGCTCGGGCGAAATCAACCTCGAAGAGGGCGGCAAGAAGGTCTTGAAGCAGGTCGCCGACATCATCAACGCGGACACCGAGCTGAAGAAGCGGCAGTTCCAGGTTGCCGGGCACACCGACAACGTCGAGTACGGCCCCGGGATCTTCAAAGACAACTGGGGGCTCTCGCTCATGCGCGCGCGCACCGTTCTCTTGTTCCTCACGGGCAAAGACGAGCCGGCGAAGGGCACGCCGCGCAAGGCCGGGCAGTACTACGGCGGCGCTCTCGACCCGTACAACTGGGCCGCAGCAGGCTACGGCGTCATGGATCCGATCGCCGGCGACGTCGCGAAGCAGACCGACGATCAGATGAAGCAGAACCGTCGCGTCGAGCTGGTTCTCCAGCCGAACGTCGACGAGATGCTCAACCTGAAGGACATGGAATAGGCGGATTCGTCGGGCGCAGCGCCCATCTGCGGGGGCGACGCGATCGCTGGCGCGCCCGTTGGGCAGTCGTGTGCCTACGGGGCGAAATCCAGTTGACAAGAGTGGGGTCTGGCCACTAGAGTGCGCCTGCCTGAAGTTCTAGCCTCGGTTTGACGCACTGCGATTCCTTCGCACCGCATCAGCCCGAGGAATGAATCCCGCTTCACCCCCGTTTTCACACTATTGCGCGCCAGTTGGCCCCCGCCTCGGGATGGCCGTAAGGGTAGTTCTTTCCGCAGCGCTTCGTTCGAGGGGTGGGGAGCGATCCAGAAGTCTCGGATCGCAAGCCTCAGTATCAACGTAAGGAGCCACAATGCAATCGAGCACCGACGTCAAGTTCAAGGTGGGAGACAAGGCTGTTTATCCCGCCCAGGGAGTGGCTGAGGTCATCAAGATCGAGGAGAAGGACATCGCCGGAAGCCGTCAGCGCTTCTACGTTCTTCGCATTCTCGATACCGACCGCAAGATCATGGTCCCCGTCACGAACGCGAGCGCCGTCGGTCTCCGTCAAGTGATCAACGAGGTCGAGATCCGCGAGATCTTCGACATCCTCAAGGAGCGCACGATCGCGTTCGACAACCAGACGTGGAACCGCCGTTACCGCGGCTTCATGGACAAGATCAAGACGGGCTCGATCTACGACGTCGCGGAAGTGCTTCGCGATCTCTACCGCCTCAAGACGGACAAGCAGCTCTCGTTCGGCGAGCGCCGCATGCTCGATACGGCTCGCACGCTCATCGTCAAAGAGATCGCCATCGCGCGCTCGCAGACGGAAGAGCAAGTGAAGACCGAGATCGAAGCGATCTTCGTCGCCAACTGAGCTGAGCTGAAACGAAGCATCACGCACGACGCGCGCTTCTCTTCATGAGGGGCGCGCGTCTCGCTTTTTGTGGTCATGCTTCGTCGAGAAGGCCGAACTCCCATGTCTCGTCGGGCTCACGAAGGGGCGCGACGGCGAGCTCGATTCGACGCAAGAGATCGGCGGACGTCACCGCGGACGATCCGCAAACACCGACGGCGACACGCCCCGGCCACACCCAAATGCGAGCGGACGTCACCCCTTCGACCGCGTAGACGATCTCGATCGCGCGCCGCAATCGCGGCGGCAGCTCGGTGACCGCGTCGGTGTCACTCGTCACGGCATGGGGTTAACACGCTGAGCTCGCGGGCGCGAGCGCGACGTTCGCGTCGCACGGCATGTGTCAAGATGGGCCGCGCGGCGAAGAAATTCGTCAAATTTCCCCGATTTCCACGATACTCGTGAGTGGCACTTCGAATGCACGGAAGGACTCGGACTCATGGGATACGTGCGCGGCAGGTTGTGGTGGCTCGGGGTGGCGGCGGCGACGCTCGCCGCGGCCGCTGCGGCGTGCAGCCTCAATCCGCAGCCGCTTCCGCCCGACACGTTCGACGGGGGGTCCAACTCTGGGGACTCCGACGCGAGCGCTGGGCTCAATGACGCAGGAGGAGCCTTCGGCGACGCCGCATCGCCGGCGCCGGATGCGTCGGGCGACTCCGGTGGCGGCGGCGACGCCGGCGACAAGCAGGACGGCGGCGATGGCGGGCAACACGGCGGCGACGGTGGCGACGCGGAAGTAACCGACGCTCCGGTCGAGGGGGGCTGATGCGCGCGCGAACGACGATCGTGATCGCCGCGGCGGCGTGGCTTGTGATTGTCGCCGGCGCGTGCAGTCTCAATCCGCAACCGCTTCCTCCGCTCGCACCCGAGGACGGCGCCGGCGGCACCACCTCGGCCGACGGTAGCGCGGGCGACAGCGGACCCACGGGAGGTGGCGACGCCTCGTTCAACGGCGACGCTTCGAACGGCGACGGAGGCTCTCCGCCGCCGCACGACGCTGGCGCCGACGGTGCGCATGACGGTGGCGACGCAGCGATCGACGACGGCGGCGCAGCCGACGCACCCGACGGCGACTGAGCGCGTTCAGCGCTTCGCGACCACGTATTCGTCGAGAACGTTCGCGGCGAAGTCCGCGAGGATGCCGTCGGTGACGCGAAGGCGCCGCGACAGATCGCGCGCCATGTTCAGAACGATGAGCGTGTACGACTTGAGATCGTGCCGATAGAGCGAATCCATGTCTTCGCTGGTGATGCGAAGGAGGCGCGACGGCGCGAGCGCGCGGACGGTCGCCGATCGATTCTGCATGTCGATGATCGACATCTCGCCGAAGCAATCGGCCGGGCCGAGGATCGCGACGCGCATGTCGCGTCCGCGGCGGCTCTTTTTCAGGACCTCGATTTCGCCATCGAGGACGACGTACATTTCGCGCGCGGGATCGTCCTCTTTGAAGACGGCGTCGCCGGCTGCGGCACGCACGGTCTTGAGCGTCTTCGTGAGGTGCTCGAGCACGTCGTCGGAGAGCGCGCCGAACAGCCCGATGTCGCGCAACGCGGCAACGGTCACGGGAATGTCGGGGCGCGAGTCGCGTGGATTCAGGATGGCTGCGCTCATGATCTCACCTACACGAACCATACTGGATACCGCCCACCGTCAGTGGAGGCGTGAGCGCACCACACGTCAAAGCTCCGCACTGGCCGCTACCGCCGACCTTGCACCATTTCTGGCACGTCGTCCCGTTGATGCACACGTAACCGGGCGCGCAGAACGGCGCGTTCTGGCCGCCGCACGTGGTGGTGCTCCGGCCGCCGGTTTCGCAATCGACCGTGCCGGTCGTCGTCGGGACGCAATTCGCGACCGGGTCGGACATGTTCGCCGGGAGGCCGCCGCACGAGCTGGCGTCGTCGAGCGTGCACGCGATCAAGCACACCTTCAGGTTGACGATGTCCATCATCGACGTGTTTTGAACCTGCTGGCAGTTCCCCGTGCCCGCGATGCCGCACGCCGATCCTGCTGTGGAACAATACGGACGGCACGCGCCGAAGACGCACGTGAGCCCCGACGCGCATCCGCCGGTCGTCGTGCACGCGTGCCCTTGTGGAGCGCTGCCGGCGCCGGTGCATGCGGTCGTGCCGGTGAGCCCGGTCACTTCGCAAGTTTGATTCGCTGCGCACCCGCACTGGGGC
The DNA here is from genome assembly GCA_038209335.1 of Polyangiales bacterium. GTDB lineage: Bacteria > Myxococcota_A > Polyangia > Polyangiales > Polyangiaceae > JBBQXV01. The sequence goes on along the minus strand of JBBQXV010000272.1, from coordinate 1,510 downwards.
GCCAGGCCGCAGCTTGCGGGCGGCGGTTTCACGCACATGCCACCGCTGTCGCCGGGATCGGCGGAGTCACCCGTGCTGGCCGAGTCGCCTTGGGGGTGACCGGAGTCGTTTCCCTGTGCGCCGTCGCCGGTCACGCCGCTGTCGTCGCCGGTCGCGCCGCCGTCGTCGCCGTTGCCGGTCGTGCCTCCGTCGCCGGACGTCGCGCACGCAACCATCACGGTGACCATCACGAGACCGAGCACGAAAGAAAGCCGAAGGCCCATCTCTGCCCTTCCTCGAGGGAGAACCCACCAAAAAAGTAGCACACCGACGTGGCGCGCGACTCAGGTCTCGACGAGATCCTTCGTGAAGACGATGCGGCGACGGCCCGGTCCCGCGTAGTCGTCGATCTCGCGCGCGTTCCAACCTTGCGCGACGTGAAAGCGGATCGACCCCTCGTTGCCGAGCGTCGTGATCGCTTTCGTGCGAACGCACTTCGCCGCGCGGCACTCGGTGGTGAACGTGTCGTAGAGGAGCCGGCCGACGCCGCGGCGCCTGAAGTCGGGATGGATCCCGACGAGGTGCACGTAGCCCGTCGTCTTGCCGTCCTCGGGGCGCGCGACGAAGCCGAGCAAGAAGCCGATCATCTCTTGGCCCTGCTCGACGATGAGCGCATGACCGCCGAGCTCGTAGAAGAAGATCGGGTGCGCGAAGGTGCTGATGGGTCCGCCCCACCAGTGGTCGATGACTTCGACGATGCGGTCGAAATCGACCTTCGTGATTCGGCGGGTCTGCATGCGGAGGGCGAGCTTCCTCGCTTTGTGCGCGTCGTGCAACGGAGTTTCGCCGGGTGTCGGGATGGCTGTCACGGCGACAGCGGTCGTCAACAGAGCTTGACGTGGCGGCGCCGGTCCGTCACGAGTCTTTCGTGGTCGTCATCGCGCCGTCGATCCTCTCCGCTGATTTTTCCCGCCTCGGAGACGAGGTGCGCGCGGTCGAAGCCGCGGGCGCCGACTGGATTCATGTCGACGTGATGGACGGGCGCTTCGTGCCGAACATCACGATCGGGCCGCTCGTCGTGAAGGCGCTGCGAAAAGTGACCAAGCTCCCGCTCGACGTGCATCTGATGATCGTCGAGCCGGAAAAATACATCGATGACTTTGCCGCGGCGGGCGCCGACACGCTCACTGTCCATGTCGAAGCGTGTCCGCACTTGCATCGAACGTTGCAGCACATTCGCGGACTGAAGAAGCGCGCAGGCGTCGTACTCAATCCATCGACGAGCGAAGAGACGCTCCGCTACGTCATGGACGTCGCCGATCTCGTCCTCGTGATGAGCGTCAACCCCGGCTTCGGTGGGCAATCGTTCCTCGCCGAAGTTCTCCCGAAGGTGCGCGCGATTCGAAAGATGATCGATGAGACGGGGCGCGCGATCGATCTCGAGATCGACGGCGGCATCTCCGAAGAGACGGCGGCGCGCGCGACGGCCGCCGGTGCGCGCGCGCTCGTCGCGGGCAACGCGGGGGTCACA
>JBBQXV010000271.1:0-12562 GCA_038209335.1 Polyangiales bacterium | reverse complement strand
TGGCGTACGCGAACGCGAACTTCAGGTCGACGAGACCGACACACATGAGCTCGTCGCCGACGACGTACCCCGGGTTCTTCGTGACGAAGAAGCGGATGTCGGCGTGCGCGAGCGCAGACGGATCGACCGGCGCGACTCCCTGCTTCAGCCGTCCGTCCTTTCCGTTCATGCGCAAGACGCCGGCACCCGCGTCCCAGGCGTCGCCGAACTTCTGTCGCGCCAGCGCGTCGACGAGCTTCGACTGCCACGCCGGAGTCGCCTGATCGTGCCGCGGCCAATACTCCACGAAGTTGCGACTGAGCAGGAGATACGTCTTGTATCCCTTCGAGATGAGAAACCAGTAGAGCGGAGTCATCGGATTCGCGAGCTTCGTCCGGAGAATGAAGAAGAAGAACGCCGTCTGCAGCGCCTTCTGTCCCCAATACTCTTTGTCGACGATCGTATCGCCCGAGAAGATAGCGACGACGCGACGGCCGTCGATCTCCTGATCGTAAACTTCGAGCGTCGAGAACCCTTGCAGCGACTCGTCGCCCGAATCGAGCAGCGTGATGACGTTTTGCTTTTGCGCCAGATCGCGCTCGAAGGTGGGGCGCGAGATACCTGCGTAGTACCGCGCGAACACGCTCCACATCGCGTCCTTCGTCGCGTCGCTCAAGTCGGCGACGGCGAGCTCGCGCGCGATCAGCTTTCCGTTCTTCTCGCTCACAGGGCCTCCTCGACCGCGATCGGAAGACTTCGGCGCCGACTCTGCCCGCGTGGTGTGCGTTTGTCGGTCGGCGCGCCGCTGATTCGCTGGGCCGCGCGCGACTCGGCGAACGTGCGCGTGACGTCGCGCTCGAGCCGACGCTGCGCCCACGCGCTCAATCGGTGAATCGTCCAGCGCAAGACCGCATGGCTGCGCGAGACGTCGCGCTGGAAAGCGAGGAGCTCTTCGCGGTCCTTCGGATCGAACTCGAGAATGCCCGTGTAAAAGGTCGTCCCTTCGAGCGAGACGCGCTCCTCGGCCATCGCTCGATGAAACCAGCGCAGGTGCTCCGCGACGTCGGTGCATGCCATCGTGTCGTGACGCCAATACGGCGCGGACGAACGACCGTCGGTGCTCGTCTCGATACCAAACTTCGCGCGGCTCTCGTCGTTGAGAATCGGCACGTACTCGACGCGTGTATTGAACGGCGCGAGGTAATAGACGTCCGGCGGGCTCTCGCGCAGGCATTCGAACGACGCGCGTACGGTCTCGCGTGTCTCGCCGGGGAACCCGATGATCACGGTTGCGAGCGACGTAATCCCCACTTCACGGCAATTGCGCAGCGCGAGCTTATTGGACTCGACCGTGCACCGCTTGTTCATGTTGTCGAGCTGCGCCTGGCTCCCTGACTCGACGCCGATCTGCACTTGATGGCATCCCGCGCGCTTCATGAGACGACACGTGTCGATGTCGGCGAGGTCGTCGGCGCGCGCGTAGCAAATCCACTTGATGCGAATGTCGCGCTCGACGAGGAGCTCGCACAGCTCGACGAGACGCCTCTTCGGCATCGTGAAGAGGCTGTCGAGGCAGCTGATGTATTCGACGCCCATCGCTGCGAGTCGCTCCCAATCGGCGGCGATGCGCTTGGCCGAGCGATATCGAAACTTCGTGTCGTCGAAGAGAAATGGGTAGTTGCAGAATGCACATCGATAGGGGCAGCCGCGAACCGATTCGTAGTGAACGACGGAGAATTTTCGCCCGTGGTATTTCTCGGCGAGCGACCAGTCTGGTGTGGGGAGCGAATCGAGATCTTTGGACTCGGGGACACCGCTGTAGAGCAGCGTGGTGCCGCCCGCGTGCGTCACGCGGCCCGTCGGCGGCGGCGTGAGATCGCGAAAGCCGCTGCGCATCCATGCTGCGAGCGAAGGGACGAGGAGCTCGCCATAACCAATCGCGAGGACGTCGAGCCCCGGCACGCCAGGCCAATCGTGATGCAGAATGGCTGCGAGCGCGCCGCCGGCGACGACGTGATTGTGCGGACGCTTCAGGATGCCGACCATCGGCGCGAGCTCGCTCAAATCGCGAATGAGCGTGGTCGACGCGAAGACGCAATCGCACGACGCCAGCAGACGTTCACGAAGCGCGGCGTCGGCATAGAGCGCCGAGTACGTCGTCGCTTCGAACTCGATGCCTTCAATCGTCAGCAGCGTCGCGAGCGTGACCTCGGTGAGCTCCGGCGCATCCGCCTCGAGCGACGAGCTGAAGAAGCGATCGACCGCCGCTCGGTAGGGCGCTTGGGCGTACGCGCGCGACCGACGATGCCGACGCGACCCGACGAGCGCCTCCGACGCCAGGATCTTCAACTGGATGTCGAGCCACGCTCCGCTCGACGCGCGAAAGCTCGCGAGTTGCTTCTCGACCGCGCGAAGAATCGACGGCTCCTTCGCGCTCAACATCCCCCCCGTGACGATGAGAACGCGGCGCACTGCGTTACGTTCGGGCCCGTTTGACATGATGCGTTGCGTATGACACGAACTCCGCATCGTGCAACTCGTCCTTGCACCTCGGAGGTCGTGAAGCGGTGGCGCAATCGGTAATGATTCTAGGGATAAGCGATCGAAACGAACGAACCGATCCTGAGCATCTCGTCGACGATGTCGATCGCGCTTTGGCAGCTGCGGATGGCTTGTCGAGGGGCGAATCCAGCGTCGAATTGACGCGAAGCAGTGTCCCACTAACACTCCTAGGTAAGCCTAAGATCGCGCGCCTCCTCCGGTTTGCAGTCTTCGACTGGGCGGTCATCGGCGCGTGTTGGTTCGGTCTCTCGCAGAGCCCGTACTGGCTTTACCCGCTTTGGGTCCTTGTCATCGCGGGGCGCTTCCACGCCTTCGGAGTGATCCTCCACGACGCGACGCACATGCCGCTCCGCGGAAAGACGTGGGGCGTTCGTCTCGTCGAGGTGCTGAGCGGTTATCCCATCGCATCCACGCTGAACTCGATGCGCTACCACCACCTCCGTCACCACCGCGACAGCGGCATGCCGACCGACCCGTACTTCAAACCAAGCGTGCGCGGTCGTCCGGTCATCTTCATGCTCATTTGGCTACGCCACATTCTGCTCGTGCCCCTTTGGACGGTTCGGGGCGTCTATGGATTGCTAGCGGTCGCCATTCCGCGAATGCGCACCAGCTATGGGCGCGTCTTTCTTCAGGACAAGTCGGGTAAGGATCTCACGCACGACGCCGAGGTCCTCGCGTGTGCGAAGGCCGAGCTGGGTCAAGTGATCGTGCACGCGGGACTCTTCGCGTTCACCTATGCGTACCCCCAGCTCGCGCTTTATTACTATTTCGTTCCCGTCACCGTGACCGGGCTCTTCGCGGGATATCGCGTTCTCCGCGAGCACGATTACGTGCCCACAATGGATCGTTCGATGAAGACGATTCTCGCGACGACGACGGATCACAACCTCGGGCCGCTCGGGCGCCTGTTCTTCGCGCCGCGCAACATCGGCTATCACATCGTCCATCACCTGCATCCGCAGGTCGCGCTCGAGAATCTGCCGCGACTCCGCGAGTGGTACATCGCGAATCACGCAGAGAGCTACCCGGCGCCGTTCGGTACGAAGCGGGCCGCGTAGTGCTGACGTTCGTCGCGCGGCAATACCTACGGTGGGTGCATCGGCGGTCGAGCGCCGCCGACGCCGATCCGCGCGCCGCGCAGGAGCACCTGCACCGTCGCATCGGTCGTGCGCTGCGTGGGACGCGCGTGGCCGAGCTGCAAGATGCACGCATTTGGGACAGCCTCGACAGGTATCGGCGGTACGTACGAACGACGAGCTACGCGGATCACGAAGCACTAATCGCCGACGCGATGGGCGGAGAGCCGCGCGTCGGAGTCTTCGAGCGATCGGCGACGACCGCGTTCGGTCACAGCTCGACGTCGAAGAAGTACGTACCGTTCACGCGAGCGCACATCGCAGGCTTTCGGGGGCTGCAGGCCGACGTTCTCGCGGATCTCGTCGTCCGGCGCGATCTGCCCCAAGTGCTGTCGTCACCGTCGCTCGTCGTACAAGGGTCCCTCGAGCTCGCGCGATCGCACGGCGTGCTCTCGGGATACTCGTCCGCGGTGATGGTCGAGCGCACGCCATGGCTTCTCAAGCGACGCTTGCTCCCCAGCCAGGCCGACTTGCAGATTCCGGATCTCGACGCGCGCGCCGCGCAGATCGGGCGCGCCCTCCTCGAGCGCCGGCCGCGCGTGCTCACCGGAATGCCCGAGTTCGTCGTCGGCGTGCTCCGAACGCTTCTCGACCGGCCCGACGCCGAGCGCGTGCGCGAAGCACTGCGCGCGATCGACGTCTATGCGTGGAGCGGAATGTCGCTCGGCCCGTACCGAGCGTTCTTCGACGAGCACCTCGCGCCGGGCTGCAAGTTGTTCGACGTCGTGAGCGCGACCGAGGGGGCGATTGGCATCCAGGCCGAACGGCTCGGCGTCTATCGCCCCGCGCTCGCGCGCAGCCTGCTTCTCTTCGCGAACGTCGATGATCCGACCGACCGGCGTTTCGCGTGGGAGCTGCTCGAAGGACGCGACTACGAGATCCTCCTCGGCAGCTTCGCCGGACTGCACGGGTATCGCGTCGGAGATCGCGTTCGCGTCGTCTCCGCGAAGCCGCTGCGGTTCGAGCTGTTGCCGCGCGCGGTCGACGTCGACGCGACGTGGGCGCTTCTCGGCGCTGCCTCGACTGATTTCTGCGCGTACCTGGATCCGTCGACGCGCGCGCTGCGTCTCCTCGTCGAAGGGAGCGAGCCACCGGCGATCGCGGCGATCGCCGAGCTCGCGGCGCGCCTGGGTGCGAGCGACGCGAGCGTCAAGCTCGTTGGCGTCGGACGAATCGCGCGCGCGGCCGTCGCGCTCACGCTCCGCGGCGTGGTGAAGCTGCCGCGTCTGCACTCGCGCCCCGACGTGCAAGCGATCGTCGAGGCGTATGCATGAGCACCACGCGCTATCCGATTCCCTCGACTCTCAACGTCGCTATCACGGTCGCGCAGGCCGCGGGATCCGTCGCCCTGCTGTGGCTGGCGTCGCGCACGTCGTCCGCCATCGTATTCGTCGGCTCCATCGTCGCGTTCGCGTTTTGGATGCAGATGGGATTTTCGATTTTGCACGAGGCGGAGCACAACAAGCTCCACACGAACCGCGTCGTGAATGACGTGCTCGGAACGATCGTCGCGGTTCTCTTTCCCGGCAGCTACCAGCTCCTCAAGACCGCGCACCTCTCGCATCACAAGAAGAACCGCTCCGACGCCGAGCTCGTGGACTACGTACGGCCGGGCGAGAACCGTGTAGCGAAGCACGCGCAGTTCTATGCGCTCGTGTGCGGGCTCGTGTGGATCGGCGTCCCACTCTTCACGGTGATCGTCGCGCTCGTACCGTGGGGGCTCCTTCCAAAAGGAAACCCTGCTGCGAAGAAGTCGGGCGTCGCGCTCTATCTCGCGTTCATCCGCGAGATCGGCGCGTGGCGCGTGCGCGGTGAAGCGGTGCTCACCGTCGCGGTGTGGTGGGCGCTCTTCCGCGCACTCCGTCTCGATTGGTCGGCCGTCGCGATCGCGTACGCCGCGTTCGCGTTTTCTTGGTCGAGCCAGCAGTACATCTACCACGTGCGATCGCCGCGCCACCTCGTCGAAGGTGCGTTAAATCTGATGCTGTGGCGGCCGCTCGAGCTCCTCTATCTGCAGTTCAACTATCACCTGACGCATCATCGGGCGGTGAGCATTCCGTGGATTCACATGCGTCGCGCGACGGCCGAGCGACCGACCGAGGGTTACCTCGCCGCGTACTTGCGACTCTGGCGACCGCCGGAGCCCGTCAGCGCGGCGTGGCCCGTCGACTTCCAAGCGAACGGGGCGCTCGCGTCACGCCAGCGCGACGGAGCAAACGCGCCGATCGTTCCGGTCGAGCCGAATCGGCGCGGCGTGCGCGACGACGATGGCCGGCGCGCGTCCGGTGTCGCTCGCGATGCCGAGCTTCAGGATCGCCCCTTCGCCCATCGTGCGTAGGCGGACCTCGGTGACGAAGTTGCCGAGGGACCACGCTACGAGGCGGCCGTCGACGTTCTCCGGCTCTTGCGGGAAGTGCGTGTGGTGTCCGACGATCGCGTCGTACGAGCGCGAGAGCCCGCGACGTTGCTCTGCCCGCGGAGCCCGCTCCATCTCGTACCCCCAATGCGGATAGGCGACATGGAGCGCGGCGCGCGACGGCGGCCCCGGATCGCGCAAAGGCACGGGCGAGGTCGGGCCGTTCGTCCACTCCGTCCACGCGGTGAGCGTCACGTCGGCGAGGAGATCGATGCTCGGTCGTTCGCGCGAGCCGACCCAGCGCATTCCCGCGTGCTCGATCGCTCGAAGCGTGCCGGCGAAATCCGCTTCGCCGTAGTCGGGCGCGTGATTGTTCGCCACGCCGAGCACCCATTTGTGCGGCGGCGCGACGCGCGCGAGGTGGTCGAAAATGGCCGGCGTGTGTTTCTGCAGGAACGGAAACCACCGGTCGCGCGTGAGGATGCCTTCGAGATTTCCGACGACGACGTCGCAGTCTGAGAAGAAACCGACGACCTCGGGCGCGAAGGCCGCGTGCCGCCACATGAGCGGCATCACATCGCCGACGAAGCCGATCCATCGCGTCGGATCGCCGGCCGCGAGACGGATGGTTCGCGGCGTGCGCCACGCTCGCGCGGGATCGCCGTCGCCGAACATGCGGCGGAGAACGCGCGCGGTCTCGGCGAGCGAGTAGGGGGAGCGGGGGAGGCGCATCGCGACGGACGATAGATCCGATCGCTGCCCAATTGCTGACGAGCGAGGCGCGTGGCAATGAATGCGATTCATGGCGAGCGTATCGCGCCCTATTCCGCTGCGTCACCGCCTCCCGAACCCGCCGCCCATCTTCGTCGGACGCGAGAACGAAGCTGCGTGCCTCCGCGACGCGATCGAGCGCTGCCCCGCGACTGTGGTCTGCGGGATCGGCGGGCTCGGCAAGACCGCGCTCGTGAACCACACGATGCGCCGGTTTTTCGGGGCCGAGACGGCGCGCACGATGATGATCCGCCTTCTGCCTGGACAAAGTGCGAAGGGATCGCTGAGCGAGATCGTCCGCGCGCTCGCGGCTGTATCCGGCGTCGATGAAATCGAGTGGTCGCGCCTACAGGCCGATTCGGACGTCATGATCGCGGCTGCGATCGATCTCGCCGAGGACGGTGACGTTTGGGTCGTCCTCGACGACGCGCACCACTGCGAGGCGAGCACGCTCGGCGCGCTCCTCGGCAGCGTCGCACGCTACGCGCGCAAGGCACGATGGATCGCGACGAGCCGCGAGATCCCCGCGCTCGAGGATCTCCCCGAGCAAGTCATCGCGCTCGGCGCTATCGCCACGGGCGATCTCCGCACGCTCGCGGAGCGCTGCGCACCGAACCTCGACGCGGCGAGTCTCGATCGCATCGCGTCGGGCGCGCACGGCTCGCCCTGGCAACTGCGACAGGCCCTCCCGGGGAGCGTCTTCCCTGCGCGCGACGACGTGATCGCCGGCGTCGACGAGGGCTCGCTCGACGTGCTTCGCGCGCTCGCGGTGCTCGAGGCCCCTGCGCCGGTGGAGATCCTCGCGCGCATGACGCTCACGCCCGAACCGCGCGTCCTCGATTCGCTCGAGCGGCGCGGCTTCATCGAGCGGAGCCTCGCCGGCCTTCGGCTGCACGACGTCGCGAGGCCGATGCTGCGGAGCCGCTTCGCGCCCGAACGCGAGGTGTGGGTCGCCCGCGCGACGAAGGCACTCGGCGCCGACGAAAGCGCGGACGGCGCGACGACCCTCGAGCGGTTGCGCCTGTATCTCGACGACGGACGCGTGAGCGAAGCCAACGGGCTTCTCGTCGAGCGCTACGGCGCGCTCCGGGTTGCAGGCTTCCTCCCGCATCTCTCCGATTTACTCCGCGCGACGGAGGACGCGACACTCGCGCGTTTTCGCATGCGCGCCATCGTGGACGGGGCAGATCTCGAAGGCGCATCTTCGCTCGCCGAGCCCGGCGGGCGCGCCACGGAGGATCGGCTTCTCTGGGCGCGCGTGCTCGTGATGCGCGGAGAATTCTTGAAGGGGGCCGATGCCGCGAGGGCGGCGCTCGTCGACGCGCCGGACGATACGAAGGTCGAGCTCGGCCTTCTCGAGGCAAAGTGCGCAGTGAACTTCGGCGACGTCGAGCGGGCGCGTAAGCGTCTCGAGACGTTGGAACCGAAGAGCGAGGACCAGCGCGCGATGCGTGACGTCGCACTGGCGAACGTGATGCTGAAGAAGGGCGACGACTTCCCGGGGGCACTCGCGCTCGCGACTGACGTCGCGCACCGGCACGCGGCCCTCGGGCCGGCCGCGCGGCGCGAAGTCGGAGAGGCGCTCGTTGATCACTTCATCCGTTCGGGGAACCTCCGCGAAGCGATGGACGCCTACGGTACGTACACGCGTCGTGAAGACGGCGGTCTACGCGTCCACGTCTCGCTGAGCGACCTGATTACGCAGACGACGCTGGCCGTACAGTCAGGCGCTCTCGCGCAGACCGAGGAGCTGCTCACGAAGTTCGCGTCGTTCGCGGAGCGGTCGCCGTTTCTCCGTTCGCATTTCTTGCGGATCGACATCAAGCGCCGTCTCACCGCGGGGGACCTCGCGGGGCTCGAGGGAGCGATAGACGACTTCGCGCGCGCCGCCGTCGCCGACGGTAACGGCGACACCTACGCCGTCTCGCGGTCGTACCGCGCGTGGATCGCTCAGCTGCGGGCAACGCCGATCCCCGAGGACTCGGCCATGCCGCTCACGTCGATGACGCAAGCGCTCATCGTCGAGATTGCGCGACAGACTCACGCCGTGCGGCGCGGCGAGGCGGTGCCGTGGCTCGCAACGCCGCCACCTGCGATCTTCCCGGCGCAGATCAAGATCATTGCGCTGGCTCTCGCTGCGCAGAACGCGCTTCTCCTCGGGGACGAAGAGTCCACGCTGCGCCTGGCTGGCGACGCGGCGCGGCTCTCCGTGAGCGAAGGCTGGGAACCGCACGAGGCAGATGCGCAATGCATCCTCTGCGACGCGGCGATCGTCTTCGATCGCGAGGACCTGCTCGCGGGTGCCGCGGCGCGTCTCGGGTCGCTCGCAGAGCGCTTCCCGTCGCAGCGATTTCTCGGCGAGTCGCGTTTCGCGCGCGCTGTGTCGCCGCGCGATCCGCCCGATCCCGTGATACTCGAGGAGCTCGCGGCGATGCCCGATGTCGCGCCGGTGGCCGCGCGTCGCGCGCAGGCGCTCCTCGGGGGCGATCCGCTTCTCGATTTGTTGGACCGCGCAGTGCTCGACGCGATTCGTCGCCGCGCTGCGCACTTCCGCGTCGAGTGCCTCGCGGGTGGGCCGACGTCTCCGTGGCGCGCGGGCTGGGGCATGGATGAATCGCGGACGTCGGTATGGACACCCGAGCGTGGGCTCGTGTCGTTCGCGTCGAAGCCGCTCTTCTGGCGCGTCCTCACCACAATTGCCGACGCCGGCGGCCGCGCGACGAAGGACGACCTCGCGACGAAGGCGTGGAGCGCGCGCGACTACCATCCGCTCCACGACGACAAGCGCATGCAGGTCGCGATGCACAAGCTCCGCGCGCTGATCGAGGAGGACCCGAAGCGGCCGACACGGCTCGTGACCGTCGCCGACGGCTACGCGTTCGGCGATCGTGAGCCGATGCGCCGGGTGCTGCGCGGAACCGCCGTGCGCCCTTCGAGGTAACCCGAGGTAACCGGCGCGAGGTAGCCCGGCGCGACCGTCGCGACAATAACCACGGCGTTCGCCCGTTCGAGGCGACCACTGGAGGCCATTCGATGCGACCGTCGACCACGAAGCAGAGCCCCGCGCGCACGCTCCCCGACGACGTCGACGCCCGCATGCGAAGCGTGCGCGGAGTGGCGCTCGGTGTCTGTCGGAGGTTCGGAGATCGAGGCGGGCTCGACGATCTCGTTGCGGATGGAAACGAGGCGCTCGTGACGGCTTTCGCGAGCTTCGATGCGACGCGGGGGGTGCCCTTCGCGTGCTGGGCAACGATTCGTGTTCGCGGCGCGATTCTCGACGGTGTTCGCCGCGAAGCTCGCTGGCGCCGCCGTCATCTCGCCGACGCCGAGCTCACGCGGCTGCTCGCCGGGTTCGCGACGGCTGCCGCGCTTCCGCTCGTGCTCGACGACCGAGGTCTCCTGCACGACGTCACGCCCGAGGACGAGGTGAGCCACAAGGAGCTCGTCACGCGTGCGCGCGCTGCCATTCGGTCCTTGCCGAGCTTGGAGCAACGTCTCGTGCTTCATCACTACTACGACGACCTTTCGCTCGCCGATGCAGGGGCCGCGTTAGGGCTCTCGCGATCGTGGGCGTCGCGCCTTCACGCGAGGGCGCTGTCGCGAATTCGCCGGCGCATGGCGTCGGCCGTCCCGTTGGGAGGACAGCGCCGCGCCGCGTGATTCCACTTTCGTGAGCCGTCCGGACAGCGGCGCGCGACTCATCTCTCATGGCGATATCGTCTCGATGGATCGGCGTAATCCTCGCCGGTGCCCTCACTGCATGCTCCACCGCAGACGACGCCGCGCCCGGTGCCGGCGAACCCAACTGCGCCGCCTGCACCAGCGTACCCAACGCCGATGCGTCGACGGCGTCGACCGACGGCGCGGCGCCCGCAACCGACGCAGGTCCTTCGCCTGACGCGAGCGGCGCCTGCTCCCCCACGTCCACTACGCATTGCCCCGACGCGACCCCACCCGCGACGACCGGCGCGCTCCCGCGTCTCGTCGCGTACGTCAACTGCCTCTGCGGATTCGGCATCGGATCGAACGGCGGTGCGTGTCTCGCGGATCCCGATCCGAACGTGAACCACATCAAGACGTGGGAAGCGGCGGGCACGAGCCCGATTACCCACTATGTGATCTCCTTCCTCTCGTTCAGCGGTGCCGAAATCCAAACCGACCCTGGAGAAATCTGGGCGAACGGCGGCGGTCACACCAACGACTTCACCCTCCACGCAAACCTCGCCGGCGCGCTGAAAGCGGCGCAGTCGCATGGCAAGAAGGTGATGCTCTCGATCGGCGGCGAGGTCGGCTCGAGCGGATTCTTGTCGTGGTGGCGCGGCCTCGGCGCTACGAGCGCGGCTCGCGTCGCGGCGATGCGTTCGGAGCTCGAAGCCGTCGCGCAGAAATTCGAAACGGCGAACGGCGTGCGCGCCGACGGCTTCGACGTCGACATCGAGCTCGGCGGTGTCTACGATTACACGTCCGACAAATACACGGCGACGCGCGATCTCATCAACGCGGTCAGCGATTCGCGCCTGGTCGCGTTCGTCCCGCAAGTCGGCAATGGCCTATGCGCCGCGCCCGTCGTCGGCGATCCGCTTCCGCCGCCCGCGGTCTTGGGCGGTCAATGCTCGCAACCCGTCAATGGCGACGACACGCCTTGGGTGCTCGCGCGCCTCGACACGGATTGCAAGAAGGGCGACGGCACTCCAAAGCTCGATTACTTCGGAATCCAATATTACAACTCGGGTACTGCACAATGTTGCGGCGGCGGCAACGATCCGACGTCGATGGCGACGAGCACGATTCAGAACTACGCGAACCTCGCGAACGGATGGCCGGCGTCGGGCGACACCACGCAAGCGAACAATCCGTGGCATCAATGGGCGTACTACCCAGGACCGTGGGCGGCGTTCGGTGGCATCGGCGCAGATCGCTTGGTGCTCGGAAAGCCGGGATGCCAAGGATGCGCCGGGAGCGATTACCTCGATCTCGCGACGATGAAGACGTTGATCGCGGGGCTCGACGGAAAGCTGAAGAAGACGATGGGCGGCATCCTCTTCTGGGATCTGTGCCGACTCTTCGGGAACACGGGACCGCAGTGCGTGTCGGGCACGTGCCAGCCGAGCTGGGGTGGGCGCGACATCTTCGCGAATCTGACCGATTTGAAAGCGCGAATGGGGGCGCTTCACACTCGGTAGACGCGCCGTTCACTTCGGTGACGCGAGGTGTACCATCGTGGAATGAAACGCTGCGCGATGCTCTTCGTCGTGATCCTCGGGGCTGCGGCGTGCAGCAGCTCGTCGTCTTCTCCGGCCGGAAGCGCAGACTCCGGTGTCGACGGCGCCGGCGACGCCTCTGGTGGCAGCGGAGCGCAAGCCTGCGCGGATCTCGCGACCGCGTATTGCACCAAGGTCAACGGCTGCGCGCCGGTCTTCGTCGAAGTCAGCTTCGGCGACGTCGCCGGATGCGTCGCGCGCGCGGAGCAGAGCTGCGTCGCCGCTCTCGGCGCGAAAGGATCGAGCGCAGCCCCCGCGACCCATCAGGCGTGCGCGAAGGGATTCAGCGCCGCGTCGTGCGACGATCTCCTCAACGGCAAACCGCCCGCCGCATGCGTCATCACGCCGGGCACGGTCGCGGACGCCGCCGCGTGCGGCGAAGACGCGCAGTGCCAAAGCGCGTTCTGTGGAAAGCCCGCCGGCGCGTACTGCGGCACGTGCGCGAAACCGCCCGCAGCGGGCGACGCGTGCATCGGCGGACGATGCGGACTCTC
>JBBQXV010000270.1:0-12599 GCA_038209335.1 Polyangiales bacterium | reverse complement strand
GAGCGGTACTTGAACGTCGCCGCGAGCTCCGGCGGGATCTCGAAGACGAGCGACTTCGCGTCGTGCGTCTCGTCGATGACGCGCGCGACCCGGAGCGGGTGAAAAGCGTGCTTGGGGTCGGACTCACTGCTCGACATGGCTTGCCGATGAAAGTGAAACATGTTTCACTTCTGTTCGCCAAGGAGATCGACATGAAGCGTTTCGAGGGCAAGTCGGTGCTCGTCACGGGGGCTGGATCGGGCATCGGACGAGCGACCGCGGTGCGGTTCGCGGCCGAGGGAGCGCGCGTCGTTTGCGCCGACATCAACGAGCGCGGGCTCGAAGAGACGACGGGGATGATCCGCAAAGCGGGCGGGACGTGCGCGGCGAAGACGTGCGACGTCGCGAAGCCCGACGCGGTGAAAGACACCGTCGCCTTCGCGGTCAAAGAGCACGGCGGCCTCTACGCGCTCGCGAACGTCGCGGGCATCGGCGGCTTCCAGCGCACGACCGAGGTCACGTTCGAGCAGTGGAACCGCTTCCTCTCGATCAACCTCACCGGCACCTTCTTGATGTGCCAAGCGGCGATCCCGCACATCCTCGAATCGAACGGCGCGATCATCAACACGGGATCCGTCGCGGGGATCAAATCGCATCCGTACAGCGCGGCGTACTGCGCGTCCAAGGGCGGCGTCGTCTTGATGACGAAGGCGCTCGCCGTCGAGTACGGACGCAAAGGCATTCGCATCAACGTCGTTTGCCCGGGCGGCGTCGAGACTCCGCTCATTCAAGAGTTCAAGCTCCCCGAGGGCGTGAGTCAGGCCGCGCTTCAAAAGATCATGCCGCTCGGACGACTCGGCACGCCCGAAGAGGTGGCCGGCACGATCGCGTTCCTCGCGTCCGACGACGCCGCGTACATCAACGGCTCGGCCATCGTCGTCGATGGCGGCATGACGGCCTGAGCGCGACGAAGGGGAGAGCAGCACGATGGCGTTCGGGCTCGGCAAGTGGGACGTGACGACGGATTTCGTCTGCGTCGGCTCGGGGATCGGCGGACTGTCCGCGGCGATCGTCGCTCACGACGCAGGCTGCAAGGTCGTCGTCGTCGAGAAGGCGTCCAAGCTCGGAGGCGTATCGGCGTATTCGGGCGGCGAGCTCTTCGTGCCCAATCACCATTTACTCCGCGAGGCGAACATCGCCGACTCGCGCGAAGAGGGGAAAAAGTACCTCGATTTCCTCGCGGCGGGATACGCGGACCCGCGCCTTCAAGCGCTGCTCCTCGACGTCGGCCCCGTCGCGACGAAGTACTTCCACGAGAAAGCCGGAGTGAAGTGGAAGATCATCAAAGACTTCCCCGATTATCACTACCCAAAGGCGCCGGGGACATTGGCCGCTGGACGGTATTTGGAAGTCGAGCTCTTCGCGGGCGCGGATCTCGGCGATTGGCAGAAGAAGACGTACCTGTCGCCGCACATGCCAAACGGCATCACGCACGACGAGCTCTTCGCCTGGGGCGGCTTCGTCAACGTGATGAAGTGGGACTTCGGCTTGATGGGCAAGCGCTACAAGAACGACATGCGCGGCTTCGGGCCGGGGATGATGGCGTACTTCGTCAAAGCGGCGCTCATCGATCGAAAGATTCCCGCGTACCTCGAGAGTCCCGTGCGAAGCCTCGTCGTCGAAGAGGGGCGCGTCGTGGGTGTGCGCGTCGAGCGCGGCGGAAAAGACTTCTTCATTCGCGCGAAGAAGGGCGTCCTCCTCGCGACGGGCGGGTACGACTGGCATCCGGACTATCCGAAGTACTTCGAGCAGCTCCCGGAATGGCAGTCGATGTGCCAGCCGAGCGTCGAAGGCGACGGGATGATGATGGGGCAAGAGGTCGGCGCGGCGATCGCGGCGGTGCCGGCGAACAACCTCGGTCTCTTCTTTGGGTACCGCGTGCCGGGCGAAGAGCAGGACGGAAAGCCGATGTGGCGCGGCTCGTGGGAAGGCGGATTCCCGCACGCGATATGGGTCAACGCTGCCGGGCAACGCTTTGCCGACGAGTCGTTCTATCGCGACTACCTGCCAAAGGTGCGCGCGTGGGACGGCGTGAAGCAGACGCAGCCGAACTTCCCGCCGTATTTGATCTTCGATTCGAGCTACCGCGCGAAGTACCCGCTCGGGACGTTCCTTCCCGTTCAAGATTTGCCTGAAGAGCTCGTCGCGCGCGGTGACACGCTTCGCGAGCTCGCGGCGAAGTTGGGAATCGACGCGGACGGCCTCGAAGCGACGGTCGCGCGTTTCAATCGCATGGCCGAAGCGGGCGTCGACACCGACTTCGATCGCGGGACGTACCCGTGGGCGGCAATGATGACCGGCGATCGCGATCGCAAGAACCCGAACCTCGGACCGCTCGACAAAGCGCCGTACTACGGTCTTCGACTTCGCGTCGCGAGCGTCGGCGTCAACGCGGCAGGCTTGAAGACGAACGTCGACGCGCAGGTCATGCACGCGCGCGGCAAGCCGATCGACGGGCTCTACGCCGTCGGCAACGCCGCCGCGCCACTCGACATCGGCGCCGGATACCAGAGCGGGCTCTCGAACCTTCGTGGAATGGTCGGTGGCTATCTCGCTGCCAAGCACGCGGCGAGCCGCTGAGGAGCACGATGGACTTCTTCAAGAAGAAGCGGCGCTGGGATCTCGAGGTCGACGTCGTCGTCATCGGCTCGGGCGCGGCCGGCCTCACCGCGGCGATCGCCGCGCACGAAAGCAAAGCCAAGGTCGTGATCCTCGAGAAGGCGTCGACGATCGGCGGCGCGACCGCGGTCTCCGGCGGCGTCGTATGGGTTCCCAACAATCACCACATGGCCGGGGTCGGAATCGCCGACTCGCGCGACGAGGCGCTGACGTACACGAAGCGCCTCACGGACGGTCGCAGCAGCGACGCGCTCGTCGAGCGGTTCATCGACACGGCGCCCGAGATGCTGAAGTTCGTCGAGGCCTCGACGTCGCTCGCGTTCACCGCGCTCGCGAAATACCCCGACTACCACCCTGAATTCCCGGGCGGAAAACCGGGCGGACGATCGCTCGACGCGGGGCTCTTCGATTCGAACGAGCTCGGTGACTGGAAAAAGAAGCTCCGTCGCAGCCCGATCTTCGGAATGACGGCGATGTCGGTGACCGAAGCGACGGAGTGGGGCGTCTTCTCGAAGCCACTCAGTCTTCCGTTCAAGCTCCTCGGTGAACGATATTCGAAGGGGCTCGTCTGTTATGGCGGCGCGCTCACCGGCAAGCTGCTCAAGGCGGTGCTCGATCGCGGCATCACGCCGATCCTCGAGTGCCCGGCGCGCGAGCTCGTCGTCGAAGAAGGTCGCGTCGTCGGCGTGAAGGCCGCGCGCGGCGGCGAAGATTTCTTCGTGCGCGCGAAGAAGGGGGTGGTCCTCGCGAGCGGCGGCTTCGAGTGGAACGCCGAGCTCGCGAAGCAGTTCCTGGGCGGACCGCTCACCCATCCGAACAGCCCGCCGTGCAACGAAGGCGACGGACTGAAGATGGCGATGTCGGTCGGCGCGGATCTCGCGAACATGACCGAGGCGTGGTGGGCGCCGTCGATCGACATTCCCGGCGAGGAGTACGACAGTAAGCAACTTCATCGCGGCGACTTCGCGATCCGATCGCTCCCGCACACGATCATCGTCAATCGACGCGGGCAGCGCTTCGTCAACGAAGCGCAGAACTACAACGACTTGATGAAGCCATTCTTCGCGTTCGAGTCGTTCGCGTACGAGCGACCGAATCTGCCGGCGTGGATCGTCCTCGATTCGCAGTACCTCGCGAAGTACGCGCTCCTCACGTACATGCCCGGGCGTCCCCCGCCCGAATGGATCCCGAAGGGGGACACGATCGAAGCGCTCGCCGAGAAGATCGGCGTCGACGCGCGCGGACTCGCGGCGACGGTCGCGCGCTTCAACGGATTCGCGCGCGAAGCAAAGGACCCGGACTTCCTGCGCGGCGACAGCCTCTACGATCGCTTCTATGGAGATCCCGATGTCACGAATCCCAACTTGGGGACGATCGAGAAAGGGCCGTTCTACGCGCTTCAGATTCATCCCGGCGCGATCGGCACGAAGGGCGGCGCGCGCGTCACCACCGACGCGCAAGTCCTCGCGCCGAACGGCTCGACGATCGCGGGCCTCTACGCCGCCGGCAACGTGATGGCCGGCGTGACCGGCGCGGGGTACCCCGGCGCAGGCAGCACGATCGGCGCGGCGATGACGTTCGGTTTCCTCGCGGGGCGACACGCCGCGCGACAGACGTGACGAGGTAAGCGATGCCCGAAGTCGAGTACGTGACGACGGTGAACCTTCCGCCCGAAGCGATTTGGGAGTTCGTGAAGGACATGAACAACTGGGCGCCGTTTCTCACGGGCTACCAGAAGCACGAGATCATCGACGAAACCGATTCGATCTGGACGCTCAAGGGCGACGTCGGCCCCCTCGCGCGTCGCGTCGAGTTGCGCGCACACGTCACCGAATGGAACGGACCGGAGCGCGTGTCGTTCACGCTGACGGGGATCAACGAAGAGGTCGACGGCGGAGGCACGCTCGCGCTCGCGCGATCGATCGCCGGCGCACCGACGTCGACGGCGCTCGCGCGTCCGAACATGGTGCGCCGCATGATCAACTCGGTGTTCCGATTTTTCTTTCGGCTCATGCACGGCAAGGGTCCGGAGCGCGAGACGCGCGTCGCCGGCGTGAGCAACGGACCATCGTCCGAGCTGCGCTTCACGCTTCGCATGGACGCAGGTGGACCGACCGGCCCGCTCGTCAACGCGATGCTAGCTCCGGCGCTGTTGCCTGCGGCGGAGGACCTGGCGAACAAGATCGCCGCACATCTCGAGAAGACGCACGCCGCTTGAGAAAAATTCCGGTGTAGGGGTCCGTCTCCCGTCTCTCGGTCTCCCTGTTATTTCTTTTTGCGCCCCGCGGCTAGCGTCGCGCTCATTTGCAGTTAATCTTTTCCGGTGTCTTTCGACGTCGCGATTTTCGGCACGCTCGTCTTCGGCTCGGGGGACATCCCGGCGTGGAAGCGGTTGACCGTCGACGCTTCGCGATGGCGCGCGATCGCGCGTGTGTTTCCGCGCAGCCCTGCACCGAAGCCCGAGCTCGTCGGGACGTTGTTGAAAGAGCTTCCGCGAGCGGGCTGGCACGATCTGCTTCAGATCGATCGCGACGGCGAGATCTACCGCGTGCGCGGTCGCTTCGCGCAGGCGCCGTTTCATCGCTACTGCCGTCAGCTCGCGGCGCTCTTCATGACGGCATCGGACGTCGACGCACGCGGCGATGTATATTTTCTCGGCGAAGGGGTGAACACCGGGTACGCGGTGCAGCTCACGGGATCGAAGCCGGCGATCGCGATGCTCGACGAAGAAGAAATCAGCCGCCGCTCGCGCGATCCGGAGCTCGACGTGATCAGCGGGATGTTCCACATCGCGCCGGAGTCGGTACCGCCGCCGCCGCCCGAGCCGCCACCGACGTCGCCCCCCGCGTCCTCCGGCCGCGCGCTGCTGAGGATGCGACGAACAGGTGGATGAGCCTCACTTCCCGACGAACGTCGCCTTCCGCTTTTCCATGAACGCGCGCGGGCCTTCCTTCGCGTCGGCGGTCGCGAAGATCGGCTGACCGATCTCGAGCTCGCGCTTCAACGCTTCGGCTTCCGGCAGGCCCTCGGTCTCGATCACGCTTCGCTTGATCGCCTGCACCGCGAGCGGTCCGTTCGCCGCGACCTGCTCCGCGACCTTCTTCGCTTCGGCGAGCGCCTGCCCGTCCGGCACGACGCGCCCGATGAGCCCGATCCGCACCGCCTCTTCGGCCGTCAGGTGCTTCCCCGTCAGCAGGATCTCCATCGCCTGCGTGAACGGAATCTGCCTTCGCAGTCGCACCGTCGATCCGCCGAGTGGAAACAAACCCCACCGCGCCTCCGACACGCCGAACTTCGCGCTCGTCCCCGCGATCCGAATGTCCGTCGCTTGCAGAATCTCCGTACCGCCCGCGATCGCCGTCCCCTCGACCGCCGCGATGAGCGGCTTCTTCAAGCGGTAGTGCCGCAAGAGCGACTTCCAATGCAGCTCCTTGTCGACCTTGAACCGCGCGGTCCACTCGTCGTCTTTGTACCCGCTCGCCATCGCCTTGAGATCGCTCCCCGCGCAGAAGTGCCCCGCGGCGCCAGTGAGGATCGCGACCCGCACCTCGGGATCGCCGTCGATCATGTCCCAGGCATCGGCCAAGCGGACCAGCATCTCGGCCCCGAAGGCGTTCCGCGCCTCCGGCCGGTTCATGGTCAACGTCACGACGTGACCCTCTCGTTCCACGAGCAAATGCGGGCTTTCCGACACGGGCAGCACCTCCTGTGTCAGAAATAGAACACGTTTCACTTTTTTCGCAAGCGGCTCTTGCGCGCGGAAGTGAAACAGGTTCTATTTTGCGCATGCGCCTGGCCGACGTCGAGCTCTACGACCCCGACACCTTCGTTCGCGGGGTGCCCCACGACGCGTTCAAGCTCCTTCGCAAAGAGCAGCCGGTCTACTTCCACCCCGAGAAAGACGGGCCGGGCTACTTCGCGATCACGAAGTACGACGACGTCGTGACGATCGGCAAAGACCCCGGTCGCTTCTCGTCGTTCCGTGGCGGCACGAACATCCAGGATTACCCGCCCGAGGCTCTCTCCACGATTCAGCTCTTGATGCTGAACATGGACCCTCCGCAGCACAACAAGTTCCGGCGGCTCGTCAGCCAGGGATTCACGCCGCGCATGGTCGCTCAGCTCGAGCCGCGCATCCGCGAGGCCGCGAAGAAAATAGTCGATCGCGTCGCGCCCGAAGGTCACGCCGACTTCGTCACGTCGATCGCCGCCCAGCTCCCGCTCCAAGTCATCGCCGAGCTCATGGGGATTCCGGACGAAGATCGCGAAAAGCTCTTCGACTGGTCGAACCGCCTCATCGGCTTCGACGATCCGGAGTTCCAGACGTCGCTCGAAGACGGCCGACAAGCCGCGATGGAAATGTGGATGTACGCAAACGCTCTCGCCGAAGAGCGCGCGGGCAAGGCGGGCGGCGACGTGGTCACGACGCTCCTCAACGCCGAGGTCGACGGCGCGAAGCTGACGGAGATGGAGTTCGACGCCTTCTTCCTGCTCCTCTCGGTCGCGGGAAACGAGACGACGCGCAATCTCATTTCGGGGGGTCTCCTCGCGCTCCTCGAGCACCCCGAGCAGCGCGCGCGCCTCATCGCGGATCCGAAGCTCCTCGAGTCGGGCGTCGAAGAGATGCTCCGCTGGGTGACGCCCGTCATCTACTTCCGCCGCACCGCGACGCAAGACACCGAGATTCGCGGCGTGAAGATCAAAGAGGGCCAGAAGGTCTGCATGTACTACGCGTCGGCGAATCGCGACGAAGACGTCTTCCCCGACAGCGATCGCTTCGATGTCGGACGCACGCCCAATGAGCACCTCGCGTTTGGAGTCGGGCAGCACTTCTGTCTCGGCACCAGCCTCGCGCGCCTCCAGATCACGGCGATGTTCGAAGAGCTCCTCCACCGACTGCCGGACATCGAGCTCGCGGGGCCCGTTCGACGCCTCCGCTCGAACTTCATCAATGGCACCAAAGAGCTGCCGATTCGGTTCACACCGCAGAAGCGATGAGCCAGGAGGGCGGCGTGATGCAGGGCACCTTTGCGAACTATGCGCGCGGTTGGTTCGTCGTCGCGTTCTCCGACGAGATCGCGGTGGGCCAGTCGGTGCGCATGCACTACTTCGGCGAAGAGCTCGTCGCGTTCCGCGGCGAGGACAGCGTCGTCCACGTGCTCGACGGGTATTGCGCGCACATGGGCGCGCACCTCGGCGTCGGCGGCAAGGTCGTCGACAACTGCATCCAGTGCCCGTTTCACTCGTGGCGATACGCCGGCAATGGCGAGTGCGTGTCGATCCCATATGCCAAGAAGATCCCGGCCAAAGCGCGGCAGCGGGCGTGGAAGACGCGCGAGATCAACGGCCTCGTCCTCGTTTTCCACGACCCCGAGGGCAAAGTGCCCGACTACGAAATACCGCCGATTGCCGACTACGGAAGTCCGGAGTGGCTCCCGTGGGCGAAGAACATGTACCACGTGAAGACGCACCCTCGAGAGATCGTCGACAACCTCGCGGACAAGGCGCACTTCCCGACCGTTCACCGCACGGAGATCGACGAGTTCGCGTTCGAGGTCGACGGTCACACGGCGACGCAGCGCGCGAAGGGACGCGCGTTCCTCGAGAGCGGCGGCGTCGATGCGTACTCGTCGACGACGACGTACCACGGGCCGGGCTATCTGCTCATGCGGATGGACGGCGCGATGAAGAACTACATGATCGTCGCGCACACCCCGGTCGATCACGGCTCGCTCGATCTGCGCATGGGCGTGATGCTGAAAATCGCCGGCGATCGCAAGCGCACCGAAGGGATCGTCGATCTCTACATGGCAAACCTGAAGTCCGGATTCGAAGACGACATGAAAATATGGGAGTCGAAGCTCTATCGCGAGCAGCCGGTCCTCTGCGACGGCGACGGGCCCATCAGCCAGCTTCGCCGTTGGTATCGACAGTTCTACGTGCCCGTGGCGGAGCAGCCGCGCGCGGACGCCTGAAGGAGCACCGCATGAGCATCGATTTCGTCGCACGCGCTCGCGAGCTCGCGCCGGGTCTCGTCGCGAGAGGCGCCGAAGCCGACGCGCTTCGGCGTATTCCGGATTCGACGATTGCCGAGTTTCGCGAGGCAGGATTCTTTCGGATGCTGCAGCCCTCCCGATGGGGCGGGCACGAGGTCGATCCGAAGACGTTCTTCGACACCCAGATCGCGATCGCGACGGCGTGCCCGTCGAGCGCGTGGGTGCTCGGCGTCATCGGCGTGCACGCTTGGCAGCTCGCGCTCTTCGATCAGCGCGCGCAAGAAGACGTCTGGGCAAAGGACTCGAACGTCCTCATCTCGTCGTCGTACGCGCCGACCGGCAAAGTGCAGCGCGTCGAAGGGG
The DNA here is from genome assembly GCA_038209335.1 of Polyangiales bacterium. Taxonomy (GTDB): domain Bacteria; phylum Myxococcota_A; class Polyangia; order Polyangiales; family Polyangiaceae; genus JBBQXV01. The sequence goes on along the minus strand of JBBQXV010000270.1, from coordinate 3,582 downwards.
GATATCGGATCACCGGGCGTTGGTCGTTCTCGTCCGGGTGCGATCACGCCGAGTGGGTTTTTCTCGGCGGATTCGTCCCGCCCGAAGGCGACTCGAAGACGCCCGACATGCGCACGTTCCTCGTGCCGCGCGCGGACTACGTCATCGACGACAACTGGCACGTCGCAGGGCTCAAGGCGACGGGCAGTAAGGACATCGTCGTCGAGAACGCCTTCGTTCCCGAGCACCGAACGCACAAGCTCATCGACGGCTACAAGCGAACGAGCCCCGGCAATGCCGTCAATCCGGCGCCTCTCTTCAAGATCCCATTCGGGCAGATCTTCGTTCGTTCGGTGTCGACGTCGGCGATCGGCGCGGCGCAAGGCGCGCTCGATGCGTTCCGTGATGTCGCGAGCAAGCGGATCGCCGCAGGCGACGCTTCCAAGGTCGCCGAAGATCCGTCGACGCAGGTCGCGTGCGCCGAAGCGGCCGCAGCGATCGACGAAGTGAAGCTCGTCCTCTATCGCAACTTCGACGAATTGATGACGGCCGCACGCGCGGGCGCCGACATGCCGATCGATCGCCGCATTCGGTTTCGCTACGACTCGTCGATGGCCGTCGTCAAATGCGCCGCGGCGGTGGATCGCTTGTTCACCGCGAGCGGCGGTCGCGCGATCTTCCTCAACAGCCCCATCCTCCGCTACTTCCTCGACGTCCACGCGGCGCGCGCGCACTACGCGAACAATCCAGACAAGCCGGGGCGGAACTTCGGCGGCACGCAGCTCACGCTGAAGAACACGGATTTCTTCCTATGACGTTGCGCCTCGGCTACTTGGGATTCGAGGTCAAAGACCTTCCCGCGTGGGAGTCGTTCGCGACGTCGATCCTCGGCCTCGAGCTCGCAGATCGCGCGATCGACGGCGCGCTCTCGTTTCGAATGGACGATCACGCGCAGCGGATCTTCGTGACGCCCGGCGGCGCCGACGATCTCGCGGCGATCGGCTGGGAAGTCGACGACGCGGCGGAGCTCGACGCGGCGGTCGCGCGCCTCCGCGCAGCGGGCGTCGACGTGACGGAGGGATCGCGCGAGCGCGCGGCGGCTCGCAAGGTCGAACGCCTCTTCGAGTTCCGCGATCCGGGCGGTCTCCCGTCGGAGATCCACTACGGCCCCGCGCTGGCCAAAGCTCCGTTTCGATCGCCTGCAGAGTGCACGGGATTCGTGACAGGCAAGAACGGCCTCGGCCACGCCGTGATCAACGCGCGGTCGCAGGCCGAGAGCCAAGCCTTCTACTGCGACGTCCTCGGCTTCAAGCTCTCGGACCACATCATCTGCGACATTCACGGATACAAAGTGAACATCGCCTTCTTCCACGCGAACGCGCGCCACCACACGGTCGCGTTCGGCGACGCGCAGAAGAAGAAGATTCACCACTTCATGCTCGAAGTGAAGACGATGGACGACGTCGGACTCGCGTACGACCGCGCGCTCCGCGCCGGCGTTCGCATCTTCAATACGCTCGGCAAGCACCCGAACGATCAGATGTTCTCGTTCTACGCGCGGACGCCGTCCGGATTTCAGTTCGAGCTCGGGTGCGGCGGTCGGCAGATCGACGACGCGACCTGGACGCCGACGACGTATGACCGAATCAGCGAGTGGGGCCATCATCCGCCCGAGATGCTCGCACCGAAGCCAAAGAGCGGAGAAGGCCGATGACCGCAGTACCGGAAGGGAAGCACGCACAGATCGGCGACGGGCTGTCGATGCACTACCACGAGGAAGGGAGCGGCGACGTCGTCCTCTTTCTCCACGGCAGCGGTCCGGGTGCGAGCGGCTGGAGCAACTTCCGTCACAACTATCCATTCGTGGCCAACGCGGGATTCCGAACGCTCGTCCCCGACACGCTCGGATATGGCCTTTCGAGCAAACCAGACAATGTCGACTACACGCTCGATTTTCTCGAAGGCGCGGTCGAGCGGTTCCTCGCGACGCTTGGCGTTACGCGCTGCGCGGTGATTGGCAATTCGCACGGCGGCGCAATGGCGATCAAGCTCGCGCTCAATCGGCCCGAGCTCGTCTCCAAGCTCGTCCTCATGGCGCCCGGCGGCCTCGAAGAGCGCGAGACGTACATGAAGATGGAGGGCATTCGCACGATGATGAAGGCCTTCCTCGATCCCGCGGGAATCACGCGCGAATCGATGCGCAAGGTGTTCAGCCTGCAGCTCTTCGATCCCTCGCTCGTGACCGACGAGATCCTCGACGAGCGCGCGGAGATCGCGCAGCTCCAACCGAAGCGCGTGCTCACGAGCATGCAGGTGCCGCACCTCGCGCCGGAGCTCGCGAAGATCACATGCCCCGTGTTCGGCCTCTGGGGAATGAACGACAAGTTCTGTCCGGTGTCGGGCGCGTCGCGCATCGCCGAATCGTGCACGCGCGCGCGTGTGCTCCTCATCAACCAGTGCGGGCACTGGGTGATGGTCGAGCATCGCGATCTCTTCAATCGCCTGTGCGTGGATTTCCTTCGAGAGCCGGCATGACACCGGAGGCGATCGCGCGTCACGGCGACGAGCTCTATTCGGCTCTTCGCGCGCGCGCGACCGTCGCGCCGCTGACGACGCGCGATCCGAGCATCACGATCGACGACGCCTATTGGATCTCGCGACACCTGCTCGATAAGCGAAAGCGCGACGGCGAGAAGGTCGTCGGGAAGAAGATCGGCGTAACGAGCAAGGCGGTGCAGAACATGCTCGACGTCCATCAGCCCGACTTCGGCTACTTGACCGACGCGATGCAGTTCGAGGACGGCGCGGCGATGCCGATCAGCACGACCTTGATTCAACCGCGCGCCGAGGGGGAGCTCGCGTTTCGGTTGAAGCGCTCGCTCCGCGGTCCAGGGATCACGCCGAACGACGTCATCGACGCTACGGAATATGTAGCGGCGTGCTTCGAGATCGTCGACTCGCGCATTCACGATTGGAAGATTCGCATTCAGGACACGATTTCCGACAACGCATCGTCGGGACTCTTCTTGCTCGGAGAGGCAAGGGTCGATCCCTTGAAGATCGACTTCGTCGACTGCGAGATGGTCGTCGAGAAGAACGGCGCGTTCCTCAGCAAGGGGACGGGGGCGGCGGCGCTCGGGTCTCCACTCAACTGCGTCGCGTGGCTCGCGAACACGCTTGGCGAGCGCGGGATCGCGCTCGAAGCCGGAGAGATCGTGCTTTCGGGATCGCTCGTGCCGCTCGAGCCGGTCAAACCGGGCGATCGAATGCGAGTGACGATCGGCGGCGTCGGCACGGCCGAAGTTTCGTTCACGTAGCGAACGAGGGAATGACGATGCGAATCAAGGCGGCGATCATCGGCTCCGGCAACATCGGGACCGATCTCGTCTACAAAGCACCGCGCAGCGCGCGGATCGAGCCGGTGTGGCTCGTCGGGATCGACGAACGCTCGGACGGGCTCGCGCGCGCGAAGGCCATGGGGTTGAAGCCGACGGCCGCGGGCGTCGAGGGCCTCTTGCCTCACGTCGTCGCCGACGGGATCCAAATAGCCTTCGACGCGACGTCGGCCTACGCGCACCCGGCGAACGCGCGCGCGCTCATGGC
>JBBQXV010000269.1:0-12645 GCA_038209335.1 Polyangiales bacterium | reverse complement strand
CGATCCGATCACGACCGGCGCGATCGCGCTCGGTGTCGCGGCGGTCGCGCTTGGCATCGGCGTCATGCTCGGCGACAACGGCGGAAACGGCCCGACGCCGCTCGCGATCTTCGGCGTCCTCAAGCGCAACGAGCTCGATCTCCGCCCCGTCATCAACCTCGCGCTCATCGCGATCTCGGCGTGGCTCGCGCAGCTCGCGTTCGGGCAACGTCCGCGCGTCGCGCAAGGCGCGGTCGCGGCGCTCGTGGTCATCGGCGCCGTCGTGATCAACGTCCGCGAGTCGATCGCGCTCGACGAGTCCCCCGCGGTGGCGCGTGCGATCGAGCGCCACGCGCCGCTCGGCAAGATCGCGCTCGCCGTCGTCCGCAAGTTGAGCGATCGCGATCACGACGGCTACTCCGCGCGCTTCGGCGGCGGCGACTGCAACGATCGCGACAAGCTGATCAACCCCGCGGCGATCGACATTCCCGGCAACGGCGTCGACGAGGACTGCTCCGGCGCCGACACGCCGAAGCCCGTCGCGCCTCCGGTCGCGCCGACGCCGCCGCCCGACGCCGCGCCGCCGGTTCCCAAAGTCGACAAGGACTACAACCTCGTCCTCATCACGGTCGACACGCTTCGCTGCAACGTCGGCTTCATGGGCTATCCGAAGCCGACGACGCCGAACCTCGACAAGTTGGCCGCGAAGAGCACCGTCTTCGATCGCGCGTACGCGATGGCGTCGTACACGGGCAAGAGCATCGCGCCGTTCCTCATCGGCAAGTACCCGAGCGAGACGTTGCGCGACGGCGGTCACTTCAATCGCTTCAGCCCCGACAACGTTCTCGTCACCGAGCGACTGAAGAGCGCGGGCGTGCGCACGTTCGGCGCGGCGTCGCATTGGTACTTCCGTCCGTCGTTCGGGCTCACGCAGGGGATGGACGAGTGGGACACGTCGGCGATTCCCGGCGACGGGCAGGGCGAGAGCGACACGTCGATCACGAGCCCGCAGGTGACGGACGCCGCGATCAAGCTTCTCGGCAAGCCCGACAACACCGGCGGGCGCTTCTTCATGTGGGTCCATTATTTCGATCCGCACGCCGAGTTCATGCCGCATCAGGGGGCGCCGCCCGAGCTCAAGCCGGACGATCAGAAGGCGCCGGGCTGGGGTCTTCGCTGGATGTACGACGGCGAGATTTGGTTCACCGACAAGCACATCGGGCGGCTGCTCGACTACATCGACTCGCAGCCTTGGGGACCGAACACGATCATCGCGGTCACCGCCGATCACGGCGAGGCGATCGTCGAGCACAACATGACGTACCACGGCTTCGAGCTCTGGGAGCAGCTGGTCCACGTGCCGCTCGTCGTCTTCGTTCCAGGCGCTCCCGCCGCGTCGCCGCATCACGTGACAGCGAACCGCAGTCACGTGGACCTCGTGCCGACGCTCCTCGATCTGATGCGTCTGACGGTTCCGGGGCGTCCGGATCTCTCCGGCGAGAGCATGCTCGCCGACGTCTTCGCGAAGCCCGGCGAGCCGTTCGCCGAGCGCGACGTGTACATCGACATGCCGCAGGGACCGAACAACGGAATGCGCCACGCGCTCCTTCATGGCGCGGCGCCGGGGCTCAAGCTCATTCACATCCAGGCGAACCAGTACCAGCTCTTCGATCTCGCCAAAGATCCCGCCGAGTCCGACGACATCAGCGGCGACAAGTCGCGGCTCGGGCCGATGGTCGAGGCGTTCCAAGCGAAGAAGGGCTCGCTCAAAGAGATTTGGGTCAAGCCGGACGAGCCGCCACATTGAAGCGGGCAGGGGGGCTTCTCCGGGTGCTGCTCGCAGCGGCGGGCGGTGTGCTCGGCGGCGCGTCGATCGCCGTCTTCGAAGCGATCGGCGCAGGGCCGGCGTACGCGCCGATCGCGATCGCGGCGACGGGGGTGATCGCGCCGATCGGAATGGCGGTCGGTGTCGCCGTCGGCGTCTTCGGCGTCGTCGTCGAGCCGGAAGGGATGCGTGGTCCGCGCGACTACGTCGCGGCGCTCGGCGGTGACGACGCGCGTGCGCGCGCGCGTCGGGCGGCGGTGGCTCCGCTCGCGGTGATGGTCGGCCTCGCGTGGTGTGTCGCGATGGCGCACGTCGGTCGCGCGGTGCTCGCGCGCGGCGCGTCGATGGCGTCGGGGTTCGAGCTCGCGTCGCTCGCGCTCGGATCGCTCGTCGCGATGGGCGCGTGCGCGCTCGCGGTGCTTCCGACGCTCGAGCGCGTGCTCGCGTCGCGCGTGTCGGCGCAGCCGGTCCTCGTCCACGGTGCGACGACCGGGCTCATCGCGTCGCTCTTCGCGGCGGCGTTCTTCGGCGCGGGGATCCTCCTCGGCGATCCTGGGGGCGACGGCGCGACGCCGTTCGCGATCCTCGGTGTCCTCAAGCGCCGCGAGCTCGATCTGCGTCCGCTCGGTCATCTCGCGATCGTCGCCGCGTGCGCGTACGCGATCCCGCTCTTCCTCGCGCCGCGTCGTGGTGCGGGTTGGATCCGCGCGGGCGTGGCGGTCCTCGTCGTCGCCACGTCCGTGTCGCTCACGGTGCACGAGGCGAGCGCGCTGAACCGCGAGCCCGACGTCGCGCGCGCGCTCGAACGCCACGCGCCGCTCGCGCGCGTCGCGCTCGCCGTGCTCAGACGCGGCACCGATCGCGATCGCGACGGATTCTCCGCGCTCTTCGGCGGTGGCGACTGCAACGATCGCGACCCGCGCGTCAGCCCGGGCGCACCCGAAATCCCCGGCAACGGGATCGACGACGACTGCGATGGCACCGACGCGCCGCTCCCTCCGCCGCCCAAGCCTCCGCCGCCTCCGCCGCCGCTCTCCGCCGAAGAGAGCGCCGCGAAACAGCTTCGCGAACGAACGGCGAAGCTCGTCGATCGCGATTTCAACTTGGTGCTCATCACGGTCGACACGCTGAAGACCGACGTCGGGTTCCTCGGCTACAAGCTCCCCGTCACGCCGAATCTCGACAAGCTCGCCGCGAAGAGCGTCGTCTTCGAGCGCGTCTACTCGCTCGCGTCGTACACCGGCAAGAGCCTCGGCCCGATGCTCATCGGCAAGTACCCGAGCGAGACGCTCCGCGACGGTGCGCACTTCACGACGTACGACGAAAAGAACGTCTTCTTCGCCGAGCGCCTGAAGGGCGCGGGGCTGAAGACGATGGGCTGCGCGTCGTTTTGGTATTTCAAGAAGAGCTACGGCATGGCGCAGGGGATCGACACTTGGGACATGTCGGCGTCGCCGTACGACTACAAGGCGGAGACCGACACGACGACCACGAGCGAGCAGGTCTCGAACGTCGCGATCAAGCTCTTGTCGGATCCGGAGCTCGCGTCGCAGCGCTTCTTTCTGTGGGCGCACTATTTCGATCCGCACGCGCAGTACATGCCGCATCAAGGCTCGCCGAATTTCTACGTCGAACGCGGCGAAGGGAGCTGGGTCAAAGCCGCGTACGACGGCGAGGTGTGGTTCACCGACAAGCACGTCGGTCGCGTGCTCGATTTCATCGAGTCGCAGTCGTGGGCGAAGGACACCGTCATCATCGTCACGAGCGATCACGGCGAAGCGTTCGGCGAGCACGGGCTCAACTGGCACGGGACGGATCTGTGGGAGCCGCTCGTGCGCGTGCCGCTCGTCATTTACGTGCCGGGTGTCGAGCCGCATCGGATCGCCAAGCGACGCGGCCATATCGACATGGTGCCGACGATGCTCGACTTGATGCGCGTCCCGCAGCCCGAAGGCGAGCTCTCCGGGCAGAGCATGATCGCCGACGTCGTCGCGCGACAGGGCGAGCCGAGCGAAGAGCGCGACGTGTACATCGACATGCCGCCCGGGCCTGTCGTGCTGATGCGCCGGGCGATCATCCACGGGCCGACGCCGGGGACGAAGCTCTTTCACCGAGGCGCGAACTATTACGAGATGTACGATCTGGCAAAAGACCCCGAAGAGGGCAATGATCTGATGGGTGACAAGCCGCGCTTTCGCGAGATGCTGAACGCGCTGCAAGAGAAGCGATCGCGCATGAAGGAGATCTGGGTGGAGCCCGATCCGGCGGAGCGGCGTTGACGTGCTGAGCGAAGCGTTCCGCAAGCTGTCGCGGCGCTCGGAGCCGGACGTGCAGGCGATGCGCGAGCGGTTCGCCGCGCACGTCGCGGGGCACGACGCCGTCGAGTTCGATGGGACGACCGGCAACGCCGAGTACAAATCGCGCGGGCGCACGATCTGGCGCGCGCGCGCGATGCTGCTCGCGAAGCTGAACGCCGACCTCCATCTGTTCGGCTGGTGGTGGCACGGGCTCGCGACGTGGACGGGGAGCGGGCCGCTCGACGAGATCGTTCGCGCGGGCGATCGCGAGAGCGTCGCCGAGTTTCACACCGACGCGCTGTCGGTGTCGGACGACGACGAGGCGTTCGCGCTCGCCGAGCTCGCGGGGGCGATCAGCGAGGCGCACGGCGTGTCGTTCACGCGGACGGGCGCCGAGCTCACGTTCTGGGCGCTCTTCGACGTGCCCGAAGCTTCGCGCGCGCCGAGCTCGCGTCCGCCTGCGCGCGCGACGCCGACCTCGCCGCAGCGATCGGTGCGTCCGCCGCCGCCGTCGTTTCCGCCCGAGGAAGGCGCGGGGCGTTACTCGATCACCGAGCCGCCGCCGGCGATGACGAGCTCGAGCTCGCGTCCACCGCTGCCGCCGCGCCCCGCGGCCGGATCGATCCCGCCTCGGCCGTCCGCCGCGCCGCGCGGATCGCGCATGCCCGAGCTCCCGGTCGGTTCGCCCGTGCCCACGAGCGTTCGTCCGCACGAAGCAGCGGTTCGCCCCGTCGCGCCGACGCGCGAGGCGTTCTCGAAGATCACCGATCTCGCGATGGAGGCGGCGCGCGCCGCGCAGCCGGAGGGCGTGCGGCAAGTGCTCGTCGTCGCGAGCGTCGATCCGCAAGGTGGCGGACGCCGTCTCGCAGTGCACCTCGTCGCGCTCGCGCACAGCGGGAAGATGGTCTCGATCGACGTACCGCGCGAGCTCGTGAACGCGATCACGAAGATGGCGGCCGACGCCGCGCAGGCTGGGACGCCGCGATGGAAGCGCCTCGTCGCGCGCATCGCCGACGACGAGCGCGGATTTTCGTTCGAGATCGAGATGCGCTGAGATCGCTCACCACGTCACCCCGGTCGTCATCCCCATGCGATGAACGCCGTCCACGTCGGGGATGAAGAACGCGTGCACCGGCACGTAGAAGCTCCCCGCGCGCGGCGTCCATCCCGCGGCGAAGATCGTGTGCGCGGCGTTGTCCTTGAGCGGGACGAGGTTCGCGCCGACGCCGAGCTGGAACGAATTGTTGAACTCGAAGCCGAGAAGCGCGTTGCCGGTCGGATAAAACTGGCTCTGCTCGAGCCCCGCGACCATCACGTTGCCGACGAGGATCACGTTGAGCCATGACTGCCCCGTCATTCGGTACATGAGCTCGTAGCCGATGATCATGCTGTGCGGAGAGCGCATCCCGATCTTGTCGGAGAGGCTCGCGCCGCCGAACGTCTTGACCGGCTTGTCGAAGTTCGCGACGTACCCATAGCCGATGCGAAAGCCGTGCAGCACGCGCTCGTTCGCGGCGATGGACGACGCGGACGGGGCGGGCGTCGCGCGATCGACGACGTCGGCGCCGGCGGCGACTTGCACCGGCGGGATCGGCGACGGCGATGCGGGCGCGGGCGAGGCGGGTGGGATCGGTGGCAGCGCCGTCGGTGCGGGCGGCTTCGGTGCGGCCGTCGCGGTCGGAGGCAGGTTGACCTGTCCGTCGGCCGAAACGGTCCATGAGCCGGTCGGCGGTTGAGCGAGTGCTGTCGCAGTCGTCAGCGCGAGAGCGAGGATCGCTGAGCCCATGGTCGTCGTCTTCATCGTCGGCCTCCGAGTGAAGTCCGCGAAACGCTCGAGGACGGGGACGCATGAGCAACGCATGTGCCGCGCGAATCGGCAGAAAAATAGGGCTTCGGCGAGGCCGAGCTGCAAGCGGCTGCACTCGCGGGTGCAAGCGTCTGCACCTCGGCTCGGCGGTCGCGCGGCGCGGCACATGCGCGACGTCGCCATGGTAAGTTCTCGGCGGTGGATCCGGGGGCGAGCGTCTTGGTCGTCGACGACGATCGCGCGGTGCGCACGGTCGTCGCGGCGCTCCTTCAGCGCGCGGGGCTCGACGTGCGCGAAGCGTCGAACGGCGAGGAGGCGCTCGCGTCGATCGCACGTGAGCCGATCGATCTCGTCCTGACCGATCTGAGAATGCCGGTGATGGACGGCATGCAGCTGCTCGCGGAGGTGACCGCGCGTTGGGGCGACCTGCCGGTGATCGTGCTGACGGCGCACGGAACCGTCGCCCTCGCGGTCGAAGCGATGAAAGCGGGCGCGACGGATTTTCTGCTCAAGCCGTTCGATCGCGACGAGATCCGTTTCGTCGTGAAGAAGGCGCTCCTGAGCGGGCGTCACGCCGAGAAGCGCGAGAGCGCGTCGCGCGACGCGGCCGGCGCGATCGCACCGGTGTCGCACGCGATGCGCGGCGTCGAGGATCTCATCGCGCGCGCCGCGCAGGCGACGGCGACGGTGCTCCTCCGCGGCGAGAGCGGCACGGGGAAAGAGCTCGCCGCGCGCGCGATTCACGAGCGCGGTCCGCGGAGCAGCGATCCGTTCATCAAGATCCACTGCGCCGCGCTCCCCGACGCGCTCCTCGAGAGCGAGCTCTTCGGTTACGAGAAGGGCGCGTTCACCGGCGCGGTGTGCCGCAAACCGGGGCGCGTCGAGCTCGCCGACGGCGGCACGCTCTTGCTCGACGAGATCGGCGACATCAGCATGAGCACGCAAGTGAAGCTCTTGCGCGTCCTTCAAGAGCGCGAGCTCGAGCGGCTCGGCGGGACGCAGACGATCCGCGTCGACGTGCGCTTCATCGCGGCGACGCACCGCGATCTCGAAGCGATGGTCGCAAGCGGCACCTTTCGGGAGGACCTCTTCTACCGGCTCAACGTCATCCCGATCGTCTTGCCGCCGCTCCGCGAACGTCGCGACGAGATCGCGCCGCTCGTGGCGCACTTCTGCCGGACGCTCGGCCCGGCGAACGGCAAGCCGCGCGTGACGGTCCATGCGGCCGGCGTCGATCTCTTGTGCGCCGAAGCGTGGCCCGGGAACGTGCGGCAGCTCTTGAACTTCGTCGAGCGGCTCATCGTGTTGTCGAATGGCGAGACGCTGACGATCGCCGATGTTCGGCGCGAGCTCGCGCGGACACCAGGCAACGCGGGCGGTGTCGTCGCAGACGCGCCGTCGGGTGCGGCCCCGCCGTCCGCGTCGACGCTCGAAGCGCGACGCCGAGCGACCGAGCGCGAAGCGCTGAAGGCGGCGCTCGCGAACGCGGGAGGAAACCGCGCGGTCGCGGCGCGCGTCCTCGGCGTCAGCCGTCGGACGCTCTATTACATGCTCGTCGAGTACGGCGTGACCTAGCTCTTGGTTCGTTGCTGTCGCGCAGCGTCCGGCGCGTCGTCCGCTTCCGTCTCGTCGGCGTCGGTCGCGACGCGAGCGGCGCCGCCCTCGGTCGCGATCGCGCCGACGCGAACACCCGCTCCGACGTTCGGCAGATCGTGGCGGAGGCGCTGCGCGAGCTCGTTCACTTTGCGGACGCGGTGCGCGGACATCAGGCTCGACACAGTGAATCCCAAGAGCCCCGCGACGATCATCACCGCGGCGAACAGCGTGAACCCCAGCGCGACGTGACCTGCGATCAGCGGATGGACGAGCGCATTGATGCCGCCCGCCAGCGCGATTGGCATCGCAATCGCGACCCAGCCGATCACCTTCGCGGGCCATAGGCGCTCGTCGATCCGCACGAGCGTTCGTCCGTCTTTCCTGCGTACGCGAACCGAGAGCGTCGGGACGACGCCTCGCTGCCGTGGGTTCGTGCGGATCGTCGGTCGCCAGGTGAGCGTCTCGCCGAGATGCTCGAGCGTGCCGGCGTCGCGCGTCTCGTCGCGCACGACGTCGACGATCTCTTCGTCGGTCGCCCCGCCATCGAGCTCCACTTGGACGACGATGCGCCCCGGCGTGCTCGCCTCCGTCGCGTCGTCTCGCGGTCGCTCCGCTTCTTCGGCGGCGATACGCAGCGCTGCGGGCGGGATCCCGAGCTCGGCCGCGCGGTCCTCGATCTCCTGCGCAGTCATCGCGCTCCCCGTCGCGTCGCCCGCGCTCGGTCGCGAGGCGATCTCCGCCGCGCGTCGGACGAGGCTCCGCACCTCGGTCGGAGCGAATCGGCGCTCGCGAAACGGGGACTCGCTCACGCGCGCCTCAGCGACTGGGCGGTTTGCTCGCGCGCGCGCCGGGCCGTGTGCTCTTGCTAGTACGCGCTCCCGGGGGCGTGCTCTTGCTGCGTGCTCCCGGCGGCGACTTGCTGATGCGCACGGGCGCGGGCATCGGGAGCGACAGCTTGTTGCGCGGCGCCAACGACTGAATCGGAGGTCGTACGATCTCGAGCGGCCAATTTGGAGTCGGTGCGGGCGCCGCGGGCCTCGCGAGCAAGTACCCCTGCGCGTAGTCGACGCCGAGATCGCGCACGCACTTCAGCTCGTCGATCGTCTCGACGCCCTCGGCGACGACGGTCGCGCCGAGATCCTTGCAGAGGTTCACCATGTGGCGAACGACGGTCTGCTTTCGCGGGTGCCGATGGATGTCGCGCGTGAGCGCGAGGTCGAGCTTGATCACCGCCGGCTCGAGATCGACGACGCGCTCGAGGTTCGAGTACCCGGCGCCGAAATCGTCGATGACGAGGAGCGCGTGCGTTCGCCGACACAGCTCCTTGAGCACACTGAGGCAGAGATCGAAGTGCGTGAACGCCGCGGTCTCCGTGACCTCGATGTAGACGGGCTTCGTGTGAAACCCGATCGGATCGTCGGGCTGAACGAGCCAACGCGAGTGAAGCTCGTCGGGGTGCAGGTTGACGAAGAGCGCGACGTCGCCACACGTGTTGAACGCAGTTTCGCGAATGAGCCGCCCGAGCTGCCCGCATGCGCCCTCGGCCGACGCGCGCTCGAAGAGCACCGGCGGGCTCTTGTATTCGGGACGCTTGCATCGCACGAGCGCCTCGTGCGCGAACGTCCGCCCGGTCGCGATGGCGACGATCGGTTGGAAGACGACGTTGATGTCTTCGGACGTGAGCCCGCGAACCCCCTCCTCGACTTTGGAGTCGGCGGGAGGGGATCCGGACCGTGACCACTTCAAATCGTTCTTGGCGTCCATGGAGAGCGAGCGAGACCAACCAGAACGATAGCAGTCGCCGACGATTCAGTCAGTCGTCGCGTCGCTCGTGCTCGTATCGGCCGCCGAGGCATCGGGAGGCGCGCTGTCGGCCGCTCCGCCGTCGGTGGGGATGACTGCGGTCGCGTAGCCTTTGCAGTCGGCGGCGCCGGTCGCGAACGTGAGCCCGACCGTGCAGATGCTTCCGGCGTACGTGTCGCAGAACCCCGCGGTAGGTGAGCAATCGCCGTTCGACGTGCACGATTGTCCGGGGACTTGGCGCGGAACGCACACGCCGGCGGAGCAGCGGAGCGTCTCGACGCACGGCAAGGCCGCGTTGCACGGCTGACCCATCTGCGCCTCGGCCGTGCACTGGGCGGCCATGCCCGTCGCCTGCGCACAGTACGATCCTGCCGCGCACACGGAGCCCGGGTCGGCGCAGAAATCGCCCGCGGCCTTGGCGACTTTGTCGGCGCACACGAGCTGCGCGACGCCGGGCTGGACCGGCGCGCAGAGGCGACCGCTGACGCAGTCGAACGCGCTCGTGCACGGCTTCCCTTTTTCGGCCGTGCCTTGGAAGACGCGCTCGCACTTGTCGCCCATCGATCCGGCGCCGGTGAGGTCCGCCAACAACACCTTGCCCGCGGCGTACACGGCGTGGACCGCGTCGATGCAGTCCTTCGCGTTGTCGGCGTTGTAGGTGCGCGTTCCGCCTGCCGCAGCCGCAGCCGCCTCGGTGTTGCACTTCGCCGAGCGCACGGTTTGGCACGCAGTGGGATCGACCGCGCACGTCGGGGCGATCTGGCACTCTTCCTTTGCCTTGGCGACGCAGAAGCTCGCGAGGTCGGGGTACGGTTTCGCGTCCGTCGTGCTCGTGCAAGCAGCGCCGAGCGCACCAAAAAGTCCGAGCACAACGCTGATTCCAACCCACCGCTTCATGTCGTCCTCCGATTTCAAGCCTGCGCGACGATCTCGCGCTTCGTCTCGCAGAGCAAGTAACAGACCGAAAGCATCACCCCAAATACCGCGGGGCGCCGTCCTTCGTCAGACGCGGCGGGGAGCCGGTTGTTCACAGGCTAGCCGTAAAAGGCCCGCGTCTACGATCTCGATAGCCGCGCCGCCACCTCGTCGAGCGACGCGACGAGAATGTCGGGCCCGGCGGCACGAAGGCGCGCCTCGTCGTGGAAGCCTCCGAGCACCGCGATGCCGAGGCATCCCGCCGCGCGTGCGGCGCCGATGTCTTGCTCGGCGTCGCCGACGAGCCACGCGTCGCGCGGATCGATCCGCGCCGCGCGCGTCACCGCGAGCATCGGTTCGGCGTGCGGCTTCAACGGACCGTCGCCGCCGGCGTAGAGCGCGACGAACCGATCTGCGACGCCGAGCGCATCGACGATTCGCTCGGTGACGACGCGCGCTTTGTTCGTGACGAGCGCGATCGCAATTCCAAGATGCGTGCACGCGTCGAGCGAAGCGCGCGCGCCCGGCATCCACGTCGAGCGATCGATCGGGTGAGCGACGTAGTAGCCGCGCCACGAATCGACGATCGCGTCGAGCTCCGGCGCGTCGTCCGCGACTCCGAATGCGCGCGCGAGAAGCGACCGCGCGCCGTCACCGACGAACGTCGCGATCGTCGCCTCGGGAAGCGGTGCGCGCCCCGCCGCAACGAGCGCGTGGTTGCAGGCGGCCGCGATGTCGCCACGCGAATCGATCAGCGTCCCGTCCAAATCGAACGCGACGAGCTTCGGTGTCTCGAGATCCACGAGCGAAGTCACACGCAGACTCTCACAGGAAGATGGGAAGACAGGAAGAGCCGAGGTAGCCGCCCTCGAAAGTTCCCGCCTTCCCGTCTTCCTGTGAAGGCCGCCGAAAAAATCCGCTCTTCAGGCCGCTGCGCTGTCGACGCGCGACTTCTTCGCGCGCGGCGAGATCTCCGACAACATCTCGTCGGCGACGATCGGCGTCGCCTCGAGGATCGAACGGAGGCGCGTGCGCGCGCGATGGAGGCGCGATCGAACTGCGCTCTCGCTGAGCGAGAAGCGATCCGCGATCTCTTGAAGCCCGAGATCCTGGTGGTAGTGCGCGACGACGACGTCGCGGTAGTCCTTGGGGAGATCGTCGAGCGCGCTCTGCACGGCCTCGTCGCGCTCGCGCGTCGCCGCCACGTTGTCGCCGCGCTCTTGCTGCGCGCCGTCGTTCGCCGCGGGCAAGCTGCCGAGATCGTCGAAGTCGAGTCCCTCGACGAGACGCGCGCGATGCCGGCGCTGCGAGCGCATCATCATGAGCGCTTCGTTGGCGGTGACGCGAAAGAGCCACGTCGAGAAGCTGGAGTCGCCGCGGAAGGATCCGAGCCGGCGAACGATCTGCATCAGCGTCGCCTGCAAGAGGTCGCGGCGATCTTCGTCGGCGACCGGGTAGCGCAGGAGCTGCTTCTCGATGTGAGGCTGGAGCGCGGCGACGAGGGCGTTGAGGGCGGTCGTGTCGCCGTGCGCGGCGCGATCGAGCTGCTTCGTATCGATTGCAAAGGCCATGAGGAGTGCCTGCCCGGGAGGGGGGTTCGTTGGGATGCGACGGTGGAGATGCATTGCGAGTCTCGTGCCCGCGTCGATCCCGCGAAATTTGTGCCCCTCTCGCGCTCCACGGGGTGTAAGCGCGCCGACAGGTGCCCGACGCAATGACAACGCATTTTCCTTCCCGTTACGTCGCCTTCCTGTTCAATGGGCGCCGCCATGTCGCAATCTGCACCACCGCGATCGCTCGAACACCCGTTGCCCGCGGGCATGCGCGACCTCCTGCCGGAGGAAGCGCAGAGCCGCCGTGCGATCGCGCGCAAGGTGCTCGATGCCTTCGCGTTGCACGGATATGCGCTCGTCACGCTTCCGGCGTTCGAGCTCGCCGATGTTCTCGAGCGCGGTCTCGGCACGCTCGACCCGACCGACGTGCTCCGCTTCGTCGAGCCGGAGTCGGGCGAGGTCGCGGCGCTGCGTCCCGACATGACGCCGCAGATCGCGCGGATGATCGCGACGCGTCTCCTCGATGCCCCGCCGCCGTTTCGTCTTTGTTACGAAGGGACTGTGCTGCGTCGGCGCAGCGGACGCGCGCACAAGCGACGACAGATTCCGCAGGTCGGCGTAGAGCTCGCGGGGGCGGGCGGGCCGGACGGCGATCTCGAGCTGCTCTCGGTCGCGGCGAACGCGCTCCGCGCGGCCGGGCTCGAACGGTTCACGATCGATCTCGGAGACGCGGGGATCGTGCGCGCGCTCCTCGCGTCGGACTCGTCCCGAGGCGCGGACGGTGTGGCCGAGCGCGTGTCCGAAGCGATGTCGCGCAAGGACGAAGCGGAGCTCGCGGAGATCACGCGCGATGCGAAGATGGCACACGGC
>JBBQXV010000268.1:0-12798 GCA_038209335.1 Polyangiales bacterium | reverse complement strand
GGCGGCGGAAGCGAAGCGGGCGCGATCGGCGAGACGCTCGAAACGGTCTTCCTCGACACGCTCGCCCCCGCCGGCGCTTCGTACTCGGGCCCCGTGACCGGCTCGGCCACGCTCTTCGCCGGCACGCCGTACGTGCTCATCGTCTCGGGGACCTTCAGCGCGTGGAGCGCGGTGAGCTGGCTGACCGTGTGCGGCGGCACTCCCGAGACGACGCCGGTGTTCGCGTCGCCCGGCGGCGACAACGGTTCGGTCGGGATGGACGCGGCGTGGATATTCGCGTGGCCCACGGCGTCGACGACGTACTGCCCGAACGGCACGTCGATCGGCCCCGCGCCGCGCGCGCTCGGCAACGTCGTCGAGATCAGCATCGACGACGGCGCGACGTACAACGCGACGCGCCCGCGCGAGACGTCGTTCGTGAGCGGCCACGTCTACCGCTTCGATGTCCCCACCGGCGCAGATCACCGCGCGCATTTTCGAGGCTTGCCCGGCCTCTACGGAAAGCTCCAGATCGTGATCGCCAAAGGGAGCTGAAAGGTCTGAAAAACAAGCCCCGCACGCAATGCTATACTGATGTTCAGTGCATTACGTCGAGCTCACAGCGCGCACCAACTTCTCGTTCTTGCGCGGCGCTTCGTCGCCCGAGCGGATCGTGCAACGCGCGGCCGATCTCGGCTACGACGCGATCGCCGTCACCGACTGCGACGGCCTCTACGGCATGGTGCGCGCGCTCGAAGAGGCGGACCGCGTCGGCGTGCGACTCGTCGTCGGGTGCGAGCTCGTCATCGACGATCCGAAATCGAACGAGCCGCTCGGCGCGCTCACGGTGCTCGTCGAAGACCATGCAGGATACACCAATCTCTGCCGCATCCTGACCGAGAGCCACGCGCGTCACCCGAAGGGGAAGCCGCGCCGCGCGAGTCGCTCGCGCGAGTCACGCGCCCCCTCTCGCGATCACGAACAGCGCGACGTCCACGGCGGCACCGCGCGCAATCTCTACGCAGGCATCCCGTACGATTTTGTCTGCGATCACGCCGACGGCCTCTGGGCGCTCGCGCACGCGCCGATCGCCGCCGACGATCTCGCGTCGCTCGCGCGCGCGTTCGGCGATCGACTCAGCCTCGCCGTGCATCGTCACCTCGATGGCGACGATCGCACCCGCGTCGCCGCCGCCGTCCGACTCTCGCGCGCGAGCGGTGTCCCGATCTGCGCGACCAACGCCGTCCGCTACGCGTCCCGCGAAGAAAAACCGATCCTCGACGTCCTCCACTGCATCCGCGAAGGGACGACGCTCGATCGCGCCGGCCGCGCGCTCCATCCGAACGCCGAGGCGCACCTCAAGCCGCGCGAGCAAATGGAGCGCCTCTTCGGCGATCACCCCGAGTGGCTTTCGCGTTCGCGCGTCGTTGCCGATCGGTGCCTCTTCTCGCTTCGAAAATTGAAGTACCAGTTCCCGTGCGCGATCGATCTCCCCGCGTTCGAAGGCGAGACGCCCGATCAAGCGCTCCGTCGCCTCACCTACGCCGGCGCTGCGGATCGCTACCCGAGCGGCGTCCCCGCGAAGGTCGCTGCGCAAATCGAGAAGGAGCTCACGCTCATCGCGAAGCTCGAGGTCTCTCCTTATTTTCTCAGCGTCCGCGTCATCATCGACATCGCGCGCGCGAAGGACATCCTCTGCCAAGGGCGAGGCAGCGCCGCCAACAGCGCCGTCTGCTATTGCCTCGGCGTCACCGCCGTCGATCCCGCACGATCGAACCTCCTCTTCGAGCGCTTCCTCTCCGCCGAGCGCCGCGAGCCGCCCGACATCGACGTCGACTTCGAGCACGAACGCCGCGAAGAGGTCATCCAAGAGCTCTATCGTCGCTACGGACGCGATCGCGCCGCGATGGTGAGCGAGGTGATCTCGTACCGCGGAAAGAGCTCGCTCCGCGAGGTCGGCAAGGTGTTCGGCTTGTCGCTCGAGCAGGTCGATCGCATGAGCGGCCTCGTCGATTGGTGGGACAAGAACGACGATCTCCCCGCCGATCGCGTGCGCGCCGCGGGCTTCGATCCGAGCGACGTCCGCGTGAAGCAAGTGATCCTCTTCGCGCGCGCGATCAACGGCTTTCCGCGCCATCTGTCGATTCACGTCGGCGGCTTCATCCTCAGCGCGGCGCCGCTCGTCGAGGTCGCGCCGGTCGAGCCGGCGACGATGAAAGATCGCACCGTGGTCCCTTGGGACAAAGACGACATCGACACGCTCGGTTTCTTCAAGGTCGACGTCCTCGGCCTCGGCATGCTCACGGCGATGCGCAAGATGCTCGATCTCGCGAGCCCGCACGACACGCGGTCCGCGATCGATCGCTTCGCGGCGATCCCCGCCGAAGATCCAAAAGTCTACGACGCGCTCTGCGAAGCCGACTCGGTCGGCGTCTTTCAAATCGAGAGCCGCGCGCAGATGGCGATGCTGCCGCGCCTTCGTCCGCGCATCTTTTACGATCTCGTCGTCGAGGTCGCGATCGTGCGACCAGGACCGATCCAAGGCGGGATGATCCATCCGTACCTTCGCCGTCGAAACGGCGAAGAGGCGATCGACTCGCCGCATCCCAGTCTCGATCCGATCCTCCTTCGAACGCTCGGCGTGCCGCTCTTTCAAGAGCAGGTGATGCAGATCGCGATCGTCGGCGCGGGGTACACCGGCGGCGAAGCGGATCAACTTCGTCGCGACATGGCGGCGTGGAAGAAGAAGGGCGGTCTCGCGCGTCACGAGCAGCGTCTCCACGACGGCTTCGCGGCGCGCGGGATCTCGCGCGAGTTCTCCGAGCGCCTCTTCAAACAGATCCAAGGCTTCGGCGAATACGGCTTCCCCGAGAGCCACGCGGCGAGCTTCGCGCTCCTCGTCTACGCGAGCGCGTGGCTCAAGGTGCATCACGCGGCGGCGTTCGCGGCGGGGCTCGTGAACAGCCAGCCGATGGGCTTCTATTCGCCAAGCACCATTTTCCAGGACGCGCAGCGCCATGGCGTCGAAGTGCGTGCAGTGTGCATCGTTCGAAGCGACTGGGATTGCACGCTCGAAGATGGCGCCGTCCGCGTCGGGCTGCGGCAAGTGCGCGGGCTCGGCGAAGAGATCGGCAGGAGGATCGAAGCGGCGCGACGCGAGCGTCCGTTCGCGACGATCGAAGATCTCGCCGCGCGCGCCAAGCTCGAACGACGCGATCTCGAGTCGCTTGCCGAAGCGGGCGCGCTCGAACGGATCGTCGTGGGTCGACGCGACGCGATCTGGAAGGTGCGCGCGCCGCGTGCCCCGGTCATGGACGATCGTCAGACGTGGCTCTTCTCCGGGCGCGAGCTCGGCGACGAGACGCCGGACCTTCCGTCGCTCTCGCGCACCGAGCGCCTCGTGCTCGACTACGAACGCACCGGGCTCAGCGTCGACGATCATCCGATGCGCCTCGTGCGTTCGTCGCTCCCGAAGAGCATCAAGAGCTCGGTGGAGCTCGCGACGATGCCGCACGGTGCCCGCGCGAGCGCGGCGGGGCTCGTCATCTGCCGTCAGCGTCCAGGGACGGCGAGCGGCGTCGTCTTCGTGACGATGGAAGACGAGCTCGGATTTCTGAACCTCGTTTTGTGGGCGCGGGTCTTCGAAGAACAGCGCCACGTCGCGACGACGAGCACGCTCCTCGTGGCGCACGGAAAGATCGAGCGGACGACGACGAAGAAGGAAGGGGAGAAACAGACCGACGTGGTCTACCTCGTCGTCGATCGGCTCGAGCCGCTGTCGCTATCCGGTACGAGCGAGCAGCCGCGCACGGTGAGCCGCGACTTTCATTGACTCTGCCAAGGACGCACGCCCGCCGCGGTGAACACCGCCGCCGCGTCGAACGACACGCCGCTGCGAAACGTCGTCACGACCTTGCGAACGTCGCCGATGTTCGCGAGCGGATCGCCGTCGACGAGCGCGAAGTCCGCGTCTTTGCCGACGTCGATCGATCCGGTCGTCTTGTCCTTTCGCATCACGCGCGCGCCGCCGATGCTCGCGATGTTCAGCACGTCACCCGCCGGGATCCCCGCGAGAACGTAGAGCTCGAGCTCGCGCGCGAACGTCAGGCCCGCGAGCTCGTCGGTACCGGAGACGATCGGAATGCCGGCGTCCCAAAGCGCCTTGACCATCCGCTGCGTCGCGGTGAACGAATCCTTGTAGAGCTGGTCTTTGCCCGCCGGAACCGCGAGGCCGCCTTTGCGGAGGTCACGCCGCAGCAGCACCGGGAGGCGCGACTCGACGGGACGCAGCGTCGGTCCGACCTCGCCGACGCGATCCGAGAAGAGCATCTCGAACGCGACGAGCGTCGGATCGATCACCGTCTTCTTCTCGCGGAGGAGCGCGAAGAAATCCTTCACCGGCTTCGACGCGAGATCGAGTCCCGCGCCCTTCTCGGCGACGATCGAGAACCGAAGGATCGTCCGCGTGTCGGTCTCTTTGTCGATGAAGAAGTTCAAGAACAGCATGTTGATGTGGTTCACCTCGTCGAACCCGGCGCGCACGACGTCCTCCGCGCGCATGTGCACCGGCACGTGACCGCTCACGCGCATTCCCTTCGCGTGCGCGGCCTTCGCGAGGACTGGCACGAGCTCGGGCTTCACCGAGTTGTAGATTTTGATCTGCTCGTAGCCGCGCGCCGCGTAGAAATCGACGGCGGCGAGCGCCTCGGCCTCGGTCTCTGCGGTGACGTTGCTCGCCGCCGCGTTCGGCCCGCGCCCTTCGATGAAGCCTCCGCGTACGAGGTGCGGACCGATCGCGCTGCCGTCGTCGAATCGTTTCTTCAGATCGTCGACGACGTCGGGAT
This sequence comes from Polyangiales bacterium, assembly GCA_038209335.1. Taxonomy (GTDB): domain Bacteria; phylum Myxococcota_A; class Polyangia; order Polyangiales; family Polyangiaceae; genus JBBQXV01. The sequence continues at coordinate 7,975 of JBBQXV010000268.1, read as the reverse complement.
CGTTGCCGAGATCGCGCACCGTCGTGACGCCGGACGCGATGAAGAGCGCGCCGTCGGTCGGTCCGAGGTGCGTGTGCATGTCCCAGAGGCCGGGGACGAGCGCTTTTCCGGCGGCGTCGATGGTCTCGGCGCCGGTGGGGATCTTCGCCGTGCGCGACGGAGCGATCGCGGCGATGCGTCCGTTGACGACGACGACGGTGTGGTCCGATCGCCAGCGCTTCGTCGCGGAATCGAACACGCGCGCGTGCGTGATCGCGAGACCCACGGGGGGCGGTGCGTGCGCGAGCCGTTGCGTGAGATCCGCGCTGCGCTTCGCTTCGATCTTCTTGCGCTCCGCGAGGAGCGGCTCGATCGCGGCCTCCCATCCCTCGGGCACGACCGCGAACCACGGCGCGACGTCGGCGAAGAAGCTCCCGTCGTCACCCATCCAGAGGAGCTCGGGAGCGAGCGCGAGCCCGCTCACGGCGTAGCCCACGACGTGCTTCGTTGCGCCGCTCGCCGTGTGCACAGTCGTCTCGCCCGCGCGCTCGAGCCGCGCTTCACCGTCCGGCAAGAGCGGGAGGACGCCGCCCGCCTTCTGCAACGCGCGCACGAGAAGCCCGAGCCCGTCGCACGTCGGCGCGAGCGGGACGTAGTGCGCCGCGCCGGACACGTCGCGTTCGCCGGCTTCGATCGTGCTCTTCCAACGCGCGTGATGTCCTGCGATCGAGAAGTGCTCGTCGATGACGTTCCCCATCGTCTCCGTGCCGCTCGCGTCGAACGCGGCGATACTCCCGTCGGCGGCGAGCACGGTCTTCGTCTTCGTCTTTGGTCCGCGACCGTTCTCGACGATCTCGAGCGTCGACTCGTACGCGCCGTCGGCGGTGACGGTCGTGACGCAGCTCCCGGACGGGCGCGTGTACGACACGATCGCGAACCGCGTGGTTCGTGCGACCGCCGCAGGCGCGGCGACGGCGCTCGCGCTCGCGGACGGAGCCGCGGTGGAAGTCGACGGCGGCGGCGCGGAGCCGCACGCAATCACGAGCAGTGCGGCGAGACCAACGAGTGTCGAACGCATCGCGCACGTATACACGCGCGTGCCGACGCGATCACCTACGCGACGGCGGACTGCTCGCCCTGTTCGCCGGGGCGCGCGACCGGCCGCTGCTTCTCGGCCGTCTCGTTCAGCTTCACGCTGACGATCTTCGACACGCCCGACTCCGGCATCGTGACGCCATAGAGCACGTCGACCATCTGCATCGTCCGCTTGATGTGCGTGATGAGGATGAACTGCGAACGGTCCGTCATCGACCGAACGAGCTCGTTGTACCTGGCGACGTTCGCCTCATCGAGAGGCGCGTCGACCTCGTCGAGGATGCAGAACGGCGATGGCTTGATCTGGAAGATGGCGAAGATGAGCGACACCGCGGTCAGCGCTTTTTCTCCGCCGCTCATGAGCTCGATCGACGACAGCTTCTTTCCCGGCGGCTGCGCGAGGATGTCGATGCCCGTCTCGAGCATGTCCTCAGGGTTCGTCAGGCGCAGCGACGCGCGCCCGCCACGGAACATGCGCGGGAAGATCTCTTGGAACTTCAGGTTCACCGCCTCGAACGTCTCTTGGAAGAGGCGCTTGCTCTCGCGGTTCATCTGCTGAATCGCGCGCTCGAGATCCGACAGCGCCTTCTCGAGATCGGCCTTCTGCTCGGTGTAGAACGTGAAGCGCTTCTCGGCCTCTTCGTGCTCGCGCATCGCGTCGAGGTTCACGCTCCCCATTCGTTCGAGCAGGTGCATGAGCTCGACGATGCGCGCGTGCGTGTCCTCATCCGGCGGGGTGCGCATGTGGTAGTCGCCGACGACGCGCGGCAAGTGGAGGCCTCGGAATTTCTCGGCCACCCCTTCGAGCACGTGCTGCATCGAAATCTGCCGCTCACGGAGCGCCATCTCGTGCTGCGTGAGCGCCTCGCGGGTCTCGTCGACGCGCGCGCGCAAATCCTTCAACGCGACCTCGCGCTCGGAGAGCTGAACGCGGAACTGATCGAATACCGCGCGCGTGGCCGCGAGCGAATCGGCGGCGACGTGCGCTTGATCGAGCGCGTCTTGCAACTTCTCTTTGTGGGAGACGAGCAGCGCGGCGGTCTCGCCGAATGCGCGCGCGCCCGCGACGAGCTCCTCGTCGAGCCGGCGACCGCGCTCGACCAGCTCCTCGGTGCTGCGGGCGAGACGCTGGAGTGTCCCGCGCGCGGCGCTCAGCTTCTCGCGCGTCCCCGCGACGCGAACCTTGCGCTCGGTCACGACCTGACGGCGCGCGTCGACTTGCTCGTGCCACGACGCGGCGAGTGCCTCGGCGGCCTGGATCTTCGAAGACACCTCATCGAGCGACGCGCGCGCTTCGTCGAGGACGCGGCGAGCTTCGTCGCGTTCGACGCCGGCTTCCTGCAACGCCTGCGCGAGATCGTCTTGCTCGGCGGCGAGCACCTCGAGACGCTTGCGGACGTTCTCGAGCTGCGTCTGCGCTTGGCGCAGATCCTTCTCGGCCGTGACGAGGGCGAGCTCGTCTTTGTGTGCTTGCTGACGCGCGCGATCGAGCGCGGCGCTGGTTTCGGCGATCGCGGCGCGGAGCACTTGGTGCTCGGCGACGTGCTGCGACACGAGGATCTCGAGGCGCTCGACCTCCGCGCCGAGCTCGCGCGTCTCGCGCTTCGAATCGAGCATGCCCGCGGCGAGCTCTTCGCCCTGTCCGCCCGACACGCGACCGTCCGCGTGGAGCACCTCGCCCGCAAGCGTGACGATCGGCGCGCCCCAAAGTCCGCCGCGCAGCCGCCGCGCAGCCGCGACGTCCGTCACGACGATCGCGTCGCCGACGAGCGCGTTCACGAGCGCTTCGTCTTCCGGCGCGTACCGAAGCTTGTCGGCGAGTCGCGCCACGACGGCCTCGTCGCGCGGAAGCGCCTGATGCGCACCGGCCACGTACGCCGGACGCAGCGGCATGATCGTCGCGCGCCCTTTGTGATCGCGTCCGAGCTGCTCGAGCAGCGCGAGTCCGCGCTCCATGTCCGTCACGAGCACGTCCTGCAATCGGCTGCCGAGGAGCCCCGCGAGCGCGTGCGTCAGCTCGACCGGCGCTTCGAGCCGATCCGCGACAAGCCCCGCGATCGCGTCGTCCTTCGTAGCGACGAGCGATTTCACGCCCGCGCCGACCCCTTCGAGCCGCGCCTGCATCTCGAGCAGCGCGTGGAGTCGCGACCGCTTCTTCGTGCACTCGCTCTTCGCTTCGTCGAGCGCGCGCTCCTTCTCGATGATCCGCGGACGCAGCTCGGTGAGGCGCACGTCGAGGCGCTCCTTCTCTTCGACGCTCGTCACCTTGCCTTCGCGCAAATCGGCGACGGCCTGAAGAAGCTCACGCTCGCGCGCACCGTCTTCGAGCTGCGCACCTTCGTGCTCTTCGCGTTCGAGGCGCAGGCGCTCCTGCCGATGCTGCATGTCGGCCTGGCGCCGCTCGAAGCCGCCGAGCTTGGCCTCGGCGCCCGCGATGTCGGTCTGCGCCTTCGCCATGGTCTGTCGGAGGCCGCCGACGATCCCGTCCGCGCGCTGCTGCTCGCCTTGAAGCTCGGCGAGCCGCTCTTCCTCTGCGGCGACTTGTTCGGCGTGAAGCGCCTCTTCGTGCTCGTGCCCTGAAACCTCGGCCGCGACGACGTCGCGCTCGTGCGCGAGCCGCCGCTCCTGCTCGCCGATCTCGTGCGCCTCGCCCGTCGCCTGATCTTCGCGGTGACGAAGCGCATCGAGCTTGTCCTTCGCGCGCGCGATCGCCGCCTCTTCTGCACGCACCGCGTTGTCCGCCGCGAAGTGCGCGTTCTGCGCTTGATCGAGCGACTCCTCCGCGCCGTGCGCCTCGAGCCGAACGCCCTCGAGCTCCGCCTCGCGCGCCGCCAAATTCGATCGCGCCTGATCCGCTTCGAGCGTCCACGCGTCGACCTCGCTCGCCTCGAGCTTGATCCAACCGGTGAGCTCCAAGTACTTGTGCGACGCCTCGTAGAGCTGCAAATCCTCGAGCTCGCCGCGGTACGAAACGTAACGCTCGGCCTTCGCCGCTTGCCGCTTGAGAGATCCGAGGTTGCGATCGATTTCCGCGACGATGTCGCCGACGCGCAGCAAGTTCTGCTGCGTGAGCTCCATCTTTCGCTCGGCCTGCTTCTTCTTCGACTTGAACTTGGTGATGCCGGCCGCCTCTTCGATCAAGAGTCGGCGGTCCTCGGGCTTGGCGCTGACGATGAGCCCGATCTTCCCTTGCTCGACGATCGAGTACGCCTTCGTCCCGGCGCCGGTACCGAGGAACAGATCCGTGATGTCCTTCAGTCGGACCTGCGTCCTGTTGATCGAGTAGTCGCTGTCGCCGTTGCGATGCAGGCGGCGCGTGACCGCGATCTCCGGGTAGTCTTTGTATTCGAGCGGCATGTCGGTCGCGTCGTCGTTCTCGAACGTGAGCGTGACCTCGGCGAAGTCGTTGCCGGCGCGCGTCTCGGAGCCGCTGAAGATGACGTCCTCCATGCTGCGGCCGCGCAAGTGCTTCGCGCTTTGCTCGCCCATGGCCCATCGGATGGCGTCGACGATGTTCGACTTGCCGCACCCGTTGGGGCCGACGATGCCGAGGACGTCGTGGTCGAAGTGGACGATGGTCTTGTCGACGAACGACTTGAACCCGATCATCTCGAGCTTCTTGATCTTCATGACTGCTCCAGAGCGGCGCCTGTTCGGCGGGGCGACAACCAGGACGAGCGACAACTAGGACGAGAGGACCAGGCAACGGCCAACTTTTCGGTCAATTGCCCTATGAACGACGTAACGTCACTTCACATGTGGTCACGGCGACGTCCAACCATTACGCGCCTGTTCAGCGTCCGGCAAGCGCTATCCACAAGTCGTCCCCAGGTCCGCCTCCACAAACGCCTGGAGGCGCGGCGGGTTAGCAGTCAGCTTGACAGAGTGCCAATCACGCCGTAACTGGAGGCCATGCCGACCTACGAATACGCTTGCGCGACTTGCGGGCATCAGTGGGAAGAGATTCAGAAAATCTCGGAGAATCCCATCGAGGAGTGCCCGTCCTGCAAGAAGGCGACGGCAAAGCGGCAGATCAGCGGCGGCAGCTTCATCTTGAAGGGCGGCGGCTGGTACTCGGACCTCTACTCGTCAGCCAAGCCCGGTAAGAAGGAGGGCGGCGGCGGCGACACGGGTGGAGGATCGAGCGGCGGTAGCGGTGGCGGATCAGGCTCGGGCGGCGAGACGAAGAGCGAGCCCAAGGGCGACGCGCCGAAGAGCGACACGCCGACGCCGAAGAGCGACACGCCGAAGCCGGCGTCGGGATCCGCGGCCGCCTAGCGCCGCGCGCGACGCGCGGGAAACACGAGCGCGCGCGCATCGCGCACCGAGACGCCGAGCGTCGTTGCGACGCGCGCGAGGACGAGATCGGTGACGCGTCCGCGCGGCGGTGCGGCGACCGCGTCGAGATCGTCGCTCCACGCGGAGGCGTCTTCGCCGAAGACGAGGGAGCGTGCGTCGCGAGCGAACGCGTCGCGCGTCGCGCGATCGATCTGCTTGCGACCCGCGAGCCATCGCTTCGCGCTGAGCGCGCCGCGCATCAGCGCGTGAAACGACGCTTGCGCCGTCATCCACGGCGCGGCCGACGACGGATCGCGCGCCGCGTGCTCGAGCGCGCGGATGTTCGCGCGGATGTCGTCGAGCGTGAGCTCGTCGATCTCGCGGAGCGCGCCGGGAAAGCGCGACGCGAGCGCGGCCATGTCGCGACGCGGGTCCGGCTCGTCCGTCGCGGCGTGCGCGACGCGAAGGCGAAGCATCTCTTGGTACTTCGCGCGGAGATCGTCGAGAACGTCACGCGAGAGCGGCACCCGAGCATCGTAGCGGGTTCGACCAGCCCGCGCGTGCCGGGTAGACTTCGAGAGATGAGCGACGCGAAGCGCGAGATCGACGACCTTCGGCAAGAGATCGCGAAGCTCGATGCGCAGCTTCTCGCGGCGCTCGAGAAGCGCGCGCGCGCGTCGCGGCGCATCGGCGAGCTGAAGAAGGACCAGCCCGCGTCGATGCCACTGCAAGATCGCGCGACGATTCACGCGCTCGTCGCGCGCGGTAGCGAGATGCCGCAGGAGGCGTTGCGTTCGATTTTTCGCGAGGTGTTCGCGGGGAGCCTTTCGCTCGAGCTGCCGATCAAGGTCGCGTACGTCGGCCCGGAAGGCGGAGCGGGGCACGCGGCTGCGCGCGGACGCTTCGGCGCGAGCGCGAATCTGATTTGCGCCGAGACGACGATCGCCGCGCTCGAAGAGGTGAGCCGGCGTCGCGCGGAGTTCGCCGTCGTTCCGTTCGAGACGTCGATCGACGGTCCCGTCCAGACGACGATCCTCGCGCTCAGCACGAGCGACTTGAAGATAGGCGAGCAGCTCGAGCACTCGTTCGAGCTGCACTTGATGAATCGGACCGGCAATTACGCCGACATCGAGAAGATCTACGCGACGCCAGCCGATCACGCGCTCTGCGTCGAAGCGCTCGCAGCTCACGTCGCGAAGACGGCCGTGCTCGACGTGAAATCGCCGATGATGGCGTGCCAGATCGCGGTCGAGGATCACGGCGCGGCCGCGCTCACGACCGAGGTGTTCGGCGCGCAGCTCGGGCTCGAGGTCGCGCGTCGCAACGTCGTCGATCGGAGCAACGACCGGATTCGCTACGCCGTGGTCGGCTCGCGGCCGTCGGGACGAACGGGCGCCGACGTGACCGCGATCGCGTTCAGCGTCAAAGACGCGCCGGGCTCGCTCCTCGACGCGCTCCACCAGTTCGCCGAGCGCGGGATCAACCTCTCGAAAATCCAGTCGCGCCCGATGGCGGGCGGCGAGTCGTGGGCGTACCTATTTTTCGTCGAAGTCTCCGGGCATTTCACCGACCGCGCGCTCATCACGGCGTTCGAGGAAATCAAGCGCGGGACACGATCGTTCAAGGTGCTCGGCTCGTATCCTGCGCTGACCTGATAGGCTGCGCGCCATGACGAAGATCGCGATGCGGATCGCGCTGACGTTTCGCTTCGTGATGCTGGCCGCGGTCGTGATCGGCTGCGGCGGCCCCGACGCGAAGAACGGCGCGGACGCCAACGGCGTGGATCTCGACGGCGACGCGTACGCGCTCATTCCGAGCGAGCCGATGGTGCTCGGCACGCTCGACGCGAAGGCGCTCTACGAGAGCAAGTCGGTCGCGGCGCAGGTCGCGCAGATCGTCGAGCGCTTCGTACCGATCGGCGAGGAGTCGGGATTCCTCGCCTCGCGCGACGTCGATCGCATCGTCGTCGGGATGTACTCCACGCAAGGGGCGGACGCGGCGGCGATCGTGCGCGGGCGATTCGACGAGGCGAAGATCGCGCAGGCGGCGGCGCAGCATACGATGACGAAATCGGGCGGCGCGCTCAGCTCGTCGACGTACGCGGGCCGAAGCGTCTACAGCGTGAGCGCCGGGAGCGTCGTCGGCGGTTTCGTCGTCCTCACGTCGAAGACTGTGCTCGCGGGGACCGAGTCGGGCATCCGCCGAACGCTCGATCGCATCCGCGACGGCAAGGCCAAGCGCGCCATCCCGCAATGGATGATCGACACGGTCGAGACGAAGGGCGCCGAGGTCGCGTTCGCCGCGGACTTCAGCACGCAGCCCGTCGCGAGCGCGGCGATCCGCGGGCTGCCGATCACGTTCCTCAACGGAATGCGGATGGCGCGGGTGCTCGGCGATTTCAAGGATCCCGGAATGAACATCGCCGCGACCCTCACGTACGGCGACGCGACCCAGGCGACGGCGGCGATGGAGCAAATCAAGGTCGTCGACGGCTGGGGGCGCGCGCTCGGCGCGGTGCTCACGTTCATTCCGAAGCTGCACGGTCTCGACGTGACGACCGACGACAAAGACGTGCGTTGCAAGACGGGGATCGACGAGCAGGCGCTCCACAAGCTCCTCGAGC
>JBBQXV010000267.1:0-12891 GCA_038209335.1 Polyangiales bacterium | reverse complement strand
CCGGGCGACGTCGTCACGCGCGTGAACGGGCTTCCGATCGAGCACCCCGAGGACGCGATGCAGGCGTTGCAGTCGCTCGAGGTCGCGAGCGAGCTGCGCGTCGATTACGAGCGCGGCGGCGAGGCGCGAGAGCTGAGGTTCGCGATCGTGGAGGACGACGGTCCTGGAACGCCGGTGCCGGCCGCGTCGGGGAGAGCGCTGCCTTCGACGAGCGCGTCCGCGGCGCCGTCGTCGACGCCACCCAAGCCGCCGCCTGCGGCCTCCGGCGCGCCCGCTCCGACTGCGCCGCCAGCGCCGCCGCTGCCTCCGAAGAAGTAGTCGTCACGCCAGGCGTGCGAGAGACGCGCGATCGAGATCCGTCGTCGACGTCGCGTCGTGCTCGGCGACGAATCGCAGCGTAACCTCGCCCGTCGTGTCGACGTGGATGTGCTCCGCGCAGACGCAACCGTGCGCGATTCCCGTCGCATGAAGCGCGTCGAGCGCGGCGTGGAGCGCGCGTCGCTCTGGCGCCGTCAGCGAGCGATCGAGGGCGCGTCCGCGCGGTGCGTCGAGCCAAATCTCCTCGGCGTCGCGATCGACGCGGAGAACCGTTTGAAGAGACGGATCGCCGGCACGCGCGAACGCCGCGGCGCGCACGAGCGCTCGCTCCGTGAGCGGCACGCGTTCGATCGCGCGACCGATCCATCGATCGACGACGCGCCCGTCGAGCATCATGTCGAGCCGACCCGCGGCCGGTCGTTCGCTCGCTTTGCGTTCCGGCACGGGGCGCGGCGCGGCGGGCTCGATCGCGCTCGGCCACGAGAGAGCGAGGAGCGCACCGCGCGCGGCGAAGGCGTCGTGCGGGCGCGCGGACGGATCGGCGTTCGTGAAACGGAGCACGACGTCGTCGTGACGCGCGTCGAGATCGCGGTGCGCGGCGCTTGGTCGAACACGGGGGGGCTCGCTCGGGCTCGGCTTCTCGCCGGTCAGCATTTCGCGCAGGATCGCGCCGACGCCAAAGAGATCGCTCGCGATCGTCGCGGGACGCCCTTCGCGCTGCTCCGGGCTCATGTACGCGAGCGTCCCGATGACGCCGGCGGTCGCAGTCGCGGTGAGATCGCCGAGGTGCGCGACGCCGAAATCGGCCAGCTTCGGCGCGCCCGCCTCGTCGAAGAGGACGTTCGCAGGTTTGATGTCGCGATGGAGCACGCCGAGTCGATGCGCCTCGCCGAGCGCGCTCAGCACGACGCCCGCGATCTCGATCGCGCGCGACGGAGCGATGGGCCCTGCCGCGAGCATCGTCTCGAGGGTGCCGCCGCCCATCCACGCGAGGACGAGCGCAGGGCCGTCGGCGACGTAGTCGCGAAGGGGCACCACGCACGGATGAGCGAGCGCGCCGAGAACGCGGACCTCGCGCTCGAACCGCGTGAGCGCGTCGCGACCGACGCCGCGCACGTCGTACGCCGCGAAGACTTTCACGGCGACGCGCTCGCCGCGCACGACGTCGATCGCCTCGAGGACGCGCGCCGTCGGAGACGACGCGATCTCGCGGACGACGTCGTAACGACCGAAGAGTCGCGCGCGCGGCGCGGGGAGGGGAGCGGTCGCCGTCATGGGAGCCGCCGAGGGCGCAGTCGGCGCACCCCCGAGCGCGGCGAGCTCGCGCGCCGCTTCGGCGGAGGCTTGCGTGAGATCGAGACGATCGAGCGCTGCGACGAGCGACGCGAGCGATCGCCGTCGCATCGGGTCGCCCGCCGGGACCTTCTGCAACGCGCGCGCGGCGGCTTCCGGCTTGCCGTAGCGAAGGAGCAGCTCACCGAGCGCGACGTGGAGCTCCCATCGTTCGGGCGTTCGGCGAATTGCCATGTCGAGAGTGCGCGCAGCCTGCGCCGCGTCGCCGGCCTGCTCGAACAGCTCGGCGGCGCGAGGCGCCTCGCCGGCGCGATCCCACGCGCGCGCCGCGTCGCTCGTGTGCTTCGCCGCTTCGAACGCGCGCGCCGCCCATGCATGATCACCTCGACGTTCGAGCTGACGCGCGACGCGGTCGGCCGCGGCGACGTCGTTCGCGATCGCCGCCAACGCCGCTTCTGCGAGGGCGTCGTCGCGCGCATCCATCGCGAGCACGAGCGCGCGTGCCGCGTCTCCCGCGCGCATCGCCTCGTTCGCCGCGCGTCCCCACTCGCACGCACGCTCGAAGATGTCGCTGGCGCCGCGCGCGTCGCCTCGTTGGCTCGCGAGCTCCGCCGCTTCGATCAGGCGCTGCTCGTCGACGAGTCGCGCGACGTCGTCGTCCACGTCAGTCGCCGTCTTCGTCGTCGTCGTCGATCGGCGGCGGCGGAATGGGACCGCGCGCCTTCAGCGCCAAGTCGACGTCGGTCGCCACGACGAACGGCGCGATGCCCCGCTCTCCGCGATCCACGGCCCGCTTGTCGCTCGCGATCGCGAGGTCCGCGAGGATGCCGCGTTCGCGGTTGCGCTTTCCGGGTCCGCTGGAGTCGATCCAGAAGTAGCTGCGCGGCCGCACGTCGACGTGGACGAACTGGCTCGTCGGGTAGATGCCGACGCCGACGAAACCGACCTCGCGCGCAAACTTCGCGACGTCCGCGTCGGGTGTCCCGGGCACGATGAAGTCGATCGCGCGCCCCTTGCCGTGGTTCGAGTGGCTGTTCGCCTTCGGCACGCGGTAGCCCGAGACGATGCGGATCTCCGCCGCCTGAAAGTGCGTCTGGATTCGGTAGATGATGTTGAGCGTGCGCGGCTCGATCGGGTGCTCGTCGCCGCCCATCGCTCGGAGCGCATACGCCGCGCGATCGAGATCGCGAGCGCTGAAGCCGCCCGCGTCGGTGGCCGCGACGAGCTCGACCTTGTCGTTGCGGTTGATCGATCGCAAGACGAGCATCGGGCGCCCCGTCGAGTCGACCGGCGCCGATTTGCCGACCGGCGCGTGCCATCCGACCATCGCTTGCTGGTACGCCTTCGGGGGCTTCGGCGCGCTCGCGCGTTGTTGCGCTGGGCGCGGATGGCGCGGCGGCTCACCGTACGCGAGCGCGGCTGACGTGAGCGCGATCGACGCGACGGCGAGGTTCACCAACCGAAACCGCATCGTCGCCTTCTCGCACTCTCGTTCGCCGCTCAGCGGCGCGAGAAGCTCACGACCTTCGCGAAGTCGAAGCGCATCTCGCCCGAGTCGATGCGCGGCGCGCGGAAGCGCTCGCGGTGGACGCGGTGGATGCTGAGGGTGCCGTCGTCCGGGAGGAGGGCCGCGGCGATCGTGGCGCGACCGGCGTCGGTGAATGCGCAGCGGATCGTCGGTGCGTGGGTCGAGCCTTGCGTGAGGGAGGTGGCGTTGACGTCGACATAAACCATGTCGTCGGTGGCACCGGGCTCCCATGCGAGGTCTGCGGCTCCGCCGGATGGGAGCACGACGACGCGGCCGTCTTGGCCCGCCACGCGAAGCTCGGCGAGGTCGCCCGGCGCGCTCGCGGTGACGACGAACGCATCGGCGTCGTGCGCGCCTGCGACGCGCAGGACATAGCGACCGCGTGCGGGGAGGAATTCGGCGTCGGTGATGCGGGGCGCGGGCGTCGCGTAGACGACTCCCGACACGAGGTCGACGACGTCCGGAACCTGTCGCGCGAAGAGCTGCGTCTGGACGCCGTTGGCCTCCATCGACACCGCGCCGACGTCGAGGAGCTGTACCGACGGCGCTGGCTCGTGTGCGACGGGCGCGGCGAGCGCGCTCGGGTTCTTGTCGAACGTCGTGAGGCTGAGGCAGGTGCCGAGCGCCGGGAAATCGACTGCGGCGCCGACGACGCGGAGTGCTTCGCCTTGATCCTGTCGCCCGCGAACGCGAATGAAGCGAGCGACGGCTTCGCCGCGCGTTCCATCGCCGATCGTGCGTTGGACGACGATGACGGCGGCGGTCGGCGAGCTCGCTTCGGCGTCGGCTTGTTCGGGCGTGGCCGAAACGTTCGCCGAGCAGCCGAAGGCAGGCAAGGCGACGACGAGTACGGCGGTGGCGAGGAGCCCGATCGAACGCATGAACAGAAATACCGTAGTCAACCGCGGCGCCTCAGGCAACCCTTGATGCCCGAACGAAGGGTCGTGTCCGTGTGATCTCGGTCGAGGTTCGGCGGCCAAACCGCGAGGAAAGCATGGGTTTATCGAAGAGCATCGCGATGTCGTCCGTTTGGATGGCGGCGCTCGTGGCGTGCGGGTGCGAGCCGGTGGCAGCGCCGACGCGCGCGCGGGTCGAGGCATCGGCGATCGACGCCGCGGCGGTTCCGACCGCGACCGTGACAGCGACCATGACTGCGACCGCGACCCCGACCCCGACCGCAATGGCGAGCATCCACGACGCGGCGGTCGACGCGCCTCGCCCCGTTCGTGTCCTCCCTGCGCTCGCGCCCGCCCACGTCGCGCGTTGCGGCGCCGACGTCGACTGCACGCTCGTCGTCTCGACGTGCTGCGGTCCTTGCGGCTACTTCGGCGCAGACGTTGCGCGGGCGGTGAACGCGAAGCTCCTCGAGGAGATCGGCAACCCGTTCTGCGCGCCGACCATCGTGTGCCCGACGTGCGTGTCGCTACCAACGCCGTCGCTCGGCGCTCGCTGCGTGAAGAGCCTCTGCCGCGTCACCGACGACGGCGCTCCGCCGCCGCGGTCGTTCGGCTCCGGCGACTTGCCGTGATTTCGTCTACGTTCGCGCGCATGGATCTCCTCATCGTCGCCGCGTTTCCGCCCGAGCTCGGCGCGCTCCGCAAGCGTTTCGGCGACGCGATGCGCGGATCGATCGCGGGGCGCGAGATCGCGGCGGAAGCGGTCGGGATCGGGTTGCCCGGCGCTGCCGTCGGCGCGGCGACGCGCATCGCGACCCTGGCACCGCGTGCCGTCGTGATGGTCGGGACGTGCGGTGTGTACGCGCTGTCGCGCACGGCGCTCCCGGTGCTTCGCGTCGCCGTAGCGAGGCGCGTGCGGCTCGTCGCGCCGGCGGTCGTCGAGGGGCGCGCGGCGTTTCCCGATCCGATGTCGCTCGCCTGTGACGCGGCCGGCGCGATGTCGACCGCCCTCGTCGCAGCCGGCGGCGTGCACGCCGACATCGCCACGACGCTCGCCGTGACGACCGACGACGCGCTCGCCGACCGGATCTCGCGCGCGTCGGCGTGCGCCGTCGAGCACCTCGAGGCCTACGCGGTCGCGCGAGCGTGCGCGACGTTCGGCGTCCCGTTCGCCGCGGCGCTCGGCGTTGCGAACATCGTCGGATCGACGGCGCGCGACGAATGGCGCACGCACCATCGCGCGGCAGGAGACGCGGCGGTCGCGCTCGTCGTCGCGTGGCTCGACGCAGGCGCCGCGGGCTTCGTTTAGCGCGCGAGTGAGTGCGCAGCTGCCGCAGCGACGCGCGCCACTGCACGCGTCTCGCTCGGCAAAAACCAACGATCGAGCATCCCGACGAGATCGCCCACGTCGCCGCACTCGACGACGTTGAGGCCCGCGAGCATCACGCGCCGCCATTCGCTCGCGACGACGATCGTCCGTTCGGTGATCGGATTTCCGTCGCGCACGAGATCGCGCACGAGATCGGCGCCGCGCTCGTCGGCGAGATCATCGTCGATGACGAGCCCGTCGATGTCCGGGCGCTCCTCGATCCAACGTCGCGCGGACGCCGCGTCGGGCGCCTCGAGCACGCCGAACGAACCGCTCAGCAGGCGCCACATCCAGTGGCGCGTCTCCACCTTCGAATCGACGATCAGAATCAAAGCTCGGTGCATGGCCGGCATACCCCCGTGATAGGTCGCCGAGAGTGATCCGTGCACGTGGCTCGCGCAAGGCGCGGAGCGCACATTTTCGAAACAAAAACTCGTCGCAGCGCGTCGTCGGTCTGCGTCAATGCCGTGCGGCCAAGAGCGGTGCGACACGCCAAAGAACAGATTAAAACGTCCACCAGATGGCGCTCGCCGGAACCAGCGCCACGCCATCGACGGAGGCTTGCGTCGAGTTGTAGGCGCCGTCGACATGCTGGTAGGCGACGTCGAGCTCGAGCGCGACGTGAACGTGGCGGAACCCGATCGCGAACCCGACGAGGCCGCCGGCGTGGTAGCGCGTCGCCGAGAGCGAGATCGGCGGAGTGCCGAGGCTCGGCGACTTGGGCTCGCTCCGAACTTCTTCGATCGAAACGTGCTCGCCGCCGCCGCGCACGCCGATCCAGAATTGGTAGATCCCCGCGGCGCTCTCCCAGCCCGCGAGGATGGGAACGTCGAGCCCGTAGCCGCGCAGCTGTCCGAGATCGACGTTGGGCAGAGGATCGCCGTATTGGCGTCCATAGAAGAGAAAGCTGCCGCCGAGCCCGAGCGAGAGGGAGAACGCGTCGCGATCGAACGATCGTCGCATGTCGATCCGCGCGCCGCGACCGCTGTACGAGATGCCGCCTTCGTAGCGTTGTCCCGTCCCGACGCGCGCACCGACGAACGGCGCGAGGCCCGGCGCGACCGCGGCGGCGACGAGCGCGCCGCGCGCGTACGACTCGTCCGTCCCTGGCAACCCCGGCACGTTCGGGTTGGTGGCCGCTTCGGAGCGTGCGGCGTTGAGGCTGCTCGCGAGCGCGCCGGTCGCGATGTTGGCGCTGAAGCCCGTCGCCGCGCGAACCTCGCCCGTCGGCAGCGTGCGCGCCGGATGGAGGAGCGGCGAACCGCCGGCGCAGCCAGAGAGGGTCGCGCCGATCGCGCCGATCGCGCAGGACTTCCACGCGAGCGCGAGCGTCATCGCGTTCGCCATCGCCGATCGCGCTTACTTGCGGAACCGCGACGGATAGACGTCCTCGCCCGCGCGTTTCTGGAGCTCGCCGTCGTCCGGATGCAGACGCATGGCGCGATCGATCAAGAGCTTCTCTTCTTCCGTGTGCTTCGGATCCGGAAGGCAGCACTCGACCGGGCAGACGGCCTGACAGGCCTCGTGATCGTAGAAGCCGACGCACTCAGTGCAGAGCTCGGGATCGATGATGTAGATCTCGTCACCCTCGCTGATGGCTTCGTTGGGACACTCCGGCTCGCAAGCGCCGCAGTTGATGCAATCGGACGTGATGTACGTGGCCATTGTGTCTTCGGGACTCCGTCTCGAACTCGAGATGCGCGGCGCGCAACGTAGGGAGCGGACCGCGAGATGTCAAACGGAAGGCCTTGTTCTGACTGGTGTTGGCCCAAGTGCAAGTGCTAGGGTCCGCCGTCTTCGCACTCCACTGATGCCCTCCTTTCGCCTTCGTCTCACAACGCGCGCTCGCCTGATCGCGCTCCTTTCGGGGCTCGCCGGACTCTCCGGTTGCACGCCTTCGATCGGCGACAAGTGCCTGCTGTCGACGGACTGCTCGATTCGTGGCGACCGGCTCTGCGACACGTCGCAGCCCGGCGGCTACTGCACGATCTTCAACTGCGCAGGCAACGCCTGCCCCGACCACGCGGCGTGCGTCCTCTTTCACGCGAATGTGCAGGGATGTGCGTACGACGATCGCTCGCCGTCTCGAACGGGGCGCACGTTCTGCCTCGCGACGTGCGGGAGCAACTCCGATTGCCGCTCCGGATACGTCTGCGCCGATCCGAAGCAGGCGCCGTGGAACGGGCTCATCCTCGACGACGGCCAGGACTTCAACGTCTGCATCGTGCCGCCCGACGACGGCGTGATCGGCGTCCAAGCGTCCGTGTCGACGGTCGACGCCGCGGTTTGCTCGACGGCTCCGCCCGATGCGGCGCCGCTCGATGGCGGCATGTCGATCATGCCCGAAGCGTCCTTCGACACGGGCGTCGACGTGGCCAGCGAAGCGAGCGTCGACGCCGGCATCAACGACGCGGCGTCCGACGTCTCCGACGCCGGCGCACCTGACGCGCCCGACGGCGGCGGGTGAAGAGGGGCGGGTGATGGTCGTCGTGCCCGCGCGATCGAGTCCGTGGGCGCTTCGATGGGCGCGCGTCGCGTCGACGGTGGCGCGTGCGCTGGTGGGGCGATTGCTCGAGGCGTCCGCGGTTCTGCTCGCGCTCGCGTCGCTGGTCTTCTTTGCGATGCGCCTCCTGCCGGGCGATCCAGCCGCCCTCGTGCTCGGAGATCAGGCGAGCGAGTCCGAGCTCGCGCTGCTTCGAGCCAAGCTGCATCTCGACGAGCCGCTATTGGTGCAATATGCACGTTTCTTGCGCGGGCTCGCGACGCTCGATCTCGGCGAGTCGCTTCGCCGCCCGGGAGTGCGCGCGATGGCGCGGGTCGGCGAAGCGCTCGGTCCGACGGCGGAGCTCGCGGGGCTCGCGGTCGCGATGGGCGCGGCGATCGGCGTGGGGCTGGCGGTGCTCGCGGCGGGGCCATGGCTCGGCGCGCGGCGCACCTGGGTCGAGCGTGGCTTCGTCGCGGTCGCGTCGGCGCCGCTGCTCGCGTTCGCGCCGCTCGTGACGTACGTGCTCGCGGCGCGTGCGCGGATCGTGCCGCTACCGGGCGATCCCGAGTCGGGCTTCGCGGGCCTCGCGTTCGCGAGCGCGCTCTTGTCGATTCCTCTCGCGGCGCAGGTCGGTCGGATCACCCGCGCTGCGCTGGCGGAGGTTTCGCGCGCGCAATTCCTCGCGGTCGCGGTGGCAAAGGGGGGGAGCGCGGCGCGCGTGTGGTGGATCCACGCGGTGCCGGCTGCGCTCGGGCCGATCGTGACCGTCATCGCGACGCAGCTCGGCGCGCTGCTCGGCGGAGCGGTCGTGCTCGAGCGGCTCTTCGAACGCTCGGGCCTCGGCACGTTGATCCTCGAGGCGTACGCGTCGCGGGATCTGCCGGTGCTCGAAGGCGCGGTGGTCGCCGCGGGCGGTCTGTTCGTGGTGACGCAGGGCGCGGCCGCGGCGGTGCACGCGATGATCGATCCGCGCGTTCGTGGAGGCGCGCGATGAACGTGCGGCTGCGAACGATCGCGCGACTCGCGCCGCTCGGCGTGCTCTTGTCGGCAAGCGTCGCGGTTTGCGCGTTGGTTGCGCGCGCGCCGGATCGTCTCGATCCCGAGCGCGCGTGGTGCGGTCCGTCGTCCGCG
This sequence comes from Polyangiales bacterium, assembly GCA_038209335.1. Classification (GTDB taxonomy): domain Bacteria; phylum Myxococcota_A; class Polyangia; order Polyangiales; family Polyangiaceae; genus JBBQXV01. The sequence goes on along the minus strand of JBBQXV010000267.1, from coordinate 3,871 downwards.
CGTCCGCTCGGGTGCGGCGAGGCGGGCGTCGATTTGCTGTCGCTCGTGGCGCACGCCGAAGTGCGAGGCGTCGCGCTCGCGGTCGCCGTCGCGCTCTTCGGGTTCGCGTTCGGAACGCCGCTCGGCGCGGCCGCTGCGATGGCGCGCGGGCGCTTCGAGCGCTTCGTCGACCGCGCGTGCGATCTCCTCCAGGCATTTCCGAGTTTTCTCCTCGCGCTCGCGGTGCTGTCGGCGGTGCGATCGCCGAGCCGCGTCCACCTCGGCTTCGTCTTCGCGATCACGGCGTGGGCTCCGTTCGCGCGGCTCGCGCTCGTGCAGACCCGCGTCCTCCGCGGCGCCTCCTTCGTCGAAGCGGCGGTCGCGCTCGGCGCGCGTCCCGTGGGTGTCCTCTTTCGTCATTTGATCCCCAACTTGCTCGGCATCGTTGCCGTCCAGCTGGGATCGAGCGGCGCTGCGATCGTCGTGAGCGAAGCGGCGCTCTCGTTCGTGGGCCTCGGTCCGCGCGACGGCGTCTCGCTCGGGAGCGTGATGGATCAAGGCGTCGCGGCGATGCTTCGCGCGCCGCACGTCCTCATCGTCGGCGCGGTGGCGGTCTTCGTCACGAGCGCGTCGATGCTCATCGCGGGACGCGCCGCCGAAGGGCGCACGCGCGAGTGACGTGCAAGTTGGGGCCGTCGCGGCTAGATTCGCGCCCCCGATGGATTCACCGACTTCTCTCCCGCATCTCCCGCCGTTCGCCCGCGCGCACGTCCGCGCGCTTTACGATCGGCCGCTCCTTCCGCTCCTCGACGAGGCGCGCGCCGTCCACCTTTCGCATCACGCCGACAACGAGGTGCAGCTCTGCACGCTCCTCAGCGTGAAGACCGGCGGGTGCCCCGAGGACTGCGCGTATTGCCCGCAGTCGTCGCACTACGACACCGACGCGGGACCCGAGAAGATGCTCGACGTCAACGCGGTGATCGCGAGCGCACGTCGCGCGAAAGAGGTCGGGTCGACGCGCTTTTGCATGGGCGCCGCGTGGCGCGAAGTGAAAGAGGGACCGGCGTTCGATCGCGTGCTCGAGATGGTGCGCGGCGTTAAGGGACTCGGCCTCGAAGCGTGCGTGACGCTCGGGATGGTCAACGACGCGCAAGCTGCGCGCCTCAAAGAGGCCGGCCTCGACGCCTACAACCACAACCTCGACACCAGCCGCGAGCACTACAAGTCGATCATCAAGACCCGCACGTTCGACGATCGCCTGCGCACGCTCGACAACGTTCGCCGCGCCGGCATCACGGTCTGCTCCGGCGGGATCATCGGGATGGGCGAGAGCATCGACGATCGCTGCGAGATGCTCCGCACGCTCGCGAACCTGACGCCGCAGCCGGAGAGCGTTCCGATCAATGCGCTCGTCGCGGTCGCGGGGACGCCGCTCGAGAACATGCCGCCGGTCGATCCGCTCGACTTGGTGCGGATGATCGCCGTCGCGCGCATCTTGATGCCGAAATCGCGCGTGCGTCTCTCGGCCGGTCGCACGGGGCTGTCGCGCGAGGCGCAGATGATGTGCATGTTCGCGGGCGCCAACTCGATCTTCTACGGCGAGAAGCTCCTCACGACGCCCAACCCGGGGACTGACGAAGACCTCGCGCTCATTCGCGACGCGGGGCTCGGCACGATGGCGCCTGCGATCTGATCACGTCGCGGCGCGTCGCTCGAGGACGCGCACGACGAAGACGCGAGCGACGCGTCCGCCGCGGCGGATCGTCACGCGCTCGCTTCGCGACTCGACGTGCTTCGGCGCCAGCGCGGCGACGTCGACCGTGAAGCGTCCGTCCGTCACGAGGACGATCGTCTCTGCGCGTTGCCACGCCGCGCGCGGGTACCATCCGTCGAAGTCGTCGCGGATCGGCGTCGCGCATCCGACGGGCGGTGGGCTCGGCGTCGTCGCGAGACCCGCTTCGAGCTGCGCGCAAACGACCCAGTGCGGACCGACGACGACGAGATCTCCGCGATCGCTGCCGGGTGCGCGCGCTTCGAGCGCGACGCGGCGGACGGTGTCGATGGCTTCGGGCCATCCGTAGAGCTCGCTCGTGATGTCGCGCGAGGCGTCGAACGAAGCGGGCGCGAGGCGGAGGAGCGACGGCACCAGGATCCACGCGTGGGCCGCGGCGACGATTGCGAACGACGTCGCGAGCGTTGCGACGCCGAAGCGTCGCGAGACGAGAGGAGCCGATCCGGCGCGGCGTGCGTAGTGGATCGGAAGCGCGAGGAGGGCAGGGGCGATCCAGTGCGGCTCTGCGACGCGACTCCAGAGGCAGAGCGGCACGAGGACGCCGAGCGGCAGCACGAGCGCGAGAAATAGGAACGTGCCCGCGGCGTCGGGATCGTGGTCGACGCGACCGCGGGAGCGAAACAGATCGCGCGCCACGAGGACGGCGGCGATCGCGACCAGCGGCGACAAATAAGCGAGCTGACCGCCGACGACGGCCGCGACGTTGCGCAGCGACGGTCCCGCGCCGGCTTGCGTCTCGACGAGACGGTGACGGAGCATCGGCCAGCCCGTCCGCGCTTCGAAGAGCGCGATCGGTACAACGACGAGCGCGCCCGCGGCTAGCCCGAGCCAGGGCCACACGGTGCGCGCATGCGCGCGTGCGCTTCGCATCGCGTACGTCACCAGGAGCGCGAGGATCAGCGCGACGCCGCTCACCTTCGCGGCGGTCGCGATCCCCGCGGCGAGACCTGCGCCGATCAAGAAGGCGGACGCGCGCGTGCTCGCAGGCTCCGCGCGAAGTCCTGCGCATCCGAATCCGAGCGCGGCGAGCCATGCGACGGCCAAGAGCAGATCCGGCGTCATTGCGAAGAGACCGATCGCAATCTCGGGGACGACCGCGACCACACACGCCGCAGCGAACGCGGCGCGCGACGTCGCTCCCGCGGCGCGCGATGCCGCGACGACGATCCACGGGACGCTCGACGCGACGACCGACGTCACGAGGTGCACTCCGAGCGGCGTCGGCGCACCGTGTGTCGCGATCGCGCGCGCGAAGATCCCGATGAGCCCGGGATGATCGAGGTACGCGGGCTGCGGGTGGAGCGCGTAGCACGCATAGAGCGCCTCGCTGTCGCCGAAGCCGACCCGATGCGCCGCATAGAGGCGCAGCGCCAGGAGCACGGCCGTCAGTGCGACCAGGAGGCGCGCGGGAGCCGGAGCTAGAGCCACGGCTCGATCATCCGCGCGACGCGGCGCGAGGGCTCGCGCTCGGTCCCGAGCGACGCGTCGACCTCGTCGCACGCCGTCATGAGCTCCGCACGTCGGTCGAGCGCATCCTCGAGCGCCTCGGCGAGCTTCGCTGGTCGCGCGTCGCGCTGGAGGAGCTCGGTGAACGCACGTCGGCCGAGGAGCACGTTCGGGAGCGCGACGTGCGGAACGCGTACGAGCGCACGCGCCGCCATCTCCGTGGCGAGGCCGACCTTGTACGCGACGACCGGGACCGCGCGCATCAGCGCCGCTTCGAGCGCCGCCGTCCCCGACGCACAGAGCGCGACATCGAACGCGCGGAGAACGCCGAGCGCGCCGACGTACGGATCGACCTCGAAGACCGGGACGCGCCTCTCCGCGGCGCGCTTCATCGCGTACGCGCGCGTCTTGCGGTCGAGGCTCGGCGCGAGGAGGACGACGCCGTCGACGCTCGCACGATCCGCGCGCACGCGTTCGTACGCTTCCAGCATCGGCGCGAGGAGGCGACGCACCTCGTGCGGACGGCTCCCCGGCAAGAGCGCGACGGCCGCGGCGCGATCGGTCATTCCGAGCGCGCGACGCGCGGTGCCGCGCTCGAGCGACGTCGTCTCGCGCGCCGGATGCCCGACATAGTGCGCGTCGACGCCCGCGTCG
>JBBQXV010000266.1:0-12909 GCA_038209335.1 Polyangiales bacterium | reverse complement strand
CGCCACAGCGCCTATTCGAACGGGAGGACGACCGCCATGCGATCGATCCCGCGACGCAACGACGGCGCGCGTCCCGCTCGCCACGCCCAGATTTGCGGCGCTCCGTACCAGAGCACGCGAACGCCCGCGTCGTGGAGCTGCGGCGCGAGGCGCGCGTTGAACTCGGTGTAGTTGACGAGGAGCGCCGCGCGAGGTCGTCGCGTCTTCGCGGCGCGGCGGATCGCTCGGAATGCGCGCGCGATATCGAACGCGCGCGCCGCTGTTTCGCCGACGCCGAGCGCAGTGAGATCGCGAAGATCGCCGAGGAGCTCCGCGCCGCTCGACGCGAGCGCCGCGCCTCCCATTCCGAAAGCGCGCACGCCTGCGAGGCGCGCGACCACTGCAGCCGCCGCGCGATCCCCCGATGCTTCGCCGGCGACGACGAGCAGATCGCTCATCCACCCGCCTCGGTCGCGACCTCCGCAACGAGCTCACCGCGGAGCGCGCGAACGATCGCTTCGCCGTCGCGCACGACGCGAAATTCTCCGAGCCCGGCGACGCGCGCGAGATCCTCCGCGCGCTCGACCGCGTGCTCCGCGATCTCGCGGACGCAGTGACCCGGCAGGACGACCTGCTCGTCGACTTGCCGTCGCTTCGCTTCTTCGCGCCGCCACGCCGTCAGGCGCGACTCGCGCTGGCGACGCGCGTCGATCTCTTCGCGCGGCGGGCGCGGGCGCTCGAACCACGCGCGCTCGTCTTCCGGGATCGCTCCCGCGGCGAGCCCATCGATGACCGCGCGCACCATCTCCTCGGCGACCGCGTCGCTCGACGGAGCCCCGCGCGTGCGACGCAGCAGAGCGAGCGTCGCCGGTCGCGAGCGCGCCACCGCGAGCATCGCCTCTGCCGGCATCACCTTGTGGGGAGGTACGTCGCGCCGCTCCGCCTCGCGTTCGCGCACCGCCGCGAGACCACGCATGATCGCGAGCTCCGCCCCCTTTGCTCGTTCGATCCCTTTCACGCGCACGTACGGCGGACGCGGATCGGGCGTCTTCGCGGACTCGGCCGCGGTCGCGATCCGATAGCGCGTCTCCTCGAGCACCTCGTCCTCGATCCCGCGCTCCTTCGCCGCGCCGAAGAGCACGTCGTCGAGCGCCGCGAGGTGCGCGACGTCGGTCGCGAGGTACGCGAGCGCGTCGGCGTCGAACGGCCTCAGCGACCAATCGTGATGCTGCATCTCCTTGCGAATGACGACGCCGAGTGCGGAGCCGAGCATGCTCGCGAGCCCCGTCGCCGCGTGCCCGAGCATCCGTGCGCAAATCGATGTATCATGCACGTTTCCGAGAGCGACGCCGCTCTCCGCGAGCATCCGCGCGTCGAACGCGACGTCGTGGATCACCTTGATCGGCCCCGCTTCGCCGAGCGCGCGCGAGAGCGGCGCGAGGCTCGCCGTCAGCGCGTCGATGACGACGATCTCGTTCTCCCACGACAGCTGCACGACACACGTTCGCGCGCGGTAGACGAACATCCCGTTCGACTCGATGTCGACGGCGACACGGGACGCAAGCTCGATCTCGCGCGCGATCTCCTCCACCTCGGCGGTGGACGCGACGACGCGCGGCTGCGGCCGCAGAGGATCGGTGACGGTGACGGTCACGAGGAGCGCGAGACTACATCGTGACGGTCTTGAAGACGCGGTACGGGCGCACGATGACGATGCTGCCAGGGATCTTCGGGAGCTTGCGCTCTCCAAGGGGCACGCCCTTCGGCGGATCGCTGGAGGACATCCTGCCCGTGGCCTTGATCGTGATCGCGTGATCACTCGGCACGTTGACCGCCGCGAACAACGCCTGCGCAGCCACCGTCTGCTTGCACGCGAGATCCGGAACGCCGCTGTTGCCGAAGTACGACGCGCGGAGATCGCCTTGGCCTGGGATGAGCTGCAATCCCGTCGTGTCGTCCCACAGTTCCATTTGGCCGCCGGAGACGTCGCGGTACTGGCAGTCGCGCGCGCCGACGACGACGGTCATTTTGACCGGGTCGACCGGAGTGGTGGCGAGGATGCCGCCGCCGAGCAGGTCGAAGCTCTGCTTGGTGATCGACTGGCCGATGTACGTCTTGCCGGCCTTGCACGAGAAGTTGTCGAGCCAGACGAACGGCTTGAGATCCGGCAGTCCGCCCGCATCCGTGCGCGCGACGACGCCGTACGCCATCTGGTCCGTACCCGGCGCGGGGAAGAAGAACTCGCCGACGCCGAGTCCGCCGCCCGCGACGCTCGCCGTTTGCCCGGTGAAGCCGGGCGTGGTGAGGGCGTCGTTGTTGAAGAACAAGTTGACCGTCGCGTTGGGCACCGGTCCCAGCAAGACGAAGTCGTTGAGGTGGAACTTGCAGGGCGCCGGTCCGGCGTCGACTCCGGCGTCCACTTCCGCGTCGGGCGACGCGTCCGCGGCGGCGGCGTCGAGATCCGCGTCGGGATCCGCATCGCTGCCGTCCGCGCCGAGCGGGAACAAGAACCCGGCGTCCGTCGCGTAGCAGCTCCAGTCGCCGTCGACCTCTTCGCCCTTGGCGTTGAGCACCTTCATCACGGGCAGCGGCTCGACCGCGCACGCGGGGATCGCAGCATCCGCGCGCGCGACGTCAGCGGCGGAAGCATCCGTGGCGACGATGTCCGGGATCGTGTTGCACCCGCTCATCACGCGACCAAAACAAGCAGCGGTAGCAAGCACGCCGCACGCATAAGCATAGCCACGTTTCATCGTCGAAGCCTCCGATTCCCCACCGGGACGAATAAGTCGATCACTTCTCACTGCCTCGTCTGTGCTTTCGGCGCAAGCCGACGATCGCGCACATCGCCGCTACGGCAAAGATCCCAGCGCCACCGTCGCGCAGGTCAGCCGGTGAGGCGGGGGAGACGGCGCATCCCTTTTTCGCCGCTGCGGCGCAGTCAGGCCCGAATCCGTGGCGGGGCACCGGATCGCAAGCCTCACTCGCGACCTTCCCGCTCGGCGTGACGATCTTCGCGACGGCGCGCGTTCCGTCGGGTGGATAAATCGAGCAGATGCCGCTGACGTCGTCCGACGCGAGGTTACGCAGCGTGGTCGAGCCGGTGGCGTAGTGGGCGTACATGGTGGCGTGCGCGTCTCCCGAGTGGGCCATGCCCAAAAAATGCCCGGTCTCGTGGGTCACGATGCTCGCGAAGTCGTACCCGTCGCTCGGCACCGGATCGTTCAGCGTGAGCTTTTGCTGGGCCGTGTTGATCTCCATGTCCGCGTCGTAGATCTCGCCCGTCTCGGGATTGAAGACGACGGTCGTGAGCGCCAGCGTGTTGTTCGTGTCGTTGTGCGGCCAATTGTCGTCGCGAAAGACGATGACGTGCTGATTCGGCTGGTCGGAGTTGTACTGGACTGTCCCGCAGCCGACGGCCCCTTCGTCGTGCACGTCGATGCTCACGCGCGAGTTGCCGGTGCCGTCGCTGGGGCACGCGGTGCTCGTCCATTTGATGAACGCCGCGAAGATGATCTGCGACGCGTCGTCGTACGAGATCTGTCGGCTCGCGTCTTTTTGGAGGCTGTAGCCGACGCACGAGTTTCGCCACCACAAGGGCAGGCCGTTGGTCCAGCATGCGTTGGCGCTCGGCTGAAAGTCGGCGGGAACGGGCTTCGTCGTCGTGCGGCAGAACGCGGCGGCGTCGCCGGAGCAAATCGCGAGGCTCGCGAACGCGACGAGCGTCGCGACGGCGGCCCTACTTCGTCGCATGAATCCGTTTGTACGCGCTCGCCACGTCGCGCGCGACGTCGTCGAGGAGGCGGCCGTGGATCACGTCGGCCGCGAGCGGTAGCGCCGCAGGCGCGGGGGTCTGTGCGTTCGTCGTCGTTGCCGAGCTTCGTGGCGCGAGGAGCGCGCCCACGTTGGACGCTCGAATGACGCGCGTCGCCTTCTTGTCGTCGACGACGATCGGAAATTGTCCCTGCCCGCGCGCGGTGACTTCGAGTGTGCCCGGCGGTCCCGGATGCAAGAAGAGGAGCGACGGGCGACCGATGGTGAGCACGGCCTCTCCGTCGACCGCTTGTCCGATCTTTCCGACGATCCCGCCCATCGTGCGCACCCACGCTTCGGTCGGTGTCGTCGGCGACGCGGGCACCGGCGTCGCGCGCGCGAGCACGCGGTCGATGTTGACGCGCGTGAACGTGTAGATGCGGCCGTTCTCCCACGCCGAGCGCTGCTCGAGCGGCGTCACGACCGCGGACAGCGACGTCTCGCGGACGAGGCCGTCGAACGTGACGGCGATCGACACCGATGCTGGCGCGTCGGTCGTGATGGAAAGCGCGGCGGCGCTGACTACGGATGCAAGCCCGAAAAAGACGGCGAGAGCCCTCGCCCGGAAGCGAAACATGGCGGGAAGATAGCACGCGCTCCCGAGCATTCGAGGCGTCACCACCGGACGAGCGCGCACCCCCAGTGGATTCCTGCGCCGAGCGCGAGAAACATGTCGAGCTCGCCGCGCTTCAGGTTGCCGGCGCGCGTCTGCTCGTCGATGAGAATCGGGAGCGTTCCTGCGCTCGTGTTGCCGAAGCGATCGATGTTCATCGGCATCTTCGCCGCGGGCACGCCGAGCTGCTGGCGCACGTACTCGTTGATGCGCTGGTTCGCCTGGTGCGCGAGAAACCAGTCGATGTCGCCGATGCTCGTCTTCGTCTCGGCGCAGAGCGCGCGCGCGGACTCGGGGAGCTTCGTGACCGCGAACTTGAAGAGCTCGCGCCCGTCCATTTTCGGGATGTGCTCTTGGTCGTCGTAGTGGTTCGGCTTCCAATACGGGCGCGTGCGGAAGCCGCCCCCTTCGACGTAGAGGAGCTTGGCCGCGCGTCCGTCGGTGTGGAGCTTGATGCCGCGGAGGCCGGCGTCGCGATCGGTCTTTCGGAAGATGAGCGCGCCGGCGCCGTCGCCGAAGAGGACCGCGAGCGCGCGGTGCTTGTTTGCGCGTTCGCGCGCCTCGGCGGTGACGACCTTGCCGCTCGCGGGATCGAGCGCTTCCCAATCGTCCCACGGCATGAACCCGGCTTGCGCCTCGGCGCCCACGAAGAGGATCGTCTTCGCCGCGCCGCTTTGGATGAGCCCGTCGATGAGCTGCAGACCGAAGAGCATCGCGGCGCACTGCTGACGGATGTCGAGCGCCGGAACGCCGTGGAGCCCGAGCTTCGCGCCGAGGAGCGCGCCCGATCCCGGGAAGATGTAGTCCGGGGTCATGGTGCAGAAAATGATGTAGTCGATCTCGCGGGGCTCGATGCCCGCGGCCCCGATCGCGCGACGCGACGCCTCCACCGCGAGATCGCTCGCGCCGAGCCCCTCGGGACAGAAGTGGCGCTGGCGGATCCCCGAGCGCTTGAAGACCCACTCGTCGTCGGTGTCCATGACGCGTCCGAGGTCGTCGTTCGTGACCGGTTTGCCGGGGACGTAATGTCCGGTGCCGATGATCTCGAAGCCAGGCATGGGAGACGGCGCTCCTCTTACCCGAAGTGCCGTTCGACGTCGACCGCCTGGTTCGGCGTCGATCCAGTGGAGCGTTCCGGCGCCAAAGTAGGCACGACGCAATTGTGGCGATACTAATGAGATTGCGCGTCGTGATCGGGTCGGCATCGTCCTGGCAACGCAAGGCGCGCGGAGGAGAACACCATGAAGCTTCGAATCGTTCTTGGGGTTGCGGCGATCTCGTGTGGGATGGTGGGCAGCGTCGCTGTCGGATGCGGAGGCGACGACTCGACGGTCGGCGGCGGCAACGTCGACAGCGGCGTGCAGGACACGAGCACGGGCGGCGATACGAGCACCGGCGGCGACACCGGCGGCGGCAACGACACCGGTGGCGGCAACGACACCGGCGGTGGCGGCGACACCGGCGGCGGAATGGACAGCAGCACTGGCAACGACGCGAGCCTCGGCGACGCCGGCCTCGCGACGTGCATCCAGTACTGCTCGACGGTCGCGGCGAACTGCACAGCCACCAACCTCGAGTACCTCACGCAAGACGTCTGTCACGCGATGTGCGTGAACATCCCGACGGGCACCGTCGGCGGAACGGCCGGCGACACGCGCGCGTGCCGCGACTTCCACGCCGCGCTGGCGTCATCGGCGCCGACGACCGAGTGCATCATCTCGGGCGCGAGCGGCGGCGACACCTGCGGCGCGAGCCACTGCGAGGCCTACTGCACGCAGGACATCGCGCAATGCGGCTCCGGCGCAAACGCGCCGTTCAACGACAAGGCCGCGTGCCTCACGGCGTGCGCGGGCTGGACGTACAACAAGACGACCGGCGATCTGGCGGACACGAACCACAACAACTTCAACTGCCGGCTCTATCACCTCCAAAACGCGTTCACGAACGCGGCCAACAAGATCACGCACTGTCCGCACACCGCAGCGGTCAGCGCGGCGTGCAACCAGTGATCTGATCAGCGCGACTTCTTTTTGGGGTCGCGCGTTTTCCGGCCGTCGCCGTTTCGCGAGAGGCCGAGCACCGTCACGAACTCTTCGGAGCGCCGCATCGTCACGACGTCGCCTATCGCGACGTCGTGGACGGTGTGCTCGCCGTCGAGGAAGAGCTTCGCCTGCTGCATCTTGTTGCGGAGCGCGAGCGTCCCGCCGTCGTCGACGAGGCCGAGTGTGAGGCGCATGCGATGTCCGTACGGCGCGTACGCCTCGCGCACGACATATTGAATCTTCGTCGATGCGAGCGGGAGCACGCGGCCTCCTGCGCTGCGTTGCGCGGCAGTCGATCCGGCGGCGGGGCCGATCCAGAGGCCGCTCGATTTCTGCTCCTCCTCTTCGTACGCGCCGTCGGGTTGCGTGACGCGCAGGATGTAGCGCGACGTCGCGGCGGGCGACGCATGGCAAAAGAGCGCCTCGTTCAAGACGCGGCGGTGGATGCAGACGCCGTTCAGATCGACGCGCATCCGCGCGAGGCTGACGCGGCGGAGCTTGCCGGACAACGCGGCGTCGAGCGTGGCGCGCACGGTCCCTTTCTTTGCGGCGCAGAAAAAGCCGACGGAGTGGTTCGGCGAGCTATTGACGCCGAGGAGCGCGCTGTCCGGGCCCACGTCGTGCGACGCCGCGAGGAGCGTTCCGTCGCCGCCGACCGTGACGACGAGATCGAAGTGGTCGTCGTCGCTCGGCGTGCGCGGGTTCTCGTCGAACGCCGCGTCGATGTGGTGAGCGGCGAGCGCGGCGCGCACTTCGTCGATCGCGTCTTCGTGATCCCGATGCGCGGGCAGCATCCGCTTGACCGTGGGATCGCCGCTCGCGAGTAGGCTCTCGACGCGCGGATCGCGCGCCTCTTCGACATAGCGTCGGTACGATGAACGCTTCGCGACGACGAGGACGCGCGGGCTCACGGTGCGATCTCGGCGAGGCGACGGAGGCACAGCTCGGTCTTCGAATCTTGGATGGCACCGCTCCGGCAGTGCGCGAGCGCGTCGGCGAGCGAGAGCGAGAGGATCGATGCGCCGTGCTCGAGCGGCGATCCGTCTTCGGTCGGCGCTTTGCGCGTGCTCGGATCCACTTCGACGTGAAAGTACGCGTGCATCTCGGCGCACATCCCCGACACCGGAAATGTCGACGGGCCGAGCGGCTGCATCGCCGACGCCGCGGCGCGAAATCCGAGCTCCTCCTCGAGCTCGCGCGCGGCCGCTTCCGGCGCGGACTCGCCGGCGTCGATGAGCCCCGCGGGAAGCTCCCAGAGCCAGCCGTCGTGCGCAGGAGCGACGTCGCGAAACGCGAGCGGCGGTCGCACTGACGAACGGAGATAGACGTGGCGCGCGCCGTCGACGACGAAGTGCGCGACGATGACGGCGACGTCGAGCGACGCGCGCACCGCGACGTCGTAAGAGAACGGATCGCTCTCGGTCCCGTCCGGAAATCGCGCGACGAGATCGAGCCGACGAAGGTTCAGGAACCCACCGGTCGCAGCGGACTCCGCGGTGCGATCGCGGACGACGGCGAGGGCGATCCGCGGCGGTGCGGGGAGCGGGCGAGGCGGCTGCACGGCGTCATCATTGTCCTCCGTTGCGCCTTGCGTCGAGGCATAAGACGATGCGCCGCTTGTTTCCGCGCGACGTGTTGCCCGCCCCTCTCAAGGGCTTCGAGATCTTGCAGCGCCTCGGCGCCGGCGGCGTCGGTGAGGTCTTCCTCGCGCGCAGCCGCGGCGGACGTCTCGTCGCGATCAAAGTGCTCGCCGACGGACGAAGCCGCGAGGGGATCGCCGACGGCTTTGCGCGCGAGGCGTCGCTCTGCGCGCGTCTCGGTCATCCCGCGATCGTACAGGTGCGCGCGTTCCTCGAAGACGAAGGCTTCGCCGCGCTCGTCTTCGAGTACGTCGCCGGCGTCGCGCTCGCGCGCTTGCTGCGCTTCTGCGCGTCCCACGGCGTTCGCCTTCCAGATCGCGCGGCGTGGCACATCGTCGAGCGCGTCCTCTCGGCGCTTGCGTACGCGCATGCGCTCCACGACGAGCAGCAGAACGCGACGCCGATCGTTCATCGCGACGTCTCTCCGTCGAACGTCCTCGTCGACTGGAACGGCGGCGTGAAGCTCGCGGACTTCGGGATCGCGAAGATGATGGGGCGCTCGTCGGCGACGACGGTCGGCGTCGTGAAGGGGACGCTCGGTTGCATGGCGCCCGAGCAAGCGCGTGGCGATCCGGTGACCGAGCGTGCCGATGTCTACGCCGCGGGGCTCCTCGCGTGGCGCCTCGCGACGGGGCGCGTTCCGTTCGCGAAGCATCTCCGCGACGAGTTCGAGCTTCTGCGCGCGATGCGAAACCCGCGCATCAAGCCGCTGAACGTGATTCGTCCCGATCTGCCCGAGGCGCTGCTCGACGTCGTCGCCGTCGCGCTGCGCGTCGAGCCGTCGGAGCGGACATCGACCGCGGCGAAGATGGCGGAGATTGTCCGCGCGAGCATCGACGTCCAAGGTGGGCAAGTCGAGCTCGCCGAGCTCCTCACGCGTTGGAAGCCTGCGCTCGAGCGCACGGTGAAGCGGAGCAGCGACGCCGAGAGCACGACGGGACGCGCCGCGCACACGCTCCGCTACGAGGAGGTCGCGCTCGCGTTCGACGAGGACGACGTCCCGGTCGACGGCCCGACGTTCGAAGCGCACGCGTTGCCGAGCGACGCCGCGATCCTCGCTGCGCTGCCGACCGATACGGAAGGGGGAACGGCCGATGTCGTCCATGCGCGTCGCCCTGCGGACGCGCGACCGAGCTTCGAACCGACGAGCTCGACCAGCCGAGCGGGCGCTTCGCTGCCGCCTCCGCCGCCCGCGACGCTCGACACGGTGCCGGAGATGACCCCGGCCGCGCCGCCGGTCGTCACGGTCGAGCCGCGTCGCGAGCGCGGATGGCGCGATCGCAGCGTCGGGATCGCGATCGCCGTCATGGTCGCGGTGGCGCTCGGGCTCGCGCTCGCGGTGGCGTCGGGACGTTGATGGAGCGGCGCTAGGAATGCCGCTCGGTTGCCGCGCGTACGCTCAGGGAGGTCGGCGATTTCGATGCTACGCTACTGCAAGGTCCCCCAGCTTTTGAGCGTTTCATCCCCAACCGGGAACTTTGTCGTGGGTCGAACGTCACACCGTAAAGACGATCGCTTGAAGGACGTGGGGAAGGGTGCGTAGCGGATGAACGAATCGACTCGGAACACGAACGCGGAGCTGCGTAGGATCGAGCGGCTCGCGCGCCATGCCGAGGGGCGCCTTCGATTCAGCCGCGCGCTCGACATCGGCACCAAGGCGCTGTGCGTCGCGCTCGTGTGCGCCGTCGTCGTCCTCGTCCTCCGCAAGACCGGTCACCTCACCGAGGGGAAGACGCGCTTCCTCCTCCTCGCCGCGGGGATCGCCACGCTCCTCGCCGCCGTGGTCGCGTACGCGCGCCGCTTGCCCGCGCGCGCCGGCGCCGTCGCGCTCGACCGCTTCCATAATCTCCACGACCGACTCTCCAGCGCGATCTCGTTCGGGCAGCTTCCAAAGGCCGAGCGCACGTCGTTCATGGACGCGGCGATCGAAGACGCGGTTGCCGTCAGCGCAACCGTCAGCCCGCGCAAGGCCGTCGCGATCGGCGTGCCGACGACGATCGGCGCGGCGCTCTTCTTGGCGATGGCGGTCGTCTCCGTCGCGCTCTTCGAGGTCCGCCGCCACGAGTACATCGCCGCCGCGAAGACGATCGACGCCGTCGACGTCACGCAAGACGACATCGACGCGATGAAGGACTTTCTCAAAGACCTCGAAGCGAAAGAGAACAGCGAAGAGACGAAGGCGGCGATTCAAGAGTTCAATCAGCTCATCGATGATCTCGCGAACAAGCGCCTCGATCGCACCGAGGCGTTTCGCCGAATGCAGGAGCTCGAAGAGCGCCTCGTGGCGAGCAAAGACGCCGATCGCAAGGCGCTCGACGACGCGCTCCAACGCCTCGGCGAAGAATTGAAGAAGGCCGAGCTCACGAAGCCCGCCGGCGAAGCGCTCAAGGACAAGAACCTCGCGAAGGCGCACCAAGAGCTGCACGATCTCGCGAAGAAGCTCCGCGAAGACAAAGGCAAGATCGACAAAGCGAAGCTCGAGCAAATGAAGGAGGCGCTGAAGAAGGCGTCGCAAGATCACGCGAACCGGATGGCGCAGCTCCAGCAAAAGCGCGATCAGCTGCAGCAAGACATCCTCAAGCAGAAGCAGAAGATGGGCGACAGCGGGAGCGACGAAGAGAAGAGCCTCCTCCGGAAGAAGGAGCAGGAGCTCGAGCGCCTCGATCGCGACATCAAGGATCAGGAGAAGGTCGGGCGTCAGCTCGATCGGCTCGATCGCGAGCTGTCGCAGGCCGCCGAAGACATGATGAAGGACCTCGGCCTCACCGCGCAGGATCTCGACGACAGCGCCGAGGATCTGAATCGCATGGCGAAGGACGAGATGACGCAGGAGGAGAAAGAGCAGCTCCGCCAGCGCCTCCGCGAGCTACGCGAGATGCTTCGGCAGCAAGGGCAGGGCGGCAAAGGACAGATGTCGCGCCTCCGCAAATTCCAAGGCAAAGCGAACGGCGGCAAGCAAGGCCAGGGCGGTCAGCCGGGGCAGGGGCAAGGCCAAGAGGGACAAGAAGGCCAAGAGGGACAAGGCCAAGAAGGCCAAGGTCAGCAAGGTCAGGGTCAGCAAGGTCAGGGGCAGGGCCAAGGACAAGGCCAAGGTCAGGGGCAAGGCCAAGGTCAGGGCGGCGGCAAGGGCGAGAGCTGGGTGCTCGGGCCGAACGGCGAGAAGATCATGGTCATCTCGAAGGGCCAGGGCCAAGGCCAGGGTCAAGGACAAGGCGGCCAAGGCGGCGGCGAGCCTGGCAAGGGCGCGGGCGTCGGTCACAACCCGAACGTGAAGGGCGGCGGCACGAACCCGAAGATGGGAACGCAGGACACGCAGGTCCAAGGTCAGGACACCGGACAAGGTCCGAGCCGCAGTCAGGTGATTCAGGGCGCGGCCGAGCGCGGCTTCACGGGGCGCGGCTATCGCAAGGTCTACACCGAGTACAAGAACGTCGCGGAGGAGGCCCTCAACAAGGACGATCTCCCGGGCGGATATCGATTCTACGTGCGCAGGTACTTCCAGTTGATTCGCCCGCGCGAAGGACAAGACACGAAGTAGCGTCGTCCGTCGAAGACGAGCGCACGCGGGCGATCGATCGCGCCGCGTTCGAAAGAGGAGAGGTCATGGCAGAGCCGTCGGTGGATACGAACGTCGTGCGCGCTGAGGTCGAAGAGTTTCGGAAGGACATCGCGACGCTCCGCGCAGAGATCGGCAAAGCGATCATCGGGCAGCAAGAGGTCGTCGACGGTGTCATCTCGTGCTTGCTTGGCGGCGGTCACGCGCTCCTCGAAGGCGTCCCCGGTCTCGGCAAGACGATGCTCGTTCGATCGCTCGCCGAAGCGTTGAGCCTCAATTTCTCGCGCATCCAGTTCACGCCCGACTTGATGCCCGCCGACATCCTCGGCACGACCGTCATCGACGAGAACGTCAGCGGCGGCAAATCGTTCGAGTTTCGCAAGGGCCCCATCTTCGCGAACATCGTCCTCGCCGACGAAGTGAACCGCGCGACGCCGAAGACGCAGAGCGCGCTCCTCGAGGCGATGCAGGAGCACCGCGTGACGGTCGGCAAGCGGACGCACACGCTCGAAGAGCCGTTCGTCGTCCTCGCGACGCAGAACCCGCTCGAGATGGAAGGGACGTACCCGCTCCCCGAAGCGCAGCTCGATCGCTTCTTCTTCAAGCTCCACGTCCCGTTTCCGAATCGCGAGGACCTCCACAAGATCCTCGACCTCACGACGGGCGGCGAGGCGGTGCGTCCGACGCCGGTGCTCGATCGCGAGAGGATCGTCAAGATGCAGAAGCTCGTGCGCGAGGTTCCGATCGCGCGGCACGTGCAGGACTACGCGATCCGTTTGCTCCAAGCGACGCATCCGGACGGGCCGGACACGCCCGATCTCGGCAAGCGCTTCGTGCGTTTCGGATCGTCGCCGCGCGGCGCGCAGTCGGTGCTCCTCGCGTCGAAGATTCGCGCGCTCTTCGAAGGGCGCTTCGCGGCGAGCGTCGATGACGTCCGCGCGGTCGCGCACGCGGCGCTCCGCCATCGCATCCTCCTCAACTTCGAGGGCGAGGCCGAAGGGGTGAAAACGGATCAAGTGATCGACGCGATCTTGAAGAACCTGCCGGAGGGCAAGGTCGCGGAGGCAGGCAACGGGAAGGGATCCAAGGTTGGGCCTTCTTGACGTCTTCCGCAGCCTCGGTTCGGGCGGCGCCAAGAAGGTCGTAGCGAAGGACGACGATCTCTTCGACGACGATTTTCAGCGCAAGCTCGACTACCTCGCGCTCGTCAGCCGGCGCGTGTTCGCAGGTCGCATGCGCGCCGAGCGCCGTACGAAGAAGAGCGGC
>JBBQXV010000265.1:0-12931 GCA_038209335.1 Polyangiales bacterium | reverse complement strand
CGCGGATTGCACGTCGAGCGCGCTGCCGTCCTTCGGCGCGATGACCTGGACGATCGGGAGCGCGTACGCTTTGGCGAAAGCGTGATCGCGATCGTCGTGCGCGGGGACGGCCATCACCGCGCCGGTGCCGTACGTGCCGATGACGTAGTCCGCGACCCAGATCGGGAGCTTGTCGCCGTTGATCGGATTGATCGCGTTCGCGCCGAGCGCGACGCCGGTCTTCTCTTTGGTCGCGTCGCTGCGATCCATGTCGCTCTTCTTCTTTGCGAGCTCGACGTACGCGGCGACGGCTGCGCGCTGTGCGGGCGACGCGAGCTTCGCGACGAGCGAGTGCTCCGGCGCGAGGACGACGTACGTGGCGCCGGCGAGCGTGTCGATGCGCGTCGTGAAGACGGTGATCGTGTCGCTCGTCCCATCGATCGCGAACGTCGCTTCTGCGCCGACGCTGCGGCCGATCCAGTGATGTTGCTTCGCCTTCGTGTCGGGCCAGTCGAGCGCGGCGAGATCGGCGTCGAGGCGATCGGCGTACTCGGTGATCTTGAGCATCCACTGACGAAGCGGCAGGCGCTCGACCGTGTGCTGCCCGCGCTCGCTGAGCCCGTCGATGACCTCTTCGTTCGCGAGCACGGTACCGAGAGCCGCGCACCAGTTGACGGGGATCTCCGCTTGGTACGCGAGGCCGCGCTCGAACAACTTGAGAAAGATCCACTGCGTCCACTTCACGTAGCCGGGATCGGTCGTGTCGACCTCGCGGTCCCAGTCGTACGAGAAGCCGAGCATCTTGAGCTGGCGTTTGAACGTCGCGATGTTCGTCTTCGTCGTCTCGCGCGGATGTGTGCCGGTCGCGATCGCGTGCTGCTCCGCGGGCAGACCGAACGCGTCCCACCCCATCGGATGGAGAACGTCGAAGCCGCGCATGCGCTTGTAGCGCGCGACGATGTCGGTCGCGGTGTAGCCCTCGGGGTGTCCGACGTGGAGCCCCGAGCCCGACGGGTACGGGAACATGTCGAGCGCGTACATCTTCGGGCGCCCGGCGTGGCGGACGGCGCGGAACGTCGCGCGCTCGTCCCAGTATTTCTGCCACTTCGGCTCGATGGCCGACGGTTCGTAGCGCTCGCGTTCTTCGGACATGGGGGTGCGATTTAGCACTTGTTGCGCGACATCACACGCGGAGGGAGCGGGAGCGCGGTCTGGGTCGCGCGTTCGATCTTGTGCCGGAGGCGCGCCTTCCGTTTCGAAGTGGGCTCGTCGCGTTCGCCGGTGCCGCGCTCGACGACTTCGAGGGCGCGACGCGGCTCTTTGACGAAGTGCTCGTAGAGCTTCGCGAGCTCGAGGCGGGCACGGGCGTCGTCGACGGCGTCGGCGAGCGCTTCGAAGTCGAGGAGCGCGCGTTGGCGATCGCCGCGCGCCTTCGCGATTTCGGCGCGCGCGCGGAGCGACTCGGGGCCGGCGCCGCGTTCGACGGCGGCATTCGCGAAGTCGAGCGCGAGCGACGTGTCTCCCGCGCGCCGGAGCGTGCGCGCGAGGCCGATGAGATCGTCGGCGACGAGCTGCGTTCCATCGAGCCGCTCGCCGTAGAGCCCGACGAGCGACGCCATCGCGACCACGTCCCAGGCGTTGTGCTCGACGACGCCGAGGAGCGCGCGCGTCTCGCCGGTGCGGAGAAAGTGCAGGTAACACGCGCTCACCTCGCCGGACGGCGTGTCGTCGAAGCGCTCGAACCCGAGGACCTCTTTCTCGATCGACGTGAGGTTGCATTGGACGCCGCGCGGTTTGTGGAGGCGGCGCGCGATGTGGAGCAAGTCGAGGTGCGGAGGCTCGATCGGCGCGACCATGCGCGCCATGACGAAGCGCGTGCGCAAGAGCGGCATGTCGAAGCTCTTGCCGTTGAACGTCACGAGCATCGACGCGTCGCGGATGCGCGAAACGACGCGGTCGAGCATCGGCGCTTCTTCGCCGAGCGCGCGGACGAGGATCTGCTCGACGACGAGCGCGCCGTCGTCCCAGAACGCGAGGCCGACGAGGAACGCGACGGTGCCGGTGCCTCCGGAGAGCCCGGTCGTCTCGGTGTCGAGGTAGAGCGCGCGCGACGGATCGCACGCGGCGATCGACGGATCGAGCGCGAGGAGCGCGAGCAGCTCGGCGCTCGCGTCGCGCGCTGCGAGCACAGGCGCGCGGCCGGTGCGATGCGACGCGCCGAGGCGATGCGTTCGCACGTGGAGCGGTCCGAGCGGCGTCTCGGTCGTGACGAACGGGAGATCCTCGGTGTCGACGGCGCGTGGAGGCGCGGGTGCACGAGCGGCGGAGCGCGCGATCACCGACTCGATGCGCGCGCGAAGATCGTCGAGGAGCTCGTTCTTCGCGCCGCTCGGGGCGACGCTGGGAGGCGCCGACGCCGACGATACCGGCCCGATCGAGCCGAGACGCGAGAGCTTGCTGCGGAGCGATGACACCGGGCACTACGGTACATCCGTACAGCGCCACTGACCAGCTCAGGGATGCGCGGGAATGAGCTTCTTTGCGCGCGCGAGCTCTCGCGCGATGTCGACGGGATCGCCGCGGAGCGCGAACGAGTCGTGGAGATCGACGAGGACATGCGTCCCGGTCGCTTCGTCGCCGACGCGAAAAAACTCGCGGACGCTCCACACGCGCGTCACCTCGGCGCCCTTCGCGTGCGCGGCGCGGAGTGCGTCGTCGAGCGATTTCGCGCCGTTGGTCGCCTCGCGGATTTTCGCGTCGGCGATCATCGCGAAGAGCGCGCCACCCCAGTACGTCGAGTCGATGTCGCGTCGATCCTCGATGCTCGGCGCGCTCCCATCGACGCGAACGCCGCGCGGCATCTCTTCGTCGAAATGCCCCCACAGCTCTGCCTCGCTCATCCAGCCCGCGCGCGCGCGGAGGAGCGGCTCGTAGTACGTCGCGAGCCCCTCGCCGAGCCAGCGCCCTTCGCCGCGAAACGTCGGCGTGCCGAGATGGAAGAGCTCGTGGACGACGACCCAATCGACGTGCGTCGCGCCTGGCGCCATCTCACGTCCGACGAAGAGCGCGACCGACGCGCCGGTCAGCGCCATCACGCTCCCGAAGCGCACGGCGTCGCCGCTCACCGGGAGCACGAAGATCGTCGCGTCGACCGGAAAGCTCCCGAAAAAGCGCGCTTGCAGGTCGACCGCTTCGCCGATCCACTTCACGACCGCGTCGTCCGCCATCGCGATCGGCGCGCCGAGGAGCGCGACGTCGATCGACGCGTCCGTGCGCGCGAGGTGCCGCACGCGGAGCGGGCCGAACGCGGTGTAGCTCGCTTCGCCGAGCTCGCTCGCGCGAAACGTGTACGCATCGCCGCGCCGCCGCATCCCGAACGCGAACGGTCCGCCGCCGCGGGCGCGCATCGTGATCAGCGCGTCGCCCGCGGGCGGACGCAAGAGCCAGCTCGAGACCGGTGCGACCGTGACCCCCTCGACGTTCATCGCGCAATCGCGGTGGCGGCCGCACGACGTGAGGAGCGTGGCGAGATCGATCGCGTACCTGACGACGCACGGCGCGCGGCATCCGGAGAGCTCCCAGGCCGTCTCGTTGCGCGGCGCGGCCTCCCATTTGTCGCCGCGACGCTGCTCGACCTCGCGCACCGCGGGCACGGCCTCTTCCGCAATGACGAGCCACTCCGCGTCGCCGACGGTCATCTCGACGCGAACGACGTGCTCGCCGGACAGCGGCGGCGTGACGACGTACGTCCACGCCTCGCCGCCGTTTGTCGGTGCGCGCGCCGACGCACACGAGACGAGCACGACGATCGCGACGCAGAGGAGAACGATCCGCCGCCTTGTCATCGCGCTCCGGAGGCTGGCCACGAAAAGCGATCGACGAGCACCGGCGCGCTTCCGCCGACCGGATCGACGACGCCGATCACGAAGACGTCGACCGTCGATCGTCCGCCATCCTTGGGCTCGCGCACGCGGAGGCGAACGAAATGCTTGAAGCCCCCGATGCCGAGCGCCGCGAAGGGCTGCGCGTGGTTCAAACCGAGGCGCGCAATCGTCGCGAGCATCGCGCCGAACGCGAAGCCGCTCGCGAACGTCGACACCAGAAACGCGAGCGCGCCCGCGATGACGCGACCCATCACGCCGCCTCCGATCTCGTCGATGCCGACGACGTCCGCGACGACGCCGAGCGCGATTGGCAGCGCGCCGATGAGCAAGCCGAAGAGAATCGACACGGCCGCGACGACGCTCACCTTGTGACGCCCCCATCCGATCAGGAGCGCGGTCGCGATCGTGGTGAGCACGCTGCCGACGATCGCCGCGATCACCGCGCCGTGGAGGCCGTCGCGGAAATAAGCATAGAGCGCCATCGCGTCGCCGACCGCGCAGAGGCTCGTGATGATCCACCCGGCGCCGCCGCGCGCGACGTGCCACGGCAGCCGCGTGCACATCGTCCACGACGCGCGCGGGCCCGGGAACTCGACGTCGCGCGGATACGCCGCGCCGGCCTGCGGAATGCGTGCACCTTGCAAGAATGCGCCGCCGCCTCCCGCGACGACGTGCACGCTCCCCGCTTCCGTGGAGCGCTCGTAGTGGTGGATGTCGCCGGCGACGACGAGCGTCGGGTCGCGCGACGGATCGATGCCGATGGTCGCGAGCGTTGCCGCGCCGTTCGAGCGGATTTCGCCCCACGCGCGCGCCGGATCCGGCATCAGCACGACACGCGACGCGCCCGGCGCCGACTTGAAATACGCGCGCTGCCGCGGATCGACCCGTCGCAGCTGCCGATCGACGCCGAAGAGCTCGAGGCCGCGCGCGAGCTGCAATCGAAAGTAGCTCGCGTGCTGGACCGGCACGTAACCCGCGAGCGCCATCGCGCCCGGCTTCTTCACCGCCTCGCCGCTGGCGAATGCCTCGGCCCAGGCGAGCACCGGATTTTCTTCCGGGTGCGGGTGGAGCGCTTCCGTGAGCTCGGTTGGATCTTCGAACGTGCACGGCGCTTGGCAGAGACGCGAGAAGCCGTCGAGGCCGTCGTACCAGTCGTGGTTGCCGGGGATCGCGAGGAGGACGCGCGGCTTGCCGTCGGCGAGCGGCTCGAGCACGCGGTTCCAGGGCGTGACGAGGCGTCGCGTCATCTCGCGCACCGTGGCGACGGGGTACGCGAGATCGCCGCCGAGGATGAGCACGTCGCCGCGCGGGAGGACGAGCTTCGCGCCGTCGGTCGATTCGGGATCGTCGACCTCGTACTCGCCGACGAAGAGGCGCGCGACCGCTTCGCTGACTGTGACGTCGTCGCCCGTGTCCGCGACGAAATCGATCCACAGCTCGCCGTCGAACGCTGCGGTGAGCGTCTCGCGCTTCTGTGCGCCGCGCGGCTCGAGCACCGCGATGAGGCGACCGAGCAGCACGCGCGGCGGATCGGGGATCATCCACTGGCGTG
The DNA here is from genome assembly GCA_038209335.1 of Polyangiales bacterium. Classification (GTDB taxonomy): domain Bacteria; phylum Myxococcota_A; class Polyangia; order Polyangiales; family Polyangiaceae; genus JBBQXV01. The sequence goes on along the minus strand of JBBQXV010000265.1, from coordinate 7,516 downwards.
AGTCGACGCTGTCGGTGGCGATGGCGGATGCGAGGAGATGCCGCACGTGCCCCCAGAACGCGGTGAAGCCGAACCAGGCGATCGCGCGTGGCTTCGCGCGACCGCGCGCGCAGCGGACGATCGGCGAGTCGGCCGGCGCGGCCGCGAGGGGGATCGTGGTCACGACGCGACGTACTCCATGCTCACCCAGAGATCGCGCGCTTCACCGGGCGCGATGACGACGAGCGATGCGCCGCTGTTGAGTGCGTTCGCCGGCGCCGTCCACGGCTCGACGCAAACGAACTCGCGACCCGCGACCGTCCACACGACCCACCGCGTGTGCTCGGGCGAAGCGCGAATCGCGAGGCGCGCGCCGTCGCCCCACGTGAGCTCGCTCTCGGTGCTTCCGTGATCGAGGAGATGGAGATCGACTTCCTTCGCGGTGAGATCGAAGCCGGCGAACGGGACGTCTTTTTTCGTGACGTTGTCGAACGCGCGCGTCGCACGCGTGGCGATCCGCGCGCGCGCCTTGTCGGCGACGAAGAAATACGGATGCAGGCCGAACGCGAACGGCATCGGCTCGCGTCCGGTGTTCTCGATGCGCGCATCGATGCGGAGCCGCGCGCCCACGAGCGAGAACGTCAGCGACGCGGCGAAGCTCCACGGGTACATCGCGAGCGTCGCGTCCGAGGAAGAGAGAGAAAGCGTAGCGCGAGCGACGTCCGACGTCTCGACTGTGCCAACGTCCCAGGCGAGATCGCGGGCAAACCCGTGCTGCTTCATCGCGCCAGAGTTTCCGTCGCGCGCGAAGCGATCGCCCGCGAGCTTCCCAGGCGAAGGAAAGAGCACCGGGATGCCGCCGCGGACGTTCTTCGTCGGATCGGCGAGCGTCGACTCGTCGAGGTAGAGGAGCTCGCGATCGCCGACGCGAAAGCGGGTCGCGATCGCGCCGCGCGACGGGACAATCGTCACGGCGCTGCGCGCGACGTCGTCGGAGAGGACGATCGTGCCAAACTCACGAGTCGCTTCGCGGGTCGCGTGGAGCATGTTCGGAGAATACGCGCGTCTGTTACCCTGACTCCATGCATCTCGGGCGTTGGATCTTCGGAACCGTCGCCATCGCGGGAGTGCTCTTCGTCGCGCGCTGCGGCGGCACGAAAGACTGCGCGACGTCGTCCGACTGCGACAACGGCCTGGTCTGCGTCTTCGGCGAGCACGACGGTTGCACGAAGAGAGGGACGTGCGCCAACGTCAGCGACAACTGCGACTCGACCTTCGCGCGAAAGCTATGCGGCTGTCACGGCGACGTCGCGGGCGAGGCGAAGTGCACGGACGTCGCAGGATTTCTCGCGAGCGTGGGCGCGGATCAGCACTGCTTCGATCCGGACGCGAGCACGCTCTTTCCGCCCGACGGCGCGCAAGACGTCGCGATCTTCCCGCACGAGGCCGGGCAAGACACGGGCGCTCGGGACGCGGGGCTCGACGCGACGACCGACGCGCGCGACGCGACCCGCGACTGACGCGCTCGTCAGAACGCGAGATCGGTCGCCTTCGACTGGTTCTGCCGAACGGCCCCCTGCCCTGCGGCGTTCGTCGGCGCGGGCGCGGCGGCGGGCGGCGGCGACGCTCCACCGGCGACGCTCGGAGATTTCGGCGGCGCCGAGAAGCCGGCTTGCGCTTGCGCGATCGCCTCTTCCTGATCTTTGAAATCGTCGTTCAGGTTGCGACCGCGCGCCTTGCTCGGCGCGGCCGACGCAGCGCCGAACGCCTGCGCTTCGTCCTTCTTGAGATCGGCTTGTTGCTGCGCGAGCGTCGCGCGCGCCGCGGCGATGTTGCCCGACTTGAAGAGCGAGTTCGCGGTCGTGAGCGCCGCAGCGGTGTGGCTTCGCGCGAGGCGCGCGCCGACGAACGGGTCGATCCCTTGCTGCTCGGTGCCGTCGGTCTTCACGACGAACGCGAGATTGCCGGAGCACGTTCCGGCCGTCTTCTGAAGGAGATCGCGGTACGCGAGGCGCATCTGCGCGACCCCTTGCACCCCTTCGCGATCGACCGGCGCGCGAACGCGCATGAGCACCGTCTTCTCTTGGCGCGCGCTGAAGGTCCCGAACGGAACGATGATCCGATTGCCTTCGCGGCGGAAGCTCCGCTCGAAGACCTCTTCGACGACGACGCCCGGCGCCGGCTCGATGACGAGCTCCGCGTCGCGCGCGAGCGCCGCTTCGAGCGACTCGAACTCTTCGGTGAAAATTTTGTCGAGCCCCGACGCATCGGCGACGAAATAGTGGCGGCCGTTCGACTCGACGGCGATCGCGCTCATGAACTGCTCGTCGAAGTGCACGTCGACACCGACCGTCGAGATCGTGACGCCGCGATCGCGCATGCGCGTCGCGAGCCCGCGCACGCCGGGGATGTCCTTGATGCCGTGGGTGGCCTCGCCGTCCGAGAGCAGAATCATGCGGCTCACTTGATCGTGACCAGCCGGCGGCGCAGGCACCGATTCGAGCTGCGTCATCGCCGTCTCGAGCCCGCACGAGATGCACGTGTCGCCGCCGAGACGGATGTTGCGGATGGCCGCCATGATCGACGGACGCGACGACGGCGAGATCCGCGTCGGCGCGACGACGACCGAAGCCGCGGTGTCGAAGCTCACGACCGTCACGCTGTCGCCGTCGCGCATGCGATCGACCGAGCCGACGGCGGCGGCGATCGCGTTCGCGATCTTCTTCCCGAACATCGAGCCGGAGCGATCGATGACGAGCGCGAGGTTGACCGCGGGTGTTTGCGTCGCTGCATCGGCGCCGGTGACCGACGCGAAGACGAACGTCTCGCCCTGCCCGCCCGTGCCGACGACCCGCCGCATCGACGCATGCCCGAGTCGCGCGTCGACGGTCAGCGTCTGACCCGCGGTGAAGTGCGCGAGATCGCCCTGCGCGGCCGCCCCCGTCGTCGACGTGGGCTCGACCTGTATCGCGTTCCCCTGAACCGGAGCGACCGGAACCGGGATGGCGAGCGCCGCGGCGCTGGTGGAAACGACACCGAGAGCGGCCCAGAGGGCGAGCGAACGTACGCGCATGGGCAGTTCTACGGGCCGCCCACGCGAAGGATCTACGCCGCGATCGCCACCGTGAAGTTCTCGACGACGTCGTCCAAGGTGTCGATGAGGAGCATGTCCCACCGTCCGCTCGGCTGCAGAAAGCTCAAGCCGAACGAGTCGGAACCGAGCGCCGTCAGCCGCGCGACCGGGTCTGCCCCGTCGCGCTCGGCGATCACGATGTGCGGTCCGTTGCTGCGGACGTGAAGGTGCGAGAAATTGCCGAGCACGGTGAGTCGCTGCTTCACGCGCTCCACGAGCGCGCGGGTCTTGCCGATCGTCATCATGACTTCACCTCACCCTGCGGTGGTGCCAGAGGCTCGGCGGCGAGGCCAACTTCCGGAACAGGGGGCGATGTAGTCATGACGCCCGCGGCGCCGACCAGCGCCCACGATGGGACGCCGCCGATGAGCGCGAGGACGGCGTCGTTTTCGAGGACGACGGGGCCTTTCTTGGAGGCGAGGCGGACGCGACCTGCTTCGACGAGCTCGACCTCGCTCTCGAAGATCATGCGCACGCGTCCTTTGGCGACGAGGCTCTTCAGCTCGGCGACGTTGCGCACCTTTCCGCGCGCGAAGTCTGCGCCGCGGTAGGAGATCGTCACGCGCGCATCGGGTTGCCGCGCGATCGCGCACGCGGCTTCCATCGCGGAGTCGCCGAGGCCGACGACGAGAACGCGCTGCGCCGCGAAGCTTCGTGCGTCGGCGAGCGCGTAGCTGACCTTTCCTTCGGCGCCCGGCGCGATCTCGGCGCGCAGTCGGCGCGGAGTGCCACGGCGGCCGATCGCGAGGACGAGTCGGCGCCCGCGCGTGACACGCTCGCCATCGGGCGTGGACGCCGTCACGTGGAAGAATCCGTCGTCGTCGCGCGTGATCGACTTCACCTCGTGGCGTTCGCGCACCGTCAGGCGACGCGCGCGGACGATGCGGGTCCACTGCGCGACCAGCTCCTCTTTCGTCGACTCGCGGAGCCACAGCTCGCCTTCGACCGGGAGATCGAGCGGCGGATCGTAGACGAGCTTGCCGCGCGGAAAGCTGCGGACGCTTGCCGCGACGGTCGCCTGCTCCAGCGCGATCGCGGAGAGTCCGCGCTCTTGCGCGCGCAGAAGCGCGCTGAGCCCGGCGGGGCCCGCGCCTACGATGACGACGTCGGCGAGCGCGTCGTCCGCGCGCACCCGCTCGCGCTTCGGCAAGGTCGCGGCGATCCGATCGATGACGCGGGTCCCCTGCGCGATCGCGTTCTTGATCAGCGGCAGGCCGGTGAGATCTCCCGCGAGGAAGACTCCTCGAGCGTCGACGCTCTCGAGGTGGTCGTCGACGCGCGGGCGCTGACCGATGGCCTCGCCTTCCGTGATGACGAGCGATCCGTTCGGACAGACTTGCTGGCAGAGCGAGACGCCGCAGCAGTCGTCGGGACGCGCGACGACGGCGACGTAGCGGTCGATCTCGAGGACGTCGAACGGGCACGCGTCGACGCACGCGTAGCAGCCGAGGCAGGTGCCGGTGTCGATCTGGGGGAGGCGCACGCGCCGCGCGAGGGCGGCCGCGGGCGACGCGCCGGCCGGCGCCGGAACGAGCGGGACGGGACGTGGGCGACGTCGCGCGGAGATCGCGAGCGAGCCGATCGACGCGAGCGACACCGCGGCGAACGCGGCGCCGACCCAGAGCCACGGCAACCGCCGCTCGTCGGTCGGGCGCACCCACGGGATCTGCCGTGCAGCGTCGCGCGCCGCTTCCCACGCGACGTAGCGCCCTTCGGCGTGGCGATGCTCGTCGAAGCAGAGCGCGACGTGCGGCGTCGCGGACGTCGCGTCGCCCGGCGCGATGCACGACGCGATCGGATCGCCCGCGCGTGTCGTGTCGTGGCACCGTGCGCACGCCGCGATCGCGACGAGCGGCACGGTCGTCTTCGCGGCGACGTGCTGCGCGACGCTGCCGCGCTTCTCTTCGCTCCCGCCCCAGCGCACGAAGTCTCCGTCCCCGAGGAACGTGACGCCTTGCGCGGCGCCGTGCGCGGGATGGCATGACGCGCAGCCGAGCTCTCCCTTGGCGGCGAGCGCGCGGTGAGCGGTTCGCGTCGATGCGTGGCCGCCGTGGCAACCGGTGCACGCGGTCGCGGGAGGCGCCCCACTCGCCTTGTGGCACGACGTGCACTCGAGCTTCGCGACGACGTGCGGCCGCGCGAGCGGTCCGGGAGACCAGATTCCTGCTGAAGGCGGTGACACCGCGATCGCGATCGCCGCGGCAACGGCCCCGACGAGCGCGACGATCCACATGCGACGAGGCCGTTTCAGATCGCTCGTCGGCTCGGCGCGCGTGATCGCGCGGGCGCGCCGCGGCGCTTCGCGTTTGTCGACCGAGAAGAGATCGTCGTCGCTCATCGAAGCTTAACTGCGACGACGACGTGAACGACGAGCAGGACGAGCGCGATCGCGATCGCGGCGACGTGAAGAGGAAGCCCGGAGCGCAACGCCGCAAGGAGACCGCGCTGCGCGAACAGCGCACGCCGCTCGACGACGAGGCGCACGAGATCGTCGAGACCGTGGAGACGCTCGCTCCGGCGCCCGCCGAGCGCCTGCTCGATTCGCGCGTGCAGTCGCCTCTCCTCGTCGCGCAGCGATCCACCGCGAACCACGATCCTCACCGCACCGAACGGCGCGTACGCGTACGGCCGGAGGATCCGCGAGAAGATCGTCTTCACGGCGTCACTCCGACCCGTGAGCGCGCCGAAGATCCGTTCGTCGAGCTCGCGCGCGCGGCTCGGGAGATCCTCGGGGAGCGCGCCGCGGCGTTCGAGACGGGACAAGCGAGGCGGGATGAAGCGGTAAGCGATCGCGACGAGTGCGCCGCTCGCCGCCGCGGCCACGAACGCGAGTTGGAGCGCGCCGGCGACGCCGGAGGCGACGCGCGTGCCCGCATGCGCCACGGCGACACCGACCGCGAGCACGCCGAGCGCCAGGTGCACGATGTACGGAATGCGGACACGCGAGCGCACGGGGACGTCGTCACGCGGTTCGATCGGCCTCGCCTTCGCCGTCGATCGCTTTCGCGAAGGCATCCGTTTCGCGACTGCGTACGCAGCGAGGAGCGCGATGAGCGCACCAAGGGCCACGCCCGATGTCATGCGCGACACACCGAGAGAAACGCGCGCGATCGCCATCGCGACGGCCGCGGCGCCGAGCGCCCACGGCCACGCCGGCGTGCGCTGCGGGAGAACGGCGACGGGACGCGCCTTCGCGCCGCGCAGCGCCACCAGCTCCGGGAGCGCGTCCTGCGGAACGATCCGCGCGATCGCTTCCGTTGGGCATGAGCGCACGCACGCGGGTCCGCCGTCGACGTCGCTGCAGAGATCGCATTTGACCGCCACGAGCTCCGAGCGCAGAGCGACGGGCGCAGCCGGCTTCGCGATCATCGCGACGAGCATCGGCAAGCTCCGCTTCACCACGCGCGGCGCCATCTGCACGTTGTCCCAGGGACAGCCCTTCGCGCAGTTACCGCAGCCGATGCAGAGATCCTCGCGGATGAAGACCTCGCCGCGCGGATCGCGCCCGATCGCGCCGGTCGGGCAGTCGATCATGCACGCGGGGTTCTCGCAATGCTGGCAGCTGTTCGGGAGGAGCAGCGACGCCGCGGCCGCAGCTTCACCGGTGACGATCTTGTCGCCGCGACGCACGAGCCGCGACACGCCGTCGTCGTGCGCGCTCGCGCAGCTCCACGCGCAGTGCCCGCAACGAACGCACGCCTCCTGATCGATCACGAGGAGCGATCGCGCGACGGCGACGCGGTAGAGATCCTTCATCACGTGCTGCGTCGCGTTCGCGCCGTGCGCCACGTCGAGCTGCGCGTCGCGTTCGGATCGCGCGATGCGACGCGCGCGCGACAACGCTCCCGGCGTGCGCTGCGCGACGTCGAGCACGACCTCGCGCGGGACGGCCATCACCCACGCGGCGCCGAGCGCGACCGCCGACAGATCGCGACGCGCGCCGCTCTCGAGCTCTTCGTCACCGACGAGGTCACCACGCGCGACGTACGCGCGGACGTGCAGGCGCTCGTCGTCTTCGGTGCGAAGCTGGAGCATCCCGTCGGCGACGAAGTAGACGTGCGTCGACGGATCGCCCGCGCGGAAGAGCGCCTCGCCGCGCGCGAGCTGAACGTGCTCCAGCGCGTCGAGCACGAGCTCGAGATCGCGCGACGCGAGATCGCGCGTGAAGCTCGTCGCGCGGAGCAAGTCCGCCGTCGCAGCGCGACGCAGGGTTCGCTCGAGCCGCGCGGCGATCTCGCCCGCACCCGCGGCACCGCCACGCCCCGCGGCGCGACGAAAGACCGCGACCGGCACGACCGCGACCCGCCCCTTTTCCGTGCAAACTGCATCCATCGCGCGCGCCGCGCCCGCGCTCAGCGTCGCTTCTTCACCGAGCAGATCGCCGCGCGCCGCGTGACGAATGAC
>JBBQXV010000264.1:0-12956 GCA_038209335.1 Polyangiales bacterium | reverse complement strand
GTACGACCCGAGAGGAACGTCGATGGGAGCAACGTCATTCCGCGCGCGCGGATATCGCCGTCAGCCTTGCTTCGCGTTGAACTTGTCTTGCTCCGGGTGGAGCAGGATGACGCGCGTCGCCGGCGGGATCGCGGTGTTGTTCGGATCTTCGCGAATGAGGACGACGTCGCCGTCGCGGATCTTGTCGATGCGCCAGTTGAGCGGATATTCCGGCCCGTTGGCGCCGCCGACGTGCACGATCTCCGCGCGCCCGATGTAATCGCCCTTGCGAACGATCTGCCCCTTACCGGTCGGCGGAAGGAGCATCGCGCTATTGCCGTTCCCCGCCTGCACGATCCCGATCAGCTTCAGCTCGTCGACCGCGTACTCGGGCAAGAGCACGTTGCGTTGGTTCGGCGTCGGCTTGATCGTCTTGTCCGTCGGGTTCGCCATGTAACTGCGAAACGGATCGCGGTTGCTGTCGCTCTCGACGAAATCGTTTTCCGTGTAGTCGGCCCCCTTCGCCATCGGGCCGGCATCGGACTCCGGCGCGCCCGAGGCTGCAGCGGCAGGACCAGCGGCAGCCGGAGGCGTGGCCGGAGGAGGAGCGCGATTCGGTTTGTCGTCACCGCACGCGACGACGAGCCACGTCGACGAGAAGAGGACCAACGCAGCTGCGAGGTTGCGTTTCATTTCGGTGCTCCGGGCGCGGCGGCTTTCAACGTGTGGAACGCGGTCGCGAGGCATTTGCCCTTCATCATGACCTCCTCGCCCGTCGTCTTCGGATCGACCAGCTCGATGTTCTCCATGTTGATGATGCGATCGAGCTTGCCGACCTCGTACATGAACTTCGTAATCTGGTGAAAGCGCCCGGTGACCTCGAGGCGCATCGGATCCTTCACGTAGAAGGTCTGCGGCTGCTCATCCATCGGCTGATAGACGATGAGGTTCACGCCCGCCGTCCCTGCGGCCTGCTGCACGGCCGACAAGAACTGCGGCTGCTGCTTCTCCGCCGGCAGCACCTTGTTGAACTCGCGCGCGCGCTGTTGCCTCAGCGCGAGCTCGTCGCGATCCGCGAAGTAGCTCGCCTGCGCTTGCTGCTGCGCGAGGAGCTCGGCCTTCAGCGTCTTCGATTGAGCGTTCGCCGCGTCGATCTTCTTCGAGACGTCGGCGTAGAAGATGAACCAATACGCGAACGCGATCAGCGCAGCGAAGCCGACGCCGACGCCGATCTTGGCCGCCAACGGGAGCTTCGCGAGCGCGGACTGGCCGGCGGCGCCGGCAGCGGGGGTCGCCATGTCAGTATTTCACTTTCGCGGTCATCTCGAACCGCACGAGCTCGACCTTCGTCGCGCCATCGATGATCTTCGACCCGGGGAGCAAGTTGACGTCGAAGAAGTAGTCGCTGAGGAGCAGTCGTCGCTGAAGCTCGGAGACGTCCTCCGGATCGCGCGCGAGCCCGGCGATCTTCACCGTGCGTTCGAGCTCGACGTACTGCGTGAGCCACACCCTATGCGGATCCCAGTTCGCGTTGAGCACGGCGGTCGGGTTGTCGCGTTTCAGCTGCTCGAGCTTGTCGCGATCGGTCGTCGGTCCTTTGCCCGACGTGAGGATGCGCGAGATCTCGAGCATCACCGTCGTCGGCCCGGTGCGCGCCGCTTGGAGCTTGCTGATCGCATCCTCGCGATCGCGGAGCTGCTTCAAATCGGCTTTGATTTGCGTGTGATTCGAGATCTGCCGCTTGATGCCCTCGATCTGGCTCGAGACCTTTCCGTTCTCCGCGACGATCTTGTCGAGCTCCTTCTGCTTCACGCTCTGCACCAAGATGAGCGCGATGACCTCGAGCAGGATCGCGCCGAAGACCGCAAGCAACCACAGCTGCCCAGGCTCGGACGCCGAGACCCCGCCGGCGCCGCGCGCCTTCGTTTGCTTCCTGTCCGGAAGGAGATTTATGCGGACCATTGTCGGCGCTCCTTGTCGGTGCGAAGCGAGAGGCCCAGCGCGACGACCATCTGCGCAGCCATCGAGCGTACCACCGGCTCGTTGACCGCCTTGTTGTCGATGCCGAGGTTCACCATCGGATCGAAGAGCTGCACCGGCACGCGCGCGCGCTTCTCGATCGCCTGCGCGAGCGGCGCGAGGTACGCGCTGCCGCCGCTGACGTAGATGCGTTGAATCTCGGTCTCGCCGCTGGTCGCGAGATAGAAGTCGAGCGATCGCTGGATCTCACCGGCGAGCCCGGTGCACGCCTGCGTCACGATCTGATGCACTTCCTGCGGAACGATCTGCGTCGGCCCGCCGCCGCACTTGTACGCCTCGGCTTGCTCGTACGAGCAGTTGCACGCCTTGCGGATCTCTTCGGTAATGGCGTTGCCGGCGTTCGTGATCTCGCGCGTGAAGGCTGAAATCCCGCGCGACACGATGTTCAACGTCGACACCGCGGCGCCGACGTTCAAGAGCGCGATCGTTCCATCTTCCGGCAGACCGTATTGGTGCTCGAAGATGTTTTGGATGGTGAAGGCGTTGATGTCGACGACGACCGGCCTGAGCTTCGCTTCTTTGAGGATGCTCGCGTAGTCGTTGATCTCGTCCTTCTTCGCGGCGACGAGGAGCAAATCCATTTGCCCGGCTTCGGGCCGCTTGCGAAGGACTTCGTAGTCGATCGACATGAGCTTGATGTCGAAGGGGATGTGCTGCTCCGCCTCCCAGTTGATCTGCTCGTCGAGCTCGGCCTGCGTCATCATCGGCACGGTGATTTTGCGCACGATGACCGATTGGCCGTAGACGCCGATGGCGACGTCGCGCGTCTGAATCTTCTGGTCGTTGAAGATTCGCGCGAGCGCCTCTGTGACGAGGCCGGAGTTCATCACGTGACCATCGATGATCGTCTGCGGGGGCAACTGCTCGAATCCCCATTTGACGACAGAGAGCTTTTTACGACTCTCTTTGAGCTGCACCACCTTGATGGAGCTCGCTCCGATGTCGACGCCGACCAGGTTCTTGCCTTCGGACATCTTCGGTTTCCTCACTGGTGCGGAGACGGACTCCGCTCTTGGAGGTTAAGTGTGGCACCCCCGATCGCGAACCGTCAAAAAGCTCGCGGGAAAAGAGTCGAGGTGGGTGCCGGCGGCACACCGCTTCGTTAAGAGGATTTGAACAGGCTACGCGGTCGCGAGCCGCGACAGCGCGTGCTTCTTGCGCAGCGCGAGCGTCGCGACGAGATCCGGGCGCTCGCGCGCGTTGAGGATCTGCGCGGCTGCGAGGCCTGCGCGGCGCGCGACGATGACGCCGAGGCTGGTGTCCGCGATTCCGCGGATCGAGTGCGCGTCGGGATCGATCGCGAACCTTGCGCCGGCCGCGGCGGCGCGACGCGCGAGCTCATCCGAGAGATCGAGGCGCTGCGCGTTCGAGTTGATCTCGAGGTACGTGTCGTTCGCGGCGGCGGCGCGCGCGACCTGCTCGACGTCGAACCCATACCCGGGACGACCGAGGAGGAGCCGCCCGGTCGGGTGCCCGAGGATCGTCACGAGCGGATGCGAGACCGCGCGAACGATCCGCGCCGTCATCTCGGCGATCGGCATCGCGAAGCGCGTGTGCACGCTCGCGATCACGAAGTCGAGCGCGCCGAGCGTCGCGTCGTCGAGATCGAGCGAGCCGTCGGCGAGGATGTCGACCTCGGTGCCGTGGAGGATTTCGATCTCGGGGACCTCGCGTCGCGCGATCTCGACGGCGCGCGCTTGATCGCGAAGGCGCGTGGTGTCGAGGCCGTTGGCGTAGGTCGCGGCCTTCGTGTGATCGGTGATGCCGACGTACGCGAAGCCCGCGCGCGCCGCCTCGCGCGCCATCTCGACGATCGACGCGGTGCCGTCGCTCCAGTCGGTGTGCACGTGGAAGATCCCACGCACGCAATCGAGGCGCGCAGCCACGGTCGGCGTCGGCCCTTCGCGCAGCTCGGGGTGCGCGAACGGAAGTCCGAGCGCGGCGTACACGCCTTCTTCTCGCTTCACGGACGCCGCGATCGCCGCGAGCCCACCTTTGCCGGACGCGCGCTCTTCGAGCCATTCGACGTGCGCGCCCGAGCCGGTCTCGGTCACGAGCGCGAGCGCCCACGACGCCGCCGGCACGCCGCGCACGCGCGCCATCTCTCCCGACGCGAACGTGACGACGACGTCGTCGCCGTCGAGCGCGACGTCGCGCGCGCCCATGTCTTCCTTCGCGCGATGCAGCGTCTGCGCGATCGTCGACGCGTCGCCGTCCTTCACGAGCACGAGCAGCGCGCGCACGAGCTCGACCCCGCGTCGCGTCTCCCCGACCGCTTCGACGTCGGCGATCCCCTTCGCTTCCAGCGCGCGCCGAATGCGATCCGCCGCCTCGATCGCGCCGGCCAAGAGCATGGCGCCGCTCTTCTCGAGGCGCTTGCGCACGGCAGCCAACGTCTTCGCCTGCTTCTTCTCGCCGAAGCCTGGGAGCTGCGCGAGGCGATGCTCTTCGCACGCGTAGAGGAGCTCACCGAGCGTGGTCACGCCCGCTTCGAGCCAGAGCACGCGCACCGACTTCGCGCCGAGACCGGGAACTCGGAGCAGCTCGATCAACGTGTTGGGCACCTCGTCGCGCACGCGATCGAGCGCCGCGAACGATCCCGTCTTCAACAGATCGTCGACCTTCTTCGCGATCGCTTCGCCCACGCCCGGCATGTCACCGAGGATGCCGCGCGCCGCGATCGTCGCGACCGGTTGATCGAGCGCGCGCACCGATTCGGCGAACGCGCGGTACGCGCGAAGCTTGAACGGGCTCTCCCCTTTCAGCTCGAGCAAATCCGCAAGCTCTTCGAACGTGCGCGCGACGCGCTCGTTATCCATCGCCGTCCGACGCCTCCACCAGCGCCGCCATCTCGCGCGGCAACGGCGACGACACGTCGAACGCGCCGACATCGCCGTCGCCTTCGAATGCGACGCGCGACGCATGCAATGCGTGACGTCCGAGAGCGCGCACCTCGAGGCCTCCGTAGAGGACGTCGCCCGCGAGCGGATGCTCGATCGACGCGAAGTGCACGCGAATCTGATGACGTAGCGCGCGCGACACGTCGACCTCGACGAGCGCCCACCGCGCGCCTCGCTGCTTGACCGTGTAGCGCGTCGTCGCGGGACGCGGCTCGTAGCGCATGACGTCGCGCGGATGAATGCACGGATAGACGCGGCGTTGATCCTTCGGATGGTTCGCGATCGGAAATTCGATCGTCCCCTCGTCGGGCAAGCCTTCGCCGACGCACACGAGGAGGTACCGCTTCTCGATGCGAGCGGCCTTGAGCGCCGCCCTCATCGCATCGAACGCATCGGCGGTGCGCGCGGCGAGGACGACGCCGCTCGTGTCGGTGTCGAGGCGATGCACGAGCCCCGGCTCGCGCGGCGAGTGTCCGATGCCCGCGAGCTCGGGATAGCGACCGACGAGCGCGTTCGCGAGCGTCCCCGTCTCTCCGCCGCGCAGAGGCGCGGTCGGCATCCCCGCCGGCTTGTCCGCGACGATCACCGTCGGCGACTCGAAGAGCACGACGAGCGGCGCGTCGGGCGTTGCGACAGCGGGCGCGTCCTTCTCTTCGGTGGCGAACGCGGGATCGAGCCGAATCACGTCCCCCTTCGCGACCACGGCGCCCTTGGGGAGCGCGCGCCCATTGACGCGGATGGCCTTGGCCTCGATCGCACGCTTGACGCCCGATCGTGAAAGGCCAGGCAATAACTGCGCAATCGCCTTGTCCAGGCGCGCGCCGTCGAGGTCATCGGGAACTGTGAGCGGATCGGTCATGGTCGGAAACTGGCCCACGTTAGCACGCCGCCCCTTAAGTGGCCGGGGGCCCCCCCCGCGCGCTACCTTTCGTGGATGAGGCGTACGCCCTTCCCTTTCGCCTCTTTCGCCTTCCTTCTCGTCTCGATCGCATCGTCCGTTCTCGCCGCGAGCTGCAAGACCGAGAAGCTCCCTCCCCAGCTCGACGATCCGAACGGCCACCCCGTCATCATCGGCGGCGGCGGCGGTGACGGCGGCTCGACCGACGGCGCGCTCAGCGACGTCGACGGCGCGGTCAGCGGCTGCGGGGACCTCCCGACGAGCTTCGCGACCTTCGCCCCTTCGCGCGTCATCTACGTCGCGCCCGACGGCAACGACACGAACGACGGCGCAACGCGCGCGACCGCGTGGCGATCGCTCGCGAACGCCGGCGCGCAGCTCCAACCCGGCGATCGCGTCGACGTCTTCACGGGCACGTATGCGTGCGGCGTCCAGATCGGCGTCGCCGGCACGGCCGCGCGCCCGGTGTGGATTCGTTCCGTCGACGGCCCGCTCAAAGCGGCCTTCAACTGCGGCGGCGCCGGGATCGGATTTCATTTCGTCAGCGCGAAGTACGTCGCGCTCGACGGGCTCGACATCAACACGACGCAACTCGACGGCGTCACGATCGACTCGGGCATCGGCCCGACGTTCACCGATCTCTCCGATCACATCACGATCATGAACAGCCACGTCCACGGCACCGGCGCCGCAGGCATCCACGTCACGCAGGCGACCAACATCGACATCTTCTCCAACGAGATCGACACCACCGAAGGCTTCGGACCCAACGCCGGCGGCCAAGGGATCGATCTCGTCGGTGTGCACGGCGCGCGCATCGTCGCGAACACCGTGCACGACATCACCACGAACACCGCGATTCAAGTGCGCGGCGGCGCGCAGAACACGCGGATCGCGGCGAACCGCATCTCGAACAGCCTCGAAGGCATTCACCTCGGCGGCACGTCGGATCGTCCGTTCTTCTTGCCGCCCGACAGCGACGTCGAAGGCGACGGAGTCATCGCGCACAGCAACGTCATCACCGGGTCGATCGGGACCGCGTTCGCGGCGCTCGGTTGCAAGTCGTGCCTCATCGCGAACAACACGGTCGCGATCACGTCGTCGACGCAGACGATTCGCCTCCTGCCGGGGAACACCGGTTCGACGTCGGCGGCGACCGCGAGCCACACGACGGGGCTTCGTCTCCTCAACAACATCGTCTCGCTGTCCGGCGCGACTCCGACGAAGCTCATCAATGCGGTGTCGACCGAAGAGGCCGGCTTCACGCAGTCGAACAACATGTTCTTCTTCGCGACGGGCAACGTCGGGTCGATCCCGACCGACGTCGCGGTCGGCGGCACCGGGACGTTCACCGACAAGGATCCGCTCTTCGTGAACGCGAGCACCGGCGACTACCGACTCCAGACGTCGAGCGTCGGCAACATGGCCGCGAAGGCGCTGACCGAGGTCTTGTACACGGCGAGCGGTGCGTGCCGGACGACGTGGAACATCGGGGCGTACTGAGGCGAAGCGCGAAAGAGACGGCGGAAAGCACGCCCGCGCGTTATCGCCATCCAATGCGAACGGTGCTTCTTTTCCTTACGCTCGCGCTCTTCGGTGCGGCGTGCGGGTCGAGCAAGAACAGTAACTTCGACAACGGATCGCCCGACGGATCGATCGGCACGGGCGACGACAGCGGCGTCTTCGGGATCGACGGCGGCGAAGCCGGACCGCGCACGGCGGTCGCGCATCTGACCGGCAAGGTCCTCGCGCCCGAGAAGACGATCCCGATCGCGAACGCGCTCCTCTACTTGACGTCGACGCGCCCGCCCGCGATTCCGCAGAACGTCTATTGCGACAAGTGCGTGAAGCTCACGTCGGACGCCGCGTACACGTACTCCAAGGCCGACGGCACGTTCGATCTGCCTGCGTACGCGACCGGGAAGACGTTCCTCGTCGTGCAAAAGGGGCAGTTTCGGCGCGTGCGCGAGATCGACATCGCGGCGGGCGCGCAGACGGTGCCGAACGACGCGACGACGTTCCCGGCGAAGAGCGATCCGATGAACGGCGACGACATCCCGAAGATGGCGGTCGTGATCGGCGCGTGGGATCACGTCGAGGTGACGCTCGCAAAGCTCGGGCTCGGCACGATCAAGAACAACGGCATCTTCGGCGACACGGTCGAGAACGCGGCGTTCGATCAAAAAGATCCGTCGCTCCTCAGCAACGGCGCGGCGCTGCTCGGGTACCACATCGTCTTCATCCCTTGCTCGTTCTCGAGCGGGACGACGTGCAACACGTCGCAAGTCTCGAGCGATCCGGTCGTGAAGCAGAACTTGAAGCAGTTCGTCTCGGCGGGCGGCAAGGTGTACGCGACGGACTACGCGTACGAGTTCGTGCGTCAGCCGTGGCCGGGGTTTCTCACGTGGGAGCAGCAAACGAGCACGCTCGGATCGGCGTGCCTCACCGGAGCGTACGACTCGCCGGCGCGCGTGGACGATCCCGGGCTGGCCGCGTGGCTCACGGCGATCGGGGAGACGAACGTGACGCTGCAACAGAACTGGACGCGCGTCGTGTCGACGGCGCCGCAGCCGGGGCTCGATGAAGATGGGAAGGCGGCGACGATCACGCCGAAGGTTTGGGTGACGGCGCAGCAAGGGGGGACGCCGGCGACGGTGAGCTTCGAGAACGGGTGCGGGCGCGTTCTCTTCAGCACGTACCATACGGAGGGGAATGGGAGCTCGGCGCTCATCGCGCAGGAGAAGGCGCTCCTCTATGTGCTGCTCGAAGTCGGGGTTTGCGTGGGGCAACCGCCGCCGCCGAGGTAGGCACGAACTTGACCTAGGCGCCTCGCGCGGCTAGCCGCTGTTCTGTGCCACACGAAGACAAATCGCCGACGGCTGCGCTCGCCGCGTCGCCTGCGCCTGCAGCGTCCGTGGCCGCGTCGCCGCCGTCGACGCCGCCTCCGACGTCCGCTGCGCAGAGGCGCGTCGCGCTCGGACGGCTCGCGAGGCTCGGCGCGGTGTGCGGCGCAGTCGGCGCGCTCGTCGCGATCGGGCGAGGTGCGGCTCCTGCGAACGACGTGCGTGCGCTCGCGGACGCGCTCGGCGCGGCGGCGCAAGCGAAGGTCCTTCCCGATGCGATTCGTTGGGAAGCATCGAACGGGTTCGTCGGCGATTGGATCGGTGGACGCTGGGCGCTCTTTCTCGCGAGCCAAGACGGCGCACCGCGCGACGTGTGGCGCGCGCGCGTTCGCGTGTCGCCCGAAGGTCATCCGATCGAGGTCGTCGAGGCGCACAACCTCACGAACACCGAGCTCGGCGACGATCACGCGCTCGTCGTGCGCGGACGATGGGCCGCGTACGCGACGATGGCGTACGGCCAAGAGCAGAGCGTGTCGCTCCTCGATCTCGAAGGCGAAGGGCCGCAGAACAACGCGACCGCGATGTCCGACCGCGCGATGGTGTGCGTGACGAACGTGCAGAAGACCGGGAGCTGCGGCGGGATCGGTCGCATCGACGTGACGTTCGAGACGGCGGCGCGCGCGATCGGTCTCGCGTTCAACGACGATCGCGCGCTCGCGATCGACATCGCGGGCGATCGCGCGGTCACGTCGTCGCTCCTCGACGCCGAGCGCGGCGAGCTCGTGACCGCCGCGCCGGGAATGCACGCCGAGCCCGCGTCGCATCTTCCGAAGCGCCTCTCGCACTGGGCCGTCGACACCGTGCGCGCCGTGCCGTGGATCGGCCCCGCGCCGATCGCGTGGCTCGAAGAGAAGGTGTTCGCGCTCCGCGACGACGCGAAGAAGCTCGCGTTCAAAGTGAAAGGGAGCGGCGGCGACACCGAGCTCGTCGCGAACGTCGAGCCGCCGGCGGCGACGCTCGACACGTCCGAAGCGTCGATCGAGACGGCGCATTGGCCGCCGCCGAAGATCACGACCATATGGAAGACTCCCGAAGCCGGTGAAGGCGATTGGGAGGCACCGAAGCTCTCGTGGATCCGCAAAGTGCCGGGCGTCGACGCGAGCGCGCCGTCGCCCTTCTATCGGACGTTCTTGCGACCCGATGAAGAGCGTCCGTACGCGAAGGTGCTTCTGTGCGCGATGGACACGCGCCAGCTCGACGTCGAGATGGAAGCGGGCTCCGAAGATCCGCGTCCGCTCACCGGACCGACCGGCCCGGGAAAGCTCCCGCGCGATCCGGCGATCTTCACGAAAATAGCCGCGACGTTCAACGGCGGCTTCAAGACCGAGCACGGCTACTACGGGATGATGGTGCACAAACGCGTGCTCCTCCCGCCGCAGCCGGGCGCGGCGAGCGTCGTCACGCTTCGCGACGGGCGCATCGGGCTCGGATCGTGGGGCGCGAACAAGACGATGAGCGGGCTCGTCGGGATCGCCGACGACGAGCTGGTGTCGATGCGGCAAAACCTCGACGCGTTGGTCGATCACGGGCAAGTGAATCCGAGCGGGCGATCGCTCTGGGGATATTCTGCGCCGGGCAAAGGCGTACAGACGGAGCGCTCCGGGCTCTGCGTCACGACCGCCGGGCACTTGATGTACGCGTGGGGCGACGACGTCAGCGCGACGACGCTCGCGAAGGCGATGAAGATGGCCGGGTGCGACTACGGCATGCACCTCGACATGAATCCGTTCCACACGGGCTTCCTCTTCACGCGCATCGAGGACATCAAGACCAAGCGCTACCAGACCGAGCTCTTGTCGCCCGGCATGGAGATTCCCAAGGAGCGGTACATCGAATGGGCTCCCAAGGATTTCTTCTACATGCTCGTGCACGATCCGACGCCGCCGGGGATCGACGGCGGCGGCGTGTGGAAGGCCGACGGCGGATCGCAGCCGGCGCCCGCGTGGATGCCCGGGCTGTGGACGACGCACGTCGAGGTCTCGCACGGGCAGGTCGACATGCTCGACGTCGAGATGGGGCGCGCGACGTGGCGCATTCGCGCCGGGACGAAGGACGCACCGATGGCGACGCCGGCACGCGAGCTCGCGCCGGAAGAGGCGAAGCGCGCGCTCTTCGCGGTCGGGCTCGGCTTCGCAGACGCGAGGCGGCAACGCGGGCTCGCGACGCAAGGGAAGCTCGCGGTCCCGATGACGGGCGGCGCGGAGAGCGCAGCGCTCGTCGTGCAAGATGGTCGGCTCGCGATCGTGAAAGCCGCCGACGTCGTCGCGCCCGCGGGGGAGATCGACTTCGCGGAAGTGCCCCTCTTGTTGCTCGACGGCACGGTGACGGCGGAACCGCCTGGCGCGACGATGGTGCGCGCCGCGGTCGGGACGTCACCCGAGGGGCGCGTGATGATCGCGCGCGGATCGTTCACGAGCGACGCGCCGCTCGCCGAAGCGCTCAAGCGTGCAGGATGCACGCGTGCCGTCGCGCTCGATCGCGGATCGCGCACGCCAGCGTTCTTGCATCGTGCCGGCACCGCGAACGCGCCGCTCGCGCGCTACGACGACACCGTGCTCTTCGCGATCGCGACGCCGATGAAGCCGCGCGGGTTTCGCTTCGACGCGGTCACGCCGGCGCCGACCGCAAAGAAATAGCGGCCCCCGGTCGCGCTACAAGAAGATCGAGATCCCGACCGAGAAGAGGAGCGGGTGCCCGATGCGCATCGTGAGCCCGACCTTGTCGCTGAACTTGAAGCGACCACCCGCGAAGAACGCGAAGTAGACGTCGTCGCGATGTCCGCAGCTGTAGAGATTCGGATCGCAGTAGGCGTCGCTGTAGAAGGCGTGCCGGATCGCGAGGCCCGGCTCGGCGAAGACGCTCCAATGTTCGGTGAGCCAGAAGTTCCACTGCATCGCGACGGGGAAATACGCCGACCAGAAGTCGCCCGCGTCGTAGGACGCGCAGCCGTTCTTCCCGCAGTTTTGGTAGTAGCGGTAGCCGCTGTAGTGGACGAGATCGAGACCGAAGGTGATCGCGATCGAGTCGTTGATCGTCTTGATGAACCCTGGGCTCATCACGGGAATCGAGAAACGCACGCCAGGACCGAACGACGAGCCGCCGTAGGCGTAGACGCTGTCGGGGCCGAGGTTCAGCTTCGGCTCGATCTCGACGGAGTAGCGAGGCGGGTTCGGATCTTTGATGGTCGACTGCGCGTGCGCGTCGGGCGCAACGGCGAACGCGATGGCGCCGACGAACGAACCGATCACGAGGCGTGTCGTACGGAGAGTGGTCATGGTGTGGCCGCGTGCAACTCGCGTTCTCGCATCCTACGCGCGTGCAACCTCGCGGAGATCGCGATCTCGCGTGAACGGCGCTCCGACCGGGTGAGGCGAATTGGCCGCAACGAAAGCTCCGCGCTTGCACGCACTGCGTCATCTGCTACCCAACCGCCGCTGCTTTTGTTTCTTTGCTCGGGGGGGCGCGCGGCGACCCGAGATCGATGCTCACTCACTCCGAATCTTCCTCCACGATGGCGTGCGCTCGCCCCGCGCCGCCCGATGACGTCGCCGCTCACCCGCTCTTCGCCGAGTCGACCGACGTCGCCGCGATCGAAGCGTACATGGAGCGCCTCTGCCTCGGCGACGCGCGAGACGGCGCGCGCGGGAGCGTGCTGGGGCGCGTCGCGTGGGAGCACATCGCGACGGGCGGCAAGCGACTGCGGGCGCGCCTCGCGCTCTTCGGTGTGCAAGCGCTCGGCGGTCGCGCAACCGACGGCGTCGCGTGGGGCGCGACGTGCGAGCTGCTTCACAACGCCTCGCTCATCCACGACGACATCCAAGACGGCGACGCGTACCGACGCGGCACGCAGGCGCTGTGGGCGCGCTACGGGATCGCGCAGGCGATCAACGCCGGCGATCTCTGCATCGCGCTCGGTTACGCCGCGCTCGAAGCGGTTCCGGTGTCCGAGGCGGCGCGGTTTCAGCTCACGAAGATCGTGACGCGATCGTCGCGCATGATCGTCGAGGGCCAAGCCGCGGAGCTCGGGCTCCTCGCGACCGAGCACGTGCCGACGTGGAGCGACTACGCATCGTGCGTCGAAGGGAAGACGTCGGCGTTCTTCTCGCTTCCGATCGAAGGCGCCGCGCTCATTGCGGGTCGCTCGTCCGAAGAAGGCGCCGCGCTCGCCGACACGTGCCGCTCACTCGGTCTGCTCTTCCAGATTCAAGACGACATTCTCGATTTGTACGGGAACAA
>JBBQXV010000263.1:0-12970 GCA_038209335.1 Polyangiales bacterium | reverse complement strand
TTCCGGTGCGGATCGCGCATGCGATCGACGTCGCGCGGCGAGCGCGCCCCAGCGTGCTCGAGCAGTGGGGACGCAAAGGCACGACGCCGCATGCAGCCTGAGCGACGTGGTTTGCGTCCGTCGCGCGCGGCGACGACGCCGGCCGACCTACTCGATCCCATCGAAATCCGTACCGACGACGGCGTCGCGCTTCGAGGCGACGTGCGCGAGCCATCGACGAAGGAGCGCGTGGGCGTCGCGGTCCTCGCGCACGCGATGATGGCGCGCCGCACCGAGTTCGAGCGACCGCACGGCGGCGGACTCGCGCGCTTCCTCGCGTCGCGGGGATGGCGGACGATCGCCTTCGATTTCCGTGGTCACGGCGACAGCGGCAAAGACGCGGCGAGCGGCGGATCCTGGACGTACGACGATCTCGTGCGGCGCGATCTCCCCGCCGTGGTCGCTTGCGCGCGAGCTCGTGCGAAGAAGCTCCCGGTCGTGATCATCGGGCATTCGCTCGGCGGTCACGTCGCCCTCGCGGCACAAGGAGGCGGACGGATCGACGCGGACGCGATCGTCGGCGTCGCGTCGAACGTGTGGCTCCGCGAGCTCGAGCCGTCGCGCACGCGCTGGGCGATGAAGCGCGCGACGATGGCGTTCGTCGGCGCGGTCTGCGAACGGCGCGGCTATTTCCCCGCGCGCGCGCTCCTCGCCGGAAGCGACGACGAAGCCGGCGCGTACTTCGCCGCGTTGCGACGATGCGTCTCGACCGGCCGTTGGACGAGCGACGACGGCGGAGAGGATTACCTCGCGGCGCTCGCGAAGGTCACGACGCCCGTCATGTCGATCGCGAGCGACGGCGATCTCCTCAACTGCCGCCCGATCTGCGCCGAGCTATTTCACGCGCGCTGCGCCGGCAAAAAAGAGATCGACCGCGTCCGCCGCGCCGACGACGGCGGCGCGCCGCCGGGTCACATGGAGCTCGTGACGACCGAACGCGCGAAGAGCGCGTGGGCGCGGATGGAAGCGTGGATGCGCGAGGTCAGGCGCTAGCGCTTCTTCCACCGCCACTTCAGCCACGGGAGCGTCGTCGCGTACATCTGCGTGACGTGCAGCATGTGATCCGGCTCGCGGCCGCCGTCGAAGCCGATGACGTGCGCGTCGCCCGAGTGCGCTTCGTAGAGCGCGTGCATTCCTTCGGGCCACTTGAAGGTCGGCGGCTTCTTCTCCATGCCGAGATCGTGGAGCAGCTGGGTCGCGGTCTCGGTCGTGCTCGCGTAGCCGTCGACGCCGATCGCGGAGTGCGTCATCGCGAAGAGCTTCTCGCCGCGCATCGCCCGTCGCGCGAACGCCTCGTACGGCTCGATCGCCGCCGGGTTGATCTTCTTGTCGCGAATGTCGCCGATGAAGTTCGTGTGGAGCGCGTCCGCGAGGATGACCGCGTCGACGCGATCCGCGACGCCGGGTTGATCGAGCATCGTGCCGATCGCGCCGAAGCCCGCGCTCCACGCCGCGAGCGCGATCCGACGAACCTTCGCACCCGGCGCGCGTCCCAGCTTGTCGAGGTGCGTTTGGATCCTCCCGAGCGCCGTCTCGAGCGATCCGGGCGCGCCGAACATCGCGCTGTACGGACCGGAGCCGATACCGAGATTCACGCTCACGACGAGCGCGTTGATCCGCGTGCGATCGAAATTCTCTTCTTGGAGCGCCTGCCCGCCGTGAAAATGAATGACGAGATCGTAGCCGCCGTCGACGACTTGAAAATGCGACGGCACGCTGAGGACGCCCCACTGCATGAACGCGCGCTCGGCGGGCGTTCGCTTCGGATCGAGCGGCTCGGCCTCTTCGCGCGACGCGACGACCTCGGGCTTTGGCGGCGGCGTCACGTCGACGTGCGGGCGCTCGACGGCCGGCGTGTCCGCGTGTCCACACGCCGCGAGCACCGAAATCTGCACCGCCACCAGAGCCCCGCGGAGGAACGTGCGCGCCATGCGACCCATCATGGCATTCGGACGCGCGGTCGGCCTTGCGCACGCATCGTTCTATTGTTACAGAATGTTCAGCACGTCACTCCCCCGAGGCCGTTTCGATGAACCTTCCCGTCGCGCAAACGCAATCCGTCGCTCTGACCGACGACGCGAAGCCCGCGTTGAAGCTCACGGCGCGCGAGCGTCGGATCGCGGCAGCGCTCGCAGCCGCGGCGATCCCGGCGGGGAAGATGTTCGAAGCAGGCGGCGAAGCGACGGTGCGTCGCCTCGAGCAGTGGCTCGAAGGCGCAAGCGATTTTCAGATGCGGACGGTCAAAGGTCTGCTCTGGGCAGGCGAGCTCGCGTCGGTGCCGACCACGGGGCGCCCGTTCTCGCTGCTGTCGCGCGAGAAGGCGATGGCGTTCCTCGAAGCGTGGTCCGAGTCGCGCCTTCACCTCCGTCGCATGTTGCTGCGCGCGATCCTCAGCCCGATCAAGGTCGTCCATTTCGATCACGCGCCGACGTTCGCGAAGGTCGAGTGCCCGTCGTTTCACCATAAGCGCCTCCCGATCGCCGAGCCCGCGCGCTGGACCCAGCAAGTCACCGACGGCAAGGAAGCGTCGGAAGATCTCGAGCTCGAGTGCGAGGTCGTCGTCGTCGGCACCGGCGCGGGCGGCGCGGCGGTCGCGTACGAGCTCGCGTCGCGCGGTCGCGCGGTGCTCCTCGTCGAGGAGGGCGATCTGCATCGACGCGACGCGCTCAGCGGTCGCACGCAGCAGATGATCAAGAGGCTCTACCGCGATCAGGGGCTGACGATCGCGCTCGGCAACGTGAGTGCGCCGGTGTTCGCCGGGCGCGCCGTGGGCGGGAGCACGATCGTCAACTCGGGCACGTGCTACCGCGCGACCGAGCGCGTCTTTCGCAGCTGGCGCGAAGAGATGGGGCTCGCGTGGTTCTCCGCCGACGCGATGGATCCGTATTACCAGCGCGTCGAGTCGATGCTCCGCGTCGAACGCGCGAAGATGGAGCTCACCGGCGGCGTCGGTCGCGTCGTTTCGCGCGGTGCCGAATCGCTCGGCATGAAGCACCACCCGCTGATGCGCAACGCGCCCGACTGCGACGGCCAAGGCGTCTGCGCGTTCGGATGCCCGACCGGCGCGAAGCGATCAACCGACGTTAGCTACATCCCCGAGGCGCTCGCGCGCGGTGCGCAGCTCGTGACGGCGGCGCGCGTCGACGGCATCGACGTCGTCGCCGGGCGTGCGCGTGGCGTTCGCGGCGAGCTCGGCTCCGGACGACGCTTCCGCGTGAAAGCCGACGCGGTCGTCCTCGCCGGCGGCGCGCTGATGACGCCGGTCATCCTCAAGAACGCGGGCGTCTGCACGCGCAGCGAGTACGTCGGCAAGAACCTCTCGATTCATCCCGCCGCAAAGGTGATCGCGATCTTCGACGAGCACATCGACATGGCGCGCGGCATCCCGCAGGGCTACGCGATCGAAGACTGGGCCGACGAAGGGATCATGTTCGAAGGGGGCTCGACGCCGATCGAGATCGCCGCGGTCGGCGTCCCGTGGGCGGGACGACGCTTCACGCACTTCATGGAGCAGTACCGGCACATGGCGACGTTCGGCGTGATGATCCAAGACACGTCGCGCGGCGAGGTGCGCCCCGGCATGCGCGGATCGCCGCTCATCACGTACAACATGAATCGCAACGACACCGATCGCATGACGCGCGGACTCGCGAAGCTGTGCGAGGTGTTCCTCGCGGCCGGCGCGCGTCGCGTCGCGACGTGCCTCCCGGGAATGCAGGAGGTGACGTCGATGCGCGACGTGGCCAAGCTGCGCGAGATGACGCTGAGCCCCGGCGACATCGAGATCGCTGCGTTCCATCCGCTCGGCACGTGCCGCATCGGCGTCGATCCGCGCACGAGCGTCTGCGGTCCCGACTTCGAGACGCACGAGGTCGCGTCGCTCTACGTCGCCGACAGCAGCGCAGTCCCGAGCTCGCTCGGCGTGAACCCGCAGCTGACGATCATGGCGATGGCGCTCCGCGCGGGCGAGATCATCGACGCGCGACTAGGCTGAGTGCATGCGCTGCTAGCACACGCGCAGAGTCTCGCTCACGACTCGGCTAGTCACCCGAGCATGCGCGCCTTCCGCCATCCGCCGAAGCGGTAGTACGCGGTCGACAGCACCGCCGCGACGGCCGACGCGATCGGAAAGCTCCACCAGATGGCGTCCGCATGCCAAGCCGGCAAGAGCGCCCACGCGAACGGAATGCGGAAGACCCAGAGCGAGACGAACAAGATGACGAGCGGCGGAATCACCGCGCCGGTCGAGCGCACGACGCCCGAGAGGACCATCGACACGCCGAAGAGCGTGAACGAGAAGATGACGATCGGGTTCAGATGGACGCCGATCGCGAGCGCCTCCGGATCGACCAGGAAGAGGCCGAGCGCGGAGCGATCGAAAAACCAAATCGTCGCGGCGAGCGCGCCCGTGACGAGCACGCTGAAGACGACGCCGACCACCGCGATCCGCCCGACGCGATCCCACCGCTTGGCGCCGACGTTTTGCGCGGCCATCGACGACACGGCCATGCCGATCGCCATCGCCGGCATCTGCACGTAGTTCCAAATCTGCAGGCCGGCGCCGAACGCCGACGACGTCGCCGAGCCGAAGCCATTGACGAAGGCGATCATCACGATCGCCGACGCCGACATCACGATCATCTGCAGCCCCATCGGCACGCCCTTGGTCACGAGCGCGGCGAGGATCTTTCGGTCGAGGCGCAGGTAGCCGATCTCTTCTCTCGTCAGCCAGAGAAAGTGCTTCTTCTTTCGCAGATAGAAGAGGATCGAGAAGAACGCGACGGCGTTCGCGATGAGCGTCGCCGTCGCCGAGCCCGCGATCCCTAGCGCGGGCACCGGACCGAAGCCGAAGATGAGCGCGGGGTTCAGCGCGATGTCGAGGCCGACGGAGATGAGCGAGAAATAGAGCGGCGTCTTCGAGTCTCCGGCGCCGCGAAGGCTCACCATCACGAACGCGTACAGGAAGATGAACGGCACGGCGGCGAAGATGACGCGCATGTACGCGATCGCGAACGGCAGCGCGTCCGGCGGCGTCCGCATCGCGCGGAGCATCTGCTCCGAGAAGACCGCGCCGAAGATCGCGACCGCAATCGAGACGCAGACGAAGAAGGTCGCGCTCGTTCCGATGACACGCTTCGCTTTGTCGACGTCCTTCGCGCCAAGGCTTTGGCCGACGAGGATGGTCGCGGCCATGCCAACACCGAAGATGCTGCCGATGAGAAAAAAGAGGATCGTGTTCGCGTTCGCGGTCGCCGTGAGCGCGGCGCCGCCGAGGTAGCGTCCGACCCACACGGAGTTGATCGAGCCGTTGATCGACTGAAGAACGTTGCTAGCGAGAATCGGGAGCGAGAAGAAGACGAGCGTCTTGCCGATCGCTCCTTCGGTCAGCGTGGCGTTTGGTTTCATGAGATCCGAGTCACCTCAACAGGCGCGATGGCCGCGCGCCGGGAAGATCTTCCCCGGGTTCAAGAGCTCCTTCGGATCGAACGCGCGCTTGATGTCGCGTTGGAGATCGATGAGCTCTGCACTCTGTTCGATCGGCAAATACTGCTGTTTCGTGACGCCGATGCCGTGCTCGCCGCTGAGCGTGCCGCCGAGATCGATCGTCATGCGCATCAGCCCTTCGATCGATCGATTGACCGCGTCGCGCTCGCTGTCGTCGTTCCAGAGGAAGTTCACGTGCAGGTTGCCGTCGCCCGCGTGGCCGTACGTCAGATGCTGCACGCGCGTCTCTTCGCACAGGCGATCGACGCGCAGGAGGAGCTCCGGAATGCGCGAGCGCGGGACAACGATGTCCTCGCTGAGCTTGTGGCGCGTGAGCTTTCGCGTCGCGCGCGAGAGCATCTTTCGCGCGGCCCAGAGGCGATCGCGCTGCGCCGAGTCTTGCGCGACGACGACATCGACGACCCCCTTCCCCGCGGCGAGCGCGTCGCCGAGCCGCTCGAGCTCCGGCTCCAGCGTTCCGTCGCCGTCGAGCTCGATCAACAGCATCGCGCCGGCGCGCGGATCGATCGCCGATCCTTGCGACCGCACCGCTTGGAGCGTCGCGCGATCGAGCAGCTCGAGGCATCGCGGCACGATGCCCGTTGCGATGACCGAGCCCACCGCCGCCGCGCACGCGTGCACGTCGTCGAAGAGCGCGAGCACCGTCGCGATCGTCGGCGGCTTTCGCACGAGGCGGAGCGTCACTTCCGTGAACACGCCGAGCGTCCCTTCGCTCCCGACGAGGAGCGCGGTCACGTCGTACCCCGTCACCCCTTTGACGGTGCGCTTGCCCGGCCTGAGCACGCGACCGCCCATCAAGCACGCTTCGAGACCGAGCACGTACTCGCGCGTGACGCCGTACTTGAACGCGCGTGGGCCGCCGGCGTTCTCCGCGACGTTGCCGCCGATCATGCAGCTGTCGAGCGAGTTGGGATCGGGCGGATAGAAGAGCCCTTCTTTCTCCACGAGCGCGTGGAGCTCGCCGGTGATCACGCCAGGCTCGACGACCGCGAGGAGATCGACGCGATCGATGTCCTTCACGCGCTTCAATGCGTGCGTCGCGAGGACGATCCCGCCCGCGATCGGAACCGCGCCACCCGTTCGTCCCGTTCCGCCCGCGCGCGGCGTCACCGGCACGCCGCATCGCTCGGCGATCTCGAGCGTCGCCGCGACGTCCGCCGCGCACTCGGCGATCACGACGATGTCCGGCGCGCGCCCCGTGACGTCGCTCTCGTCGGTGATGTACGGCGCGCACGCTTCCGGCGACGTCGCGACCTTGGACGCACCGAGCCGACGATCGAGCTCGATCTTCGCGCGCTCGACCGACGCCTTCGACGGCAGCGGAACCTCGGGCGCTTGGATCAACACGCCCGCATTCTAGCTTCAACTCGCTCGACGCGCCGCGCCGTTCCGTGGCATCTAAGGGCTAGTGAGCACCACCACAGCTACGTTTCGCCGCTTCAACGGGACCCCGACCTACCTCACCAACGATGCGCTCGAGGCCGCGGTCAACTGCGCGCTCGCGCTCGAGCGGCCCCTCCTCGTGAAGGGCGAGCCCGGCACCGGCAAGACGCTCCTCGCGCAGGCGATCGCCGAGTCGGTCGACATGGAGCTCATTCACTGGCCGGTCAAATCGACGACGCGCGCGCAAGACGGCCTCTACATCTACGACACCGTTCAACGCTTGTACGATGCACGCTTCGGCGACGGCGACGTCAAGGACATCCGTCGCTACATCAAGATGGGGCCGCTCGGCCGCGCGTTCGGCTCGCCCAAGCGCGTCGTCTTGCTCATCGACGAGGTCGACAAAGCCGACATCGAGTTCCCGAACGATCTCCTCCACGAGCTCGATCGGATGCGCTTCATCGTCAACGAGACGGGCGACGAGGTCGTCGCCAAGGATCGCCCCGTCGTCATCATCACGTCGAACAACGAGAAAGAGCTGCCGGACGCCTTCCTCCGCCGCTGCGTCTTTCACTTCATCGATTTCCCCGACGTCGAGCTGATGAAGCGGATCGTACGCGTGCATCATCCACGCATCGATCAGCAGATCGTCGATCAGGCCGTCGTCGCGTTCTACGAGCTTCGCGCGACGCCGCGGATCCGAAAGCGTCCGTCGACCAGCGAGCTCGTCGATTGGATCACGGTGCTCATGCAGTCGGGCGTCGGGCGCGAACGCCTCGTCAAAGAGCTGCCGTTCTTGGGCGTGCTCCTGAAGAAAGAGCAAGACATCGAGCTGCTCCAGGCCGCGAAAAAGGGATTCGGGCGCTGACGCGCCGGCGCTCGAGCAGCCCGAGCAGACCGCGACCGCCGCGCCGCCCGCGACCTCGAGGAAGCGTCGTCGAGAGCGGGAGGAGGGCTTTTCATGATGAGGGTCGCCGACCGAACAAGTATAGTCGCGGCAACTCGAAATGACCGCGCGCACAAGAATCTGGGGGGGCCAGATCTTCGTCTTCGTGATCGTGCTCGGCACGATCGCACTCTGGCCTTCGCGCGCGCACGCGTACGCGTGGATGATCCGTCACGGGTACACCGCGTGCGCGCAGTGCCACGCCGATCCATCCGGCGGCAGCTTGCTCACGAGCTACGGCCGCACGATCGGCGAAGTGGTGCTCCGCACCCGCTACGGAAAACCTCAAGACAGCGACAGCAAGGTCGGCGATTTTCTCTTCGGCGCGATCAAGCTCCCCGACACCGTCCTCCTCGGCGGCGACGTCCGCACGATGGCGCGCAGCACGAAGGCGCAAGGCGCGCCGACCGCCGACACCGAGCTGCTCATCATGCAGGCCGATTTTCAGGGCCAAGTGTCGTTCGGTCGCTTTCGCATGAACGCGAGCGTCGGCTACGCGCAGCGAAACGCGCTGCCCGCGATCGTCACTCACTGGTCCAAGGGGAACGTCGTCTCGCGCGTGCACTGGCTCGGCTATGCGCTCGGCGAGAACGAAGAGTGGCTCGTGCGCGCGGGTCGCATGAACCTCCCGTTCGGTGTGCGGTCGATCGAGCACACGCTCTGGGCGCGCACGTACAACGGCACGTACGGTCCGCGCACCGACATCAACGCGGGGCAAGAGCACGGCGTGTCGCTCTCGTACAACAAGGGGAAGCTTCGCGGCGAGGTGATGGCGATCCTCGGCAACTTCCAGCTCAACCCGGACACGTTTCGCGAGCGCGGCTACAGCGCGTACCTCGAGTACGCGATCACGAAAAAGCTCGCGGCCGGCGGCAGCAGCCTCATCACGCACGCCAATCGCGATCTCTATCTGCAGACCGAAGCGATTCGACACGCGCACGGGATCTTCGGGCGCTTCTCGCCGGTCGAGCCGCTCGTGCTCCTCGCGGAGGTCGATTACACGCTGACGTCGCAGCCGCCGACGGGTGCGTTCGGCGCGATCAACTCGTCCGGCATCGTCGGGTTTCTTCAGGCGGATGTCGAAGCGGTGCAAGGCGTGCACCTCATGGCGACCGGCGAGATGCAGTCGCTTGCGAAGTACGACACGAAGGGGCCGTCGCTCGGCGGATGGGGGACCGTCGCATGGTTCTTCGCGCCGCACTCCGACTTGCGCCTCGATGCGATCTACCGCGTCGGCACGCCGGGCTCGGCGGGTAACGCGCACTCGACGACGCTCCTCGCGCAACTACACTTTTATCTGTGAGGCTCGAGATGCGCACCCGACTCGAGCGCTTGTCCATCGCTGCGGCCTTCGCGACGCTCGTCGGCGTCGGGCTTCCGCGCACCGCGCGCGCGACGCCCAATTTTCCCGACGCGATCAAGACCCACCTGATGCTCGCCGCGGCTCCGCCTTGCTCCATCTGCCACAACGGCGGGATCACCGGACGAGGCACCGTCACCACGCCGTTCGGCAAATCGATGCGCGCGCACGGCCTCGTCGCGTTCGACGAGACGTCGCTCGTCGCCGCGCTGGATCAGCTGACCGGTCCGCCGGCGACCGACAGCGTCGGCGACGGTACGTCCGACATCGACGATCTCAAAGCGGGGCGCAACCCCAACGTCCCCGACGGCGACGGCGGCGCGAACGTCCACGTCGAAGAGCCGGTCATCCCTGCGTACGGCTGCGGCGCGCACGTCGTACCGACGCGCGACGTGGGCGATCCATGGGCCGCGCTCGGCGCTCTTCTCGTCGCGTCCGCGCTGCTCGCGAATCGGCGCCGTCACTCGTAACGCTCACTCGTAGCGAAGAGCGTCGATCGGATCGAGCTGCGACGCTTTGCGCGCAGGATAAAGACCAAACACGATCCCGACGAACGCGCTGAACGCGACCGACACCATGATGACGTCGGGCTGAATCAGCATCGGCCACTTGAAGCGCGCCGCGAGCCACTGCGCGATGCCGACGCCTATCGCGACACCGAGCAATCCGCCCGCGAGCGAGAGCGACAGCGCCTCGATCAAGAATTGAAGCAGGATGTTGTGCGGCTTCGCGCCGATCGCCATGCGGACGCCGATCTCGCGCGTCCTCTCGGTGACGCTGACCAGCATGATGTTCATGATCCCGATGCCGCCGACGAGCAGCGACACCGCGGCGACGCTCGCGAGGAGCGTCGTCATGGTGTCCGTTCCCTGCTGCTGCGCGCCGGCGATCTCGCTGAGGTTGCGCAAGGAGAAGTCGTCGTCGCCGCCCGGCGGGATGTTGTGGCGCTGGCGCAAGAGATCGGTGATGTCCTTCATCGCGCGCGTCGTCGTCTCGGCCGACGTCGACTCGATGAAGATCGTCCCCGAGAGGTACTTCGAGAGCCCCTTGGAGATCTTCTGCTGGAACGTCGTCGCGGGGATGAAGGCCGCGTCGTCGTAGTCCTGACCTTGCGCGGATTGTCCTTTGCGGGACGCGACGCCGACGATCTGAAACGGGATGTTGCCCATGCGGACGGTGTGTCCGATAGGGCTCGCGTTCGGACCGAAGAGCTTCAACACCACGGTCTGTCCGAGGACGACGACCTTCGCGCCGGCGTCGACGTCGGCTTGCGTGAAGAGCACGCCCTCGTCGACGGGCCAGTTTCGGATCTCGAAGTACTCGGGCGTCGTGCCGGTGACGCTCGTCGACCAGTTGAGCTCCTCGCCGATGATCGATTGGTTCGAGCGGAGCGACGGCGCCGCCGCCTTCACGGTCGGGACCTCCTCGCGGATCGCGGCGAGATCGTCCCACGTCATCGTCGGCATCGATCCGAAGCCGCCCGACACGCCGCCCGCCGTCGTCGAGCCCGGGAGCAGGATGATCATGTTCGTGCCCATCGCCGCGAACGCCGCTTCGACCTGCGCCTTCGCGCCGGCGCCGATCGCCATCATCGCGATGACCGCCGAGACACCGATGATGATCCCGAGCGTCGTCAGAAACGATCGCATCTTGTTTCGCCAGATGGCGCGGAGCGCCACGCGGAGTGTCTGGAGCGGATTCATTTCGGGGCCTCCGCTATGGGTGGGAGTGGCGGGACGATCGCGGGCTTCTGCTCTTGTCTGTCGTCGGACTTGATGAGCCCGTCTTTCACGATGATGACGCGCGTCGCGAACTCGGCGATGTCGGGCTCGTGCGTGACGAGCGCGATCGTGATGCCGGTCCTCCCGAGCTCTTGGAAGAGTGCCATGACCTCGATGCTCGTGCGCGAATCGAGGTTGCCCGTTGGCTCGTCGGCGAGAATGACCTGCGGGCTCCCGACGAGCGCGCGCGCGATCGCGACGCGCTGTTGCTGCCCTCCCGAGAGCTGGTTCGGCGTGTGATCGAGGCGGTTGCCGAGGCCGACGCGCCCGAGCGCTTCGGTCGCGCGCTTGCGACGCTCGCGCGATCCGCATCCTTGGTAGACGAGCGGAAGCTCGACGTTCTCGAGCGCGCTCGTGCGGCTGAGCAAATTGAAGTTCTGAAAAACGAACCCGAGGATGTGGTTGCGCGTCTCGGCGAGCTCGCCGCGCGACATCCGCGACACCTCGCGCCCCGCCAGGTGGTACGTCCCCGCGGTCGGGCGATCGAGGCAACCGAGGATGTTCATCAGCGTCGACTTCCCCGACCCGGACGATCCCATCACCGCGACGAACTCGCCGCTCTGGATCGTGACCGACACGCCGGCGAGCGCGCGCACCTCGACGTCGCCGGTCACGTAGACCTTCGTGACGTTCTCGATTCGGATGAGCGGCTGGTCGTCCATCGTGCGACTCAGAACATACGGCGCATCGTCGCGGTCGCCGTCGGCGACGACGGCCCGGCGCCTTTGCCCGTGACCGTCGCATCGATGATCACGAGATCGCCCTCCTTCACGTCGCCTTCGAGGAGCTCGCTGTACGTGCCGTCGGAGAGGCCGGTCTTCACCGTCACTGTGATCGCCTTGCCGTCGCGCAAGAGCCAGATCGCGCGCGCGTCGGTCGGCGAGTCGCTCTTGCCGCCCCTTCGATTGCCTCCCGCGCCGCCGCCGCCCCTTCCACCAGAGCCCGACGGCGCAGCGGAAGCCGCCGATGCCGAGCCGCTCGCCGAGCCGCTGCCTGCGATCGGCGCCGCCGTCGCACTCCCCGCGACCTCCGGCGGCGGCCGAAAACGCAGCGCCGAGTTCGGCACCGCGATCACTTCGTCACGCTGCGCGTACGTGACCGTCACGTTCGCCGTCATGCCCGGGCGCAGCTTGAGGTCGCCGTTGTCGACGTCGATGACGGCGTCGTACGTGACGACGTTCTGCAGCGTCTGCGCCGCGTTTCGGATCTGCGAGATCTTCCCCTTGAAGCGCTGTCCGGGAAACGCGTCGACGGAGAACGTCGCCGGCATGTTCGCATCGAGGCGACCGACGTCGCCCTCCGAGACGTTGGTGTTCACTTGCATCTTCTTCAGGTCCTCGGCGATCGTGAAGAGGACCGGCGCGGAGAGCGACGCGGCAACGGTCTGTCCGACGTCGACGTTGCGCGAGATGACGACGCCGTCGATCGGCGAGTAGATGTTCGTGTAGTTGAGGTTCACTTGCGCTTGGTTGAGCGACGCCGACGCCTGCTGCACCGACGCCTTCGCGACGTCGACCGACGCGCGCGCGACGAGCAAGTTCGTCTGCGCCGTTTGCAGATCGGCCGCCGACGCGAGCCCTTGATCGAACAGCGCCTTCGCACGATTGAACTGCACCTCGGCGTCGCGCACTTGCGCTTCGGCCTTCACGACGCCCGCGGTCGCCGAGGCGTAGTTCGCCGCCGACTGCGCGACCGCCGCTTGGAATAGCTGCGGATCGATCTTCGCGACGAGCTCGCCCTTCTTCACCGCGCTGTTGAAGTCGGCGTTGAGCTTTTGGACGCGCCCCGAGACTTGCGTGCCGACTTGCACCGTGACGGTCGCCTGCAACGTGCCGCTCGCGGTGATCTTCCCGACGATGCGGCGCTTGTCGACGGCGATGGTCTTGAACTCGACCGGCGGCGGCTTCGGTCCGTTGAAGAAGCGCAGGTACACGAACACGCCCCCCGCGATCACGA
>JBBQXV010000262.1:0-12998 GCA_038209335.1 Polyangiales bacterium | reverse complement strand
CGCGATGGAGGTCTCGTCGCACGCGCTCGCGTTGCGGCGCGTCCGCGCGGTGCGCTTCCGCGTCGCGGCGTTCACGAACCTCACGCAGGACCACCTCGATTTTCATGGCTCGATGAGCGAGTACGCGGCGGCGAAGGCGCTCCTCTTCACGGAGCTCGCGCCGGGCGCGGCGGTCATCAACGTCGACGACGCGTTCGGGCGCGAGCTCGCCAAGCGTGTGAAATCGCCGCTGCTCCGCGTGAGCGCCATCGTCGGCGCCACGGAGAGCGACGCGGACATCGCGCCGCGATCGGTGACGATGGGGGCCGAAGGAATCGACACGCTCCTGCGAACGCCGGACGGCGACGTGCGCGTTCGTTCTCGCCTCGTCGGCGCGCACAATCTGGAGAACTTGGTCGTCGCGATCGGCGTCGTCCACGCGCTCGAGCTCGACGTGCACCGCGCGGCCGAGGCGCTCGCTCGCGAGATCGGCGCCCCCGGGAGGCTCGAGCGCTGCGACGAAGCGGGCGACGACGTCACGGTGCTCGTCGACTACGCGCACACGCCCGACGCTCTCGCGCGCGTGCTCGACAGCGTGAGAAAAATCGCAAAGGCGCGCGTCTGGTGCGTGTTCGGTTGCGGTGGCGATCGCGATCCGACGAAGCGCGCGCCGATGGGCGAGGCGGCGGCGCGACGAGCGGACGCGTTGATCGTGACGAACGACAACCCGCGCACCGAGGACGCGATCGCGATCGCGGCTTCGGTTTGCGAGGGTGTGCGCCGCGCGGGGCTCGCGGAGGTCGCTGTCGACGCGCTGTCGGGCGCCACGCGAGGTTTCGTGGTCGAGCTCGATCGCGCGCGCGCGATCGCGATCGCGGTCGCATCCGCGTCGCCCGGAGACGTCGTCGTCGTCGCGGGCAAGGGACACGAGGACTACCAGATCGTCGGGCACGAGAAGCGTCACCTGGACGATCGCGAAGAGGCGAGGCGAGCGCTTGCGCTGAGGCGCGCTAAGCATGGTGGATCTCGCTGATGGCCACTCCCATCCCGCCGAACCATGCGCGTTTCACCACGTCGTCGATCGTCGCGGCGACCGGCGGTCGAGTCGCGCGCGGAACGGGACGCGCCGAGGTGCGCGGCGTCACGACCGACAGCCGCGCCGTCGTTGCGGGCGGTGCGTTCGTCGCGCTGCGCGGTGAGCGAAGCGATGGGCACGGATTCGTCGACGCGGCGATGCGCACGGGCGCAGCGATCGTCGTCATCGAGCGCGGACGCGCGAGCGCGACCAGTGAAGCGAACGTGGACGTGATCGAGGTCGACGACACGCTGCGCGCGTGGGGCGATCTCGCGCGCGTGCACATCGAAGAGTGGCGTGCGGCGCGACCTGCGAGCGAGCCGGCGCGCGTCGTCGCCATCACCGGTAGCGCCGGAAAGACGACGACGAAGGAGCTGTGCGCGGCGATCCTCGGCGCGGTCGGATCGTGCCACGCCTCCGCAGGCAACCTCAACAACCGCATCGGACTGCCCGCGGTCGCGCTCGCGGTCGAGTCCGTGCATCGCTTCCTCGTGCTCGAGGCTGGCATGAGCGTGAAGGGCGAGATCGCAGAGCTCGCGCGGATCGCGGCGGCCGACGTCGCCATCGTGACCAACGTCGGGATCGCGCACGGCGAAGGGGTCGGCGGAGGTCGTGCCGACGTCGCGCGCGAGAAGGGGGCGCTCTATGCCGCGCTCGGCGAGAGCGGCGTCGCGATCGTCAACGCCGACGACGATGAAGCGACCGGACAACGCGCGCGAACCAAAGCACGCGCCGTGACATTCGGCCGAGCATCGTCCGCCGGTTACCGCCTCGTCGATCGCACGTCGCTCGGCGCGCGCGGCTCGCGCCTCGCGATCGATCGCGCGGGTCAGCGCATCGACCTCGATCTCTCGCTCCTCGGCGAAGCGGCGGCGATCGATCTTCTCGCCGCGATCGCCGCGTCCGACGCCGCGTGCGGCGTTCCGATCGATGCGCCCGTGATCGCGCAGGCGCTCGAGCGGCTCGCATCGGTCGCCGGTCGCGCGGCGCTCCGACGCCTCCCGGACGACACGCTCGTCATCGACGACTCGTACAACGCCAACCCCGCCAGCGTTCGCAGCGCGCTCCTGTCACTCGCGGAGATCGGTCGCGCCGAATCGCGCCGCATGGTCGCGGTGCTCGGCGAGATGAAGGAGCTCGGCCCGTCCGCCGCGCGCGAGCACGAGGCGATCGGCGACGATATCGCCGATGCCGCCGTCGCCGTCGCCGTCGGATGCGGTGGGCTCATCGATCTCGCGCTCGATCGCGCCGCGTCGCGCGGAGTCTCGATCGTCAAGGCCGCGAGCACGGACGAAGCCGCCGGTCTCGCCTGCGAGGTCGTGCGCGCGCGCGACGTCGTCCTCGTCAAAGGATCGCGGAGCGTCGGCGCCGAGCGCGTCGTCGATGCGCTCGTCCGCGCGCACGGGGGCGGCTGATGCTCTACGAGCTCCTCTATCCGCTCCATCGCACGGCCAACTGGCTCGGCTTTCTCAACGTCCTCCGGTACGTCCCGTTCCGCACCATCGCCGCGACGATCACCGCGATGCTGCTGACGTTCCTTCTCTCGCCCTGGTTCATTCGCGAGCTTCAAAAGAAACAGATCGGCCAGGTCGTCCGCGATGATGGCCCCGAATCGCACCGAATCAAATCGGGTACTCCGACGATGGGCGGGGCGCTCATTCTCCTTTCCGTCCTCGTCCCGACGATCCTCTGGTGCGATCCGCACAACTTCTTCGTCTGGGCGGTCACCGCGGTCACGGCGGGCTACGGCGTCATCGGCTTTCTCGACGATTACCTCAAGATCAAGCTCAAGAACTCCAAGGGGGTCCCCGGTCGCTACAAGCTGCTCGGGCAGTTCGCGATCGGCGGCGCTGCGATCAGCTACGCGTTCCTCGCCGAGAACAGCCTCCCGCACGACTGGTGGGAGCTTCGCAATCACCTCAGCATCCCGTTCGTCGCGTTCGCGAAGCACCCGATCGTCTTGCCGGTTGGCGTCTACATCGTCTTCGCCGTCCTTGTCGTCGTCGCGACGTCGAACGCGGTGAACCTCACCGACGGCCTCGACGGTCTCGCTATCGGTCCGGTGATGATCAACGCGGGGGCGTACCTGATTTGGGCGTACGCCGCGGGCACGACGCTCGGCATCGCCGGCGTCTCGCAGAAGCTCGTCGTCGCGCGCTACCTCGACATCGCGGGGTTCGAGCACGTGAGCGAGCTCGCGATCTTCTGCGGATCCATCGTCGGCGCGGGCATCGGCTTCCTTTGGTACAACACGTACCCCGCGCAAGTGTTCATGGGCGATGTCGGCTCGCTCGCGCTCGGCGGCGGGCTCGGGATGTGCGCGGTCTTCACGAAGAGCGAGCTCTTGTCGATCATCCTCGGCGGGATCTTCTTCCTCGAGATGACGAGCGTCATCGTCCAAGTCGTGTCGTTCAAGCTGACCGGCAAGCGCGTCTTCTTGATGGCGCCGATCCACCACCACTACGAAAAGAAGGGGTGGCCAGAGCCAAAGATCATCGTCCGTTTCTGGATCATTTCCATCTTGCTTGCTCTGGTGAGCCTCTCCAGCTTGAAGCTGCGTTGATGAAGAACGAGGTTTGATCGTGTCGGAGCTACGCGGAAAGCGTGTCGTCGTGGTCGGGCTCGGAGCGAGCGGCGTTGCCGCTGCGCGCCTGTGCCTGCGCCGCGGCGCGCACGTCATCGCGACCGACGCGCAAGCGGAAGCCTCGCTCAGCGTCGCGGCGCGCGCGCTCGTCGGGCAAGGGGCGCAGCTCGTCGCGGGAGGACACGGGGCGGCGGAGCTCTCGAAGGCGGATCTCGTCGTCGTGTCGCCCGGCGTGCCGCCGTTTGCGGAGCTGGCGGAGGCCGAGCGCGCGGGGGTGAAGATCTGGGGCGAGGTCGAGCTCGCGGTGAGGTCGCTCGCGCGTCCGGCGCCGGTCATCGCGATCGGCGGCACGAACGGCAAGAGCACGACGACGTCGCTCGTCGGCGCGATGCTCGGAGCGCGCGGGCTGCGCGTGTTCACTGGCGGGAATCTCGGTGAGCCGCTCGCCGATCACGCGGACGAGGTGTTCGACGTCATCGTCCTCGAGGTGTCGAGCTTCCAGATGGAGCGCGTCGATGCGTTTCGGCCGCGCGTGTCCGTCTTGCTCAACGTCACGCCCGATCACCTCGATCGTTACGAGAGCGTCGACGCGTATGCCGACGCCAAGGGGAACGCGTTCGCGCGTCAGACGTCGGAAGACGTCGCGGTGATCCCCGCGGGCGACGCCGCGTGCGCGAAGCAGGCCGCGCGCGGTCACGGTCGCGTCGTCACGTTCGGTCCAGGCGGCGACGTCGACGTGCTCGCCGATCGCGTCGTCGATGTCACGCGCGGCGAGAGCTTTCTTCGCGCGGACTTCGCGCTCACCGGCGGGCACAACGCTCTCAACGTCGCGGCGTCGATCGCGGCCGTTCGTCCGTTCGACGTTCCCGCGGGGACGATTCGCGCGACGCTCCGCGAGTTCCGCGGCCTCGCGCACCGCACGGCGCTGGTCGCCGAGATCGGCGGCGTTCGCTACTACGACGACTCGAAGGGGACGAACGTCGGCGCCGTCGTGACCGCGCTCGTCGGGCTCGTCGAACCAAAGGCGGTGCTCATCGCGGGCGGTCGCGACAAAGGCGGCAGCTACGAGCCGCTCGTCGCCGCGCTCGCGGAAAAGGGCCGCGGCGCCGTGCTCATCGGCGAAGCCGCCGACGCCATCGCGCGTGCGATTGGCGGCGCCGTCCCCGTGCGCCGCGCGCGCTCGATGGAAGAAGCCGTGCGCATCGCCGCCGATCTCGCGCAGGGAGGCGACGCGGTTCTCTTGTCACCCGCGTGCTCGAGCTTCGACATGTTCCGGGACTACAAGCACCGCGGCGACGAGTTCGTCCGCGCCGTTCGCGCGCTCGAGCCCGCCGCGGGCGTAGCGAAGGAGGTCGCGCGATGAACTTCCGCCGCAATGTGCCGATCCCGCTTCCGGTCCCTGCGCCGCTCGACGCGAAGCCGAGCGCGGCGCGCGCCGCCGGCCCGGTCGATCCCGTGCTCGCGGCCGTCGTCATCGCGCTCATCGGCTTCGGCGTCGTGATGGTCTACAGCGCGTCGGCGGTGCAGGCGACGGTGCAGTTCCGCGATCCGCAGTTCTTCTTGAAGCGGCAAGCGATCTACGCCGCGATGGCGCTCGCGATCATCTTCGGCGTGAGTCGCTTCGACTACCACCGCATCTACAAGCTCACGTACCCGGTGCTCGTCTTCGTCGGTCTCTTGCTCGTGGCCACGATCATCGGCTTCGGTCACGCCGGCGGCGGCGCGGCGCGATGGCTGTCGCTCGGCGTCTTCCGCGTGCAGCCCGCGGAGATGGCGAAGCTCTCGCTCGTCATGTGGCTCGCGTACTCGCTCGCGAAGAAGGCCGAGCGCGTGAAGACGTTCACCGTCGGCTTCCTCCCGCACCTGCTCGTCGCCGGTGTCTACATGCTGCTCTGCCTCAAGCAGCCGGACTTCGGCAGAGCCGTCGTTCTCCTCTTTCTCACGTTCACGATGCTGTTCGTCGCCGGCGCGAAGCTCGGCTACATCCTCGGCGCGTCGATCGTCGGCGCCGCGTTCGGCGCGGCCGCGATCCGCTTCAGCGGTTACCGCTACGAGCGGTACCTCGCGTGGATGAACATGGACATGCACCGGCAGGATCTCGCGTACCAGCCGTTCCAGTCGGTCATGTCGTTCGGATCCGGCGGACCGACGGGGCTCGGGCTCGGGCGCGGACTGCAGACGCTCTACTTGCCCGAGGCTCACACCGATTTCGTCGCGGCGATCGTCGGCGAAGAGCTCGGCTTCATCGGCATCGCGCTCCTCTGCACCGCGTATCTCGTCCTGTGCGCGCGTGGCGTGCGCACGGCGTTGACGGCGGCGGACGACTTCGGGAGCTACCTCGCGTTCGGCATCGCGACGATGTTCGGATCGCAGGCGCTCGTGAATCTCGCCGTCGCGCTCGCGATCTTGCCGACGAAGGGACTGACGTTGCCTTTCGTGAGCTTCGGCGGATCGTCTTTGCTCGTGAACGCCGCTGCGGCAGGCATTCTCCTCAACGTGTCGCGCCAGGCTCCCCACGCGATCGGTCCGACCGACGTGACGCCGACGCCCGCGAAGGTCGACGACGTGGACGCGGTGACGATCCTCGCGTCGGTTCCGGAAGAAGCGCCGGTCCCCGGTGGAGCTACGCCGTGACCGCGAGTGTCGCCGCCGCGCCGCCGTACATTCTCATCGCCGGCGGCGGTACGGGCGGTCACGTCTTCCCAGGGCTCGCGGTCGCCGATGCACTTCGCGAGCTCGCGAGCGTCGAGGTCTGCTTCGCGGGGACGCCGCGTGGGATCGAAGGGCGCGTCGTTCCGGCACGTGGCTACCGACTCGAGATGCTCGCGGTCGAGCCGATGACCGGCGGCGGACCGGCGCGCGCAGTGAAAGGCGCGGCGGTCGCAGCAGCGGCCACGGCGCGCGCGCTCAAGATCGTTCGCGCGATCGCGCCTCGCGCGGTCCTCAGCGTCGGAGGATACGCGGCCGGTCCGTTCTCGCTCGCGGCGGCGATGCTTCGGATCCCCGTCGCCGTCTTCGAACCAAACGCCACCGTCGGTCTCACCAACCGCCTCCTCGTCCCG
Organism: Polyangiales bacterium; assembly: GCA_038209335.1. Taxonomy (GTDB): domain Bacteria; phylum Myxococcota_A; class Polyangia; order Polyangiales; family Polyangiaceae; genus JBBQXV01. The sequence goes on along the minus strand of JBBQXV010000262.1, from coordinate 6,298 downwards.
CTCGCGAAGCGCGCATACGTCGCGTGGCCCGAGGCGGCCGCGCGATTTCGCGACGGCACCGCGCGGCTCTTCGGCGTTCCGCTCCGCGCGGGATTCCTTCCGACGCCGTACGCCGCTCGATCGAGCGCGCGCGTGCTCGTCATGGGCGGAAGCCAAGGCGCAGCAGCGCTCAACGAGCGCGTCCCGGAGGCGATCGCGCAGCTCGCCGCTCGCGTACCGAACCTCGAGGTCGTGCACCAAGCGGGACGCGATCGCGACGCGGCGGTCCGCGACGCCTACGCGCGGCACGGCTTTGCGCGCGCCACGGTCACGCCTTTCCTCGACGACGTCGCGAAAGAGCTCGCGCTCGCCGACGTCGTCCTCGCAAGGGCCGGCGCAGGCACGGTCGCCGAGATCGCCGCCGTCGGACGCGCCTCGATCCTCGTCCCATTCCCGCACGCCGCCGGAGATCACCAAGCGAAGAACGCCGAGTCGCTCGCACGCAGCGGCGGCGCCGTCGCGCTGCGCCAAGAGGCCGCTGACTCGACGCGCATCGCGATGGAGCTCGCGACGCTCTTCGGCGACGACGCCGCTCGCACGAAGATGGCCGAGGCGGCGCGCGTGCATGGCAAGCCGACGGCGGCGCACGACGTCGCGCGCGATCTCCTCGAGCTCGCGGGCGTGCCGCTCGACGGTCCATCGCGACGCGTGACGAACGGCGCGCGCCATACCAATGGCGCCGCTGGCAAGGCTCGCGCATCCACAGAGGTGCGCTGATGTTCCGCGGTCGCGTCCGTCATGTGCACTTCATCGGCGTCGGCGGGATCGGCATGAGCGGCATCGCCGAGATCCTCCGCACGCTCGAGTTCGACGTCTCGGGCTCCGACTTGAAGGCGAACGACATCACGCGACGCCTCGAGACGCTCGGCGTCCGCGTCGACGTCGGTCATCGCGCCGAGAACGTCGAGAAGGCCGACGTCGTCGTCTACTCGAGTGCCATCGCTCCGCAAAACCCGGAGATCGCCCGCGCCCGCGCGCTCGAGATCCCGATCATCCCGCGCGCCGAAATGCTCGCCGAGCTGATGCGTGTAAAATACAACGTCACGATCGCCGGCTCGCACGGCAAGACCACGACCACGTCGATCGTCGCGACAGTGCTCCGTGCGGCGGGCCTCGATCCTACGGTCGTCGTCGGCGGCAAGGTCAACGCGCTCGGCTCGAACGCACGCCTCGGCGCGGGCGATCTCTTCGTGGCCGAAGCCGACGAGAGCGACGGATCGTTCCTCAAGCTCACGCCGACGATCGCCGTCATCACCAACATCGATCCCGAGCACCTCGATCACTACGGCACGCACGAGAAGATCAAAGACGCCTTCGTCCAGCACGCGAACAAGGTCCCGTTCTATGGGCTCGCCGTTTTGTGCGTCGATCACCCGCACGTGCAGGAGATCCTCCCGCGCATCGAGCGTCGTCACGTCACGTACGGCATCTCGCGCCAGGCCGACTACCGCGCCAAGAACCCGCGCTACGAAGGGCTCGCGACGCGTTTCGATGCGTATCGCCGTCGCGAGTCGATCGGCGAGTTCGTCGTGCGAATGCCCGGCGCGCACAATGTCTTGAACGCGCTCTCGGTCATCGCCGTCGCCGACGAGCTCGAGGTGCCGCTCAACGTCACGCGCGACGCGATCGCGTCGTTCCACGGCGTGCAGCGTCGCTTCACAGTCATCGGTCAGCCGATGCTCACGAAGGGCGCGAAGACCGGCGACGTCATGATCATCGACGACTACGGCCATCACCCGGCCGAGATCGAAGCGACGCTCGACGCCGCGCAGCGCGGGTTCGATCGACGCGTCGTGGTCGCGTTCCAACCGCACCGCTACACGCGAACGCGCGATCTCTTCCACGACTTCACGCGCGCGTTCAACAAGGCCGACATCGTGATCGTCACCGAGGTCTACCCCGGCGGCGAGGCGCCGATCCCAGGCGCGACGGGCGAAGCGCTCGCGCACGCGATCCGCGCGCACGGACACCACGCCGTCACCTATGTCGCCGACAAGAAGAACGTCGCCGCCGCGCTCCTCGAGGTCGTCGAGCCGGGCGACATCGTCATCGCGCTCGGCGCCGGCGACATCAACGCCAGCGCGCGCGCGCTCGACGCGGCGCTGGTCGCGAAAGGCGCGACGGCATGATCCCGACGAACCGCCGCGTGAAAAAACCGCAGCTTCCGCCCGACGTTGCCGAGTCGGCGGGGGTCGACGGCTTCGAGCCGCTCGTCGATCCCGAAGAGCCTCGGCCGCGCGACACGCTGCAGTCGCCGAAGCCGAAGAAGCCCGCGAGCCGCGCGATGACCGTCGCGCGCGCGATCATCGGCGTCGCGCTCGTCGTCGCGGTCTCCGGCACCGTCGCGTGGGCCGCGCGACGCCACGTCATGTCGAGCACGCGCTTCTCCGTCAACGAGATCGACGTCACCGGCGCGCACCACCGAACGAACGACGACGTCATCCGCCAAGCGGGCCTCGAGCGCGGCAAGAACGTCTTCCTGCTCGATCTCGATGCGGCTCGGCAAAAGATCCTCACCGATCCGTGGATCAGCGACGCGACGATCGCGCGCCGTCTCCCCGGAACGATCCTGGTGCAGGTCACCGAGCGCGAGGCGGGGGCGCTCGTCGCGCTCGGCGAGACGTACCTCGCGACGCCGTCCGGTCACGTCTTCAAGAAGGTCGAGCTCGGCGATCCGATGGATCTCCCGGTCGTGACCGGAATGAACCTCGATACCGTGACCGACGATCGCGAAGGGGCCGCGCGCACGATTCGCCGCGCGATCGATCTCGCCGCCGACTACGAGCACGGATCGCTCGGCGGTCGCGCCGCGTTGCAAGAAGTGCACGTCGGAATCGACGGATCGATGACGCTGATCGTCGGAAAGCAAGCGCTCGCGCTCGTCTTGGGCGAGCCGCCGTACCGAAAGAAGCTGGATCAGGCCGCGCGCGTCGTGACCGAGCTCGAAAAGCGCGGCGCGAAGGCCGACGCGATCATGCTCGACAACGAAGCGCGGCCCGAGCGGGTCGTGGTTCGGATGAAGTAGGCGGCGGGCGATCCGCCGAAGATTTGGCCCAATCACGGGCGGCGTGCGACGCACAGAGCAGGATGAGCACCGTGAATACGCATGGGGAAATCATCGTCGGGCTCGACATCGGCACCACGAAAGTGTGCGCGGTCGTCGGCGACGTCGGTGAGGACGGCATCACGATCCTGGGTGTCGGGATGGTTCCTTGCCGCGGACTGCGGAAGGGGATCGTCGCCAACATCGATTGGACGGTGCGGTCGATCAAAGACGCGATCGAAGCCGCGCAGATGATGGCGGGCGTCGAGATCCGGACGGTGTACGTCGGGATCGCGGGCAGCCACATTCGATCGCAAGCCTCGGACGGCGTCGCGGCGATCGCCGGCGGCGAGGTCACGCGCGGCGACGTCGAGCGCGTCCTCGAAGGCGGACGGGCGATCCCCGTCGACGCAGATCGGCAGATCCTCCACGTGCTCCCGCGCGAGTACACCGTCGACAGCCAAGACGGCATCCGCGATCCAATCGGGATGAGCGGCGTGCGCCTCGGCGTCAAAGTGAATCTCGTCACCGCCGCGACCAGCTGCGTGCAAAACGTCATCCGCTGCGCCGAGCGCTGCGGGCTCACCGTCGCCGACGTCGTCCTCCAGCCGCTCGCGAGCGCCGAGGCCGTGCTCTCCGACGACGAGAAAGAAATCGGCGTCGCGGTCGTCGACATCGGCGGCGGCACGACCGACATCATTCTCTACGTCGACGGCGGCATCGGCCACACGAGCGTCATCCCGGTCGGCGGCAACAACATCACCAGCGACATCGCCGCGGGGCTTCGCACGCCGCTCGCCGAGGCCGATCGCTTGAAGCGTCTCTCCGGCTGCGCGCTCGGTCGCATGGTCGCGGACGACGAAGAGATCGAAGTCCCCGGCGTCGGCGGACACGCGCCGCGCCGCACCGCACGCCGCGTCCTCAGCGACATCATCGAGCCGCGCGTCGAAGAGATCTTCGCCGTCGTTCGAAAGCGCATCGAAGACACCGGCCTCCTCGAGCAGATGTCCGCGGGCGTCGTGCTCACGGGCGGCGCCGTGCTCCTCGCGGGCATGACCGACTTCGCCGAAGAGATCCTCGGGATGCCCGTCCGCATCGGCATGCCGAACGGCGTGAAGGGGATCACCCAGCTCGTCCACGGTCCGGAGTACGCGACCGGAGTCGGGCTCGTGAAGTACGGCGCGCAGGCGATGCTCGAGGCGCAGCTCGGCCCGATCGTGCAGCCGATGCCGCTCCGTCTCGCGAAGGAGCCGCCGCGCAGCGGATCGCAGCCGATGATTCAGATCGAGCCGCACATGCGCAACTCGGGTTTTTGGAACTGGCTCAAGGCCGCGTTTTAGACGCACATCATGCGACTGAACGTCGAAGAGAATTCGCTTTGCTTCGTTGATTCACTTACATCTTTTCTTTAGCAAGAGTCCCGCGGTTTCAACGGTAAGAGGCGACCGGAAACTGCGTTTGAAGACGACACGCGTGAGGGCGATTCCGCCCACCGGGAGGACAAGGCAATGAGCTTCTCAATCGAGTTTGCGGACGAGACGCAGGAGTACCAGGCGCGCATCAAGGTCGTGGGCGTCGGCGGCTCCGGCGGCAACGCCGTCAACACGATGATCAACTTCGGGCTCGAAGGGGTCGAGTTCATCGTCGTCAACACCGACGCGCAGGCGCTCAACGCCAACGCAGCGCCCACGAAGCTCAACATCGGGACGAACGTCACGCGCGGCCTCGGTGCCGGCGCGGACCCGGACCGCGGGAAAAAGGCGGCCCTGGAAGACGTCCAGCGCTTGAAGGAGCTCATCTCCGGCGCGGACATGGTCTTCGTTACCGCCGGCATGGGCGGCGGGACGGGCACCGGAGCCGCGCCGATCATCGCGCAGCTCGCTCGCGAGGAAGGCGCGCTCACGGTCGGCGTCGTCACCAAGCCGTTCCTCTTCGAAGGCCGCCAGCGCGCGCGCCGCGCGGAGATCGGCCTCGCGATGCTCGCCGAGAACGTCGACACGCTCATCACCATCCCGAACCAGAAGCTCCTGCTCCTGGGGGACGACGATCTCACCTTCATCGATGCATGCCGCAAAGCCGATGAAGTGCTCTACCAAGCCGTCAAAGGCATCAGCGATCTCATCACGCAAAACGGCATCGTCAATGTCGACTTCGCCGACGTGAAGACGGTCATGAGCCAGATGGGCCGCGCGCTCATGGGCACCGGCATCGCCAAGGGTCAGAACCGCGCGCGCATGGCGGCGGAGATGGCCGTCGCTTCGCCGCTCCTCGACGACATCTCGGTCGAAGGCGCGACGGGCGTCCTCATCAACATCGTCGGAGGTCCGGATCTCAAGATGCGCGAGATTCAGGAGGCCGCGTCGCTCGTCCAAGAGCAGGCGCACGAGGACGCGAACATCATCTTCGGCGCGAGCATCGACGAGACGCTTGGCGAGAACGTCAAAGTCACGGTCATCGCGACCGGCTTCGACACGGCGGAGCGCCAGGCCGCGATGGAGAGCGGCGCCGCGCAGCGCGTATCGATCTCTCCGCAGACGGTGCAGAGCGCGGGGCGACCGAGCTACACGCAGCCGATTCAGATGCGACCGCAAGCGCCGATCGAACAGGTGCCGGCGATCTCGACGCGCAGGCCGCAGCACGCGCAAGAAGCACGCGCGGCGATCGCCTCTCAGCAGCAGCCGCAACGTGCTCCGATCTCGCGCGAGCGCGCCGCGTCGTCGTCGTCCGACTCGTTCCCCAACTTCGACAACGAGTGGGACGTCCCCGCGTTCCAGCGCAAGCAGCGCTGAGCAAAGCTTACGACTGCCTCGCTTATCGCGGCCCCGGCTCTCCTCCCGAGCCGGGGCTTTCTTATTTCAGACCGAAGAGAGCCGCGACGGCGAGCGGCGCCGACGCGAGGAGAACGACGAGGAGCGCGAGCGCGTGAGCGCCGGCGCGCGCGGAGGCGAGCGCGGTGCGCGCGTTTTCGAGCGTTCCCGAAACGGCGGATACGACGGTCGGCGCCGCAGCGTCGCGGTACGCGCCAGCGGACTCGACGCGCGCGAGCGTGAGGAGCACCGGACCTGGCGGGAGCGTGGCGGCGGCCGTCGACTGAAACGGCGGCGCGTCGTCGCCGATGCGCAGCGATCCGCCGCCGTCGTGCGTTGCGGGCGTTGCCGTGAGCAGCGCTCGGAGCGCGCGCGCGCGACGGCGTGCGAGGAGGAGGATGCCGATTCC
>JBBQXV010000261.1:0-13038 GCA_038209335.1 Polyangiales bacterium | reverse complement strand
GAACGCCGGTCGTGATCGCGCTCTCCGGCCACAGGTCGCGAATCTCGAAAATCCACGGCACGCGCCCGTGTACCCACGACGCAGCCCATCCCGGGATCGCCGCGACGAGCGGCGGCGACGTCGCGACGACGACATCGGGCTTCGCCGCGCGAAGCGCCGCCGTGAGCGCGGAGAACGTGAACCCCGCGAAGGCCCACATCCGACCGGCGTAGCTCTTTCCGTACGACGCGGGCACATGGCAGCGCCACACGTCGACGTCCCCGTCGCGCTCGCGCGTGATCCATTTCCCCTTGTAGCGCGCCGGTATCTTGCCCGTCGTGTAGTCGACGGTCCCCGCGACGACGGTGACCTCGTGACCCGCCTCGCTCCAGAGGCGCGCGAGCTCGTTGAAACGCGAGCCTCCCGACATGCCCTCCATAAGGTAATACTGATGCACGATGAGGATTTTCATGACGCGACGTCGCCCTCCGGTGCGATGAGCCCGTCGCGAATTCGAAAGCGCGCGACCGTGCTTTCGCAACGCGCAGTGAAGACGTCGCCGTCTTTCGTCAGGGCGATCGTTCCGGATCCCATGACCGACACGAACGTGAGCGGCGCGTCACCTTCGTCTACCGCGACGAGCGACGGCACCGGCACCTTCTCTCCGTAGTAGAGCGAGCGCCAACCGCGCGGCGGCGACTCCTGGCCTGCGACGACCGAGCCGTCGCGTAGCCGCGCCTCGTCGTCGAAAACGGAGATCCCGTACGGCCCCTGGGGCGTCTCGAGCACAAGCGACGCGCATCCGTCTCGCGCGCGGTGCGCGAATTCGCCACAGAGCCAATGGAGGCGAACGCGATGCCGCGTCGTGCGGGGAACATGATCGACGACGACGACGAGATCGTCGCTCGCTAGCAACACCGCTCGGCCATGCACGCACGCTCGATCGTGGCGCTGGTATCCGTAGTGCTCGCCGGCAACGCGGCCGCTTGCGAACTCGAGCAGCTTGGCCTTCGTGCGGTAGACGAGCTTGAACTTCCGGTAGTGGAGCATCTGATCGTGACCGTCGATGGTCACCGTGTTGTGGCTCCCCGTGCGCATGAAGTGCTCGTGCCACTCGGGCGGGCCGTTATAGAGGTAGCTTCCGCCGTCTGCCAGGACCTCGAGGCCGCGCCACCAGACGTCGACGTGGAGCATGTCGATCTGGCCGAAGCGATCCGAGATCGACCCGCAGCGCAACGTCACGAACGATCGCTCGTCGTTCGCGCGCAGCACGTGAAAGCCCGTCATCGCGAACGAAACGGAACGGCGCGTCGGTGGGCGCAGCGGTAGATCGAGCGCGCTCGGCCCCGCGAGCCAGGCGACCTCTTCGTCCCACGGTCCCGGCGGATAGAGACGCTCGCCGCGCGCGAGGACGGCGGCCGCCTGAAGCGTCGGACGGTAGTCGGACTGATCACAGGTCGACAAGATGCTTGGAAGCGAGCCGTCGTTCGGTCCATAGTTTGGCAGTCGGCCATCCCCTGGATTCTGATGTTGAACGAGAAATTCTATCGACCTGTCCGCCGCGCGCAGCCATGACGCCCCCGGCCGGTCCCCCGCGATACGCGCGGCCATGCAGGCCCAATGTAGAAGCTGCAGCACGGGCCGGTGGTAGTTGTGCGAGAGCTGAATGTACGCGCCGTCGGCGTAGAACTGGCGCTCCGCTTCTTCGTCGATGATCGATCGACCGAGGCTGCGCCAGCGCGCCGCATGCGGCGATTGCGTGAGAAGCGCACCCGCGAGGTAGAGGCCGAGCGCCTCCGACACGAGGTGGTTATTGTAGACGGCGTGGCGCGCGTAATCGATGACGCGCTCGATGTGCATCGCGCCGGAGTGGATGGCGGTCGCGATCGCGCGCGCCGCGGCGTCGCCTCCCGGGCCGCGAAGCAAGAGCGTGTCGAGCGCGAAGATCCAGGAGAACGATCGGAGCGCGAGCTCTTGCCCCGAGCTCCAGTGGATCCCTCGCTCGGGTGGATTTGCGTCGATGAATCCGTGGATCTGCGCGAGGAGGGCGCGCGCGTATACGGACGCGCGCTCCGGCCGCATCGCCGCCGCGCGCGCCATCACATAGGCCTGCGGAAATCGCGCGACCTCCCACGACAGCTTCACGTCGCCGACGCGCGGCTCGTCTGCGAGCGCGATCGACCAATAGGCATCGCCGTTCCAGCGCTCGCCGGTGCGAGGGTTCAACTGCCAATCGATCGGGTCGCCGAAGTCGGCGGGCCATCGGCCGAAGCAACGAAGTCGTCCGCGCACCGCATCGTCGGCCATCGCACCGAGCTCGGCGACGCGCTCCTCCGAGATCCGATCGCGCATCGCATCCGCGAGCGTCGCCGGATCCGCGAACGGAAGACGATGCGGCCACTCCGCCCACTCGATGCCCGTGCTCGCGTGCGCCGCCGCGCGCCGTTCGAGCCGCGGAAGGACGAAGCGCGTGTTCAGCTCCCATCGCGCGCGAAACAACGTCGCCGCGAGCCCGAGCTCACGCAGCTCCTGCACCTGATCACGCGCCCCCAACGGTGGCCTCCTCTCGCGCATCGACGGCGTGTGCGTCTCCGTCGAGAAAGACGCGCGCCCACATTTCGATCGACGCGAGCTTCCACACGACGTCGAACCAATTCGCCTGTTCCGGATCGCGCACGAGCTTCTCGACGGCACGCGAGTCGTACCAACCGCGCCCGCGCGCGTTCGACGACAGCAAGAGATCCGACACGAAGTCGCGATGAGGACCGCGCATCCACGCCTCCGCCGGCGTGTCGAAGCCAGCCTTGCGCCGGTTGAGGACATCGGCCGGAACGCGATCCGCGACGGCCTGACGAAGGATCCATTTCGTCGCGCCGCCGCGGAGCTTGAACTCGGGCTGCGTATGAAAGGCGAACCGCACGAGGCGTGGATCCGCGAGCGGCACGCGCGACTCGAGGCTGTTTGCCATGCTCATGCGGTCGTCTTGATGGAAGAGCGCGGTCAGGTACGTCTGCATCTCCCAGTGGAAAATCTTGTCGATCGGGTGCTTGGCCGATGACGCATCGACACCCGCGCGGAACGACGCGAACGCGGCGTCGCGCGCGACGAGCGAGCGATCGAGCACGCGGTTCCAACGCGCGAGCGGCACCTTGGCAAAATGATCGAAGTAGCGCCGCTTCCAGTCGGCGGCGTTGGCGGCGCCGCCGATGAGACGCCGCACGCTGCGCAGGTCGAAGAGCTGCTTCGCGAGGTTGCCGCCGACGCGCGACGATCCCGCGCCGTTCGCTGGGCTCGCGCCGTTGCTCGTGCGCGGCACGGCCTCGCGTCCGCGAAACCACGAGAGCATCACGCGCATCGGGTCCGCGAGCGCGTGCCGCGCGTACCCGCCGAAGATTTCGTCCGCGCCCTGACCGCCGAGGCACACCTTCACGTGCTGCGACGCGAGGCGGCTCACGTAGTACATCGGAAAAAACGCCGCGCCGACCATCGGCTGATCCTGGAAGTACATCAGGCGCCGAAAATCTTCGGGGAAAGCGCGACCATCGAACGTGACGAGATCGAGCTTCAACCCGAGCGCCTTCGCCGCCGACTCCTGAAACGGACGCTCGTCGACGACGCCTTGGCCGGTGAAGTGCGCGCCGAAGCAGTGGAGCTCCTTGCCGCCGTCTTTCGCGAACGCCGCGACGGCGGTCGAGTCGATCCCACCGCTGAAGAACGATCCGACCGGCACGTCGGACATGAGCTGCTCGCGAATGACATCGTGCAGAGTCTCTTTGAGCTCGCGGATGCGTCGCTCGGGATCGTCGTGCTCCGGCGCGAAGCCGTCGACTTGCCAGTACCTGCGCGGCCACACGCCGTTGCGATTCACCTCGAGGTACTCGCCCGCGCGAAGCTGCCGGATGCCACGAAAGAACGTCTTCTCGAAGAGCGGGCTGTGAAAGTGGAGGTACTCGTTGAGCGCCGCCGGATCGACCTCGCGCGGGACGCCCGGGCACATGAGGAGCGCTTTGATCTCGCTCGCGAAGACGATCCGTTTGCCGTCGTCGTGGAAGTAGAGCTGTTTCACGCCGAGCGGATCGCGCGCGAGGATCAAGCGCTCGTGGCGCGCGTCCCAATACGCGAACGTGAAGATCCCCGCGACGTCCGCGAGCGCGCGCGGGCCGTCTTGGCGGAGCAAGTAGAGGAGCGTCTCGGTGTCGGACGTGCCGGCGAACCGCACGCCCTTGGCCTCGAGGCGATCGCGAAAGCGCGCGTGGTTGTACGCCTCGCCGTTGTAGACGATGACGTGACCGTCCGGCGTGTACATCGGCTGACGACCCGTCGGCGAGAGATCGACGATCGACAATCGCCGGTGGCCCAAGCCGAGCGGCCCTTCGACATGAAAGCCTTCGTCGTCCGGTCCGCGATGACGGAGCGCACGCGTCATGCGCACGACGAGATCGCGATCCGCGGGGCGGCTCGGCTCGCCGTAATGGAAGATCCCCGCGACTCCGCACATGCCGCCGCTCAGTCCGTCGCTTCGCCGCGCGCGATCGGGAGGCCTTGACGAAGACTCTGCACCGCCATGATCGATGCCCAGGTGACGCCGTAGATCTCGTCCCACGGGATCGGCCACGCGCCGCCGCGACGGCAGGCATCGAGGAACGCAGTGACCTCGCCCGCGTGTCCTTTGTCTTTGCCGCCGCGCGCGCGCTCCGAGCTCCCGCCCTTCCACATCTCGACTCGATCCCATTCGTCGACGACCGCCGAGCGTCCGCCGCCGAAGACCTCGATCCGCTCGACCGGCCCCGCGCGGTCGCCGCCCGCTTGGTACGCGATGCTCGACGTCGCGCCGTTCTCGTGGCGGAGTGTGATGAAGACGCGATCGTCCGTGGTCTCGACACCGCCGACCTTCGCGACCGACTCGGCGTAGACGCGCACCGGCGGGCTTCCGACGATCGCCGTGCACGTGTCGATGCAGTGGCACGCTTCGCCGATGATCCGACCGCCGCCGACGTCTTCGTCTTGCGGCCACGCAGCGGCCGGAATCGGCCCCGGCGCGAAGCGGTATGTGACGCTGAGCGGCGCGATTCCGCGGAAGTGATCGCGCACCTTGCCGGTCGCAGGCGCGAAGCGGCGGTTGAAGCCGACCATGATCATCGGGCACTTGCTGCCGAGCTCGCGCACGACCGCGTCGATCTGCGTGAGCTCGTCGGCGCGGATGCACAGCGGCTTCTCGACGAAGACGTGCTTACCCGCACGAAGCGCCGCGATGACGAGCTCGGCGTGGAGATCGTGGCGCGTGGCGACGAGGATCGCCGACGTCTTCGTGTCCACGAGGAGCTCGGCGACGTCCGTCGTCGCGAACGCGAAGCCGTACTTGTCGCCGGTCGTGACCGCGTTCATCCCCTTGGCTGTGCAGAGGCCGCGAAGCGCGAAGCCACCCGCGCGCGCGACGATCGGCATCATGACGAGGCGAATGAAGTTGCCCGCGCCGATGACACCGAGCCCGAGATCGCCCGCATTGCCGGCCTTCGTGTGAAGCGACACGCGCCGCGTGAGCTTCGTCGTCCCTTGCGGGTACTCGAGCACGATGCCGAAGAACGGCTCTTTGCGTTCGGTAATGAGATCGTACGCGGCGGGGGCTTTGTCGATCGCGTAGCGATGCGTCGTCAGCTTCTCGACGGGGAGCTTCCCCGCGGAGATGACGTCGAGCACCGCGGCCATGTTCCGCTGCGCCGTCCAGCGCGCGTGACCGATCGGATAATCGATCCCCTTCTCCTCGTAGCTCGGATCCATGCGACCCGGACCGAGCGACGACGACACGGTGAACTCGAGCTCCTTCGCGAAGAACGGCGCGCGCGGAAGCTTCAGCCCGACGACACCGACGAGGACGATGCGGCCTTTCGTGCGCGCGACCTCGGCCGCGAACTCGATGGGCTCGTTGCTGTCAGTCGCCGCGGTGATGACGACGGCGTCGACACCGTGCCCGTCCGCGAACGCCATCACGGCATCGCGCGGCGCGCCGGACGCGACCGCATCGGCGCCGAACGCGCGCGCGAGATCGAGCTTCGCGGGGTCGACGTCCGTCCCGAACACGCGACACCCCTGCGCCTTCAAGAGCGCAACCGCGATCTGACCGATGAGCCCGAGCCCAATCACGAGGACGCGCTCGCCGAGCGACACGCGCGCGAGGCGAACACCTTCGAGCGCGATCGCCGCGACTGCCGAGTACGACGCCTGCTCGAACGTCACGCCGTCCGGAATCTTCGCGCACAGATTGCGACCGATCGCGACGACCTCGGCGTGCGGCCCCGCCGTCGCCACGCGATCGCCCGGTTTGAATTCTTGAACCCCGCGCCCGCATTCGAGGACGACGCCCGCCGACGAGTACCCGAGCGGCATCGGCTCGTCGAGCTTGGCGCGGACTTGCGTCGCGACCGCGAGCACGCCCTCTTGCCGAAGCTTCTGCAGAACGCGCCGCACGTGATCCGGTCGCTCGCGCGCCTTGGCGAGGAGGCTTTTTCGCGCGAGCTCGACGACGTAGCGCTCGGTCCCCGCCGAAACGAGCGACGCCGCGGTCGCCACGAGCACCGCGCCGGGAGGCGCGTTCGGGGCCGGAAGGCTCTCGACCGTCGTGGCCCCCGTCCGGATATTTTGAACGACTTGGAGCATTCGCTCTCCTCGCAGAAGAGACGTTTCCTACGAGGGCCCATGGGGTGCGGTCAAGCGAAACCCATGGATTTTCGCGTATCCCGAGGGGATCGAACGTGCTGGGGCACGCGTGCACCGAACGGGGGACGGAGGGGCTTCTTCGTCGGCGTGCGCCCGGAGCGGTGGTTCATCGCCTCGCGTCGCACGTTGTGTCATGTTACGGCCCCTCCGCGAGCGACAGGTACTTCAAGGAATCCATGGCTTCCCAGACCAAGACGACCGGCGGCAACGCTGGGCAGAAGAACACGATTATCGAGGACGCAGCGACCGGTGTCATCGCGTTCTTGCAGACGATCCGGAAGCATTGGGCGCTTGTGGTGGCGTGCCTGGTCGTGGCCCTCGCCGGGGCGGTTGCGTACACGAAGTCGCAGACGCCGATCTACCAAGCGACGGCGATGGTCGAGTTCGACCCCCATGCGATCCGCCCGCTGACGGACAAGCAGGAGTCGATGGCCGGGTTCATGAGCTACTGGGACAACAAGGAGTACTACGAGACCCAGTACAAGATCATCACGTCGAACAGCGTGCTGATGCGGGTCGTGCGGGATCTCAACCTGCACAACCAAGGAAACGCTGCGACGAGCGCGGGCACGGCGGACGCCAAGGCGACCACGATGTCGATCGAAGATCATGCCGGCGCGCTTCGCGGGCAGCTCAAGATCGAGCCTGTAAAGAATAGCCGCCTCATTCTCGTCATGTTTTCTGACCCCAGCCCGGCGCGGGCCCGCCGCATTTGCGACGCGATCATCGCGACGTACCTCGAGCAGAACCTCGAGAAGACTGTCCATGCGACATCGGATGCCGTTATTTGGCTCAGCGGCCAGGTCGACCACTACAAGATCGAGCTCGAATCGAACGAGAACGCGCTCAACGAGTTCAAGGTGCGAAACGAGCTGCCGAGCGCGTCGCTCAACGAAGCGTCGAACATGCTTCGCCTAGAGATGCAGTCGTACAACGAGGCACTGGCCAAGACGCGCACCAAGAAGCAAGAGCTCCTCGCTCGACACGCCGAGCTCGCGAAGGTGTCGGCCGACAACCCCGATTCGCTCCCCGCGTCCGAGCTCCTCGCGAGCGCGTTTCTCCAGAACGTGCGTCTGCAGTACCAGCTCGCCGTCAAGGAGCGAGGAACGCTCATGGCCGAGGGGAAGGGCGAAAATCACCCCCTCGTTCGCTCCGCCGATCAGAAGGTCGCGGAGACGAAGGCATCGCTCCTTGGCGAAGTTCGCAACATCCAGGGCGCCGTGGCGCGCGACCTCGCCGTCATCCAGCGGCAAGAGGGCGGCGACTCGGCGCTCTACGAAGGCTCACGGCGCCGCGCCGTCGATCTCAACATGAAGGAGATCGAGTACCACCGCCTCGATCGTGCACGCGAGCAGAACGAGAAGCTGTACGCCATGCTCCTCGAGCGGATGAAGCAGGCCGATCTCGCGCGAATGATGAACGTGAACAACGTTCGTCTCGTGGACGCGCCGCTCGAACCGCGCTCGCCGATCAAGCCTGTGCTATCGACGAACCTCGCGTTCGCGCTCGTCCTCGGAATCGCCTTCGGAATCGCTGCGGCGTGGACGCGCGAGCAGCTCGACAACTCGATCAAGACGCCCGATGACGTCGAACAGAAACTCGGCGTGACCTTCCTCGGACTCATTCCAGCGATCGAAGGCGACGCCGAGGTGAAGAAGGCGCGCCGGAGGCGACGCTTCACCACCGAGGGGATTGAGGGGCCATCCGAGCTCATCGTCCACGAGCGACCCCTGAGCGGCGTCGCCGAGGCCGCGCGCGTCATTCGAACGAACCTCATGTTCATGAACCCCGACAAGCCGTACCGAAAGATCCTCGTGTCGAGCGCGGCGCCGTCGGAGGGAAAGACCACCGTCGCGTGCAGCATCGCGATCGCGCTGGCCCAGGGCGGCGAGCGTGTCTGCATCGTCGACTGCGATCTGCGGCGTCCTCGACTGCACCGCATCTTCAACCGCGCGGGCGATCAGGGCGTCACGAACGTCCTCCTGGGGGAGCTTACGGCGGCCGAGGCGGCGAAGCCTACGGTCGTCGACAACCTCTGGAGCATCCCGTCGGGCCCGACGCCGCCGAACCCGGCGGATCTCCTCCACTCCGATCGCTTCCGGAAGTTTCTCGACGATCTCGGCGAGCAGTTCGATCGCGTCATCCTCGACAGCCCGCCGCTCGTCGCCGTGACGGACGCGACAATCTTGTCGACCCTCGTCGACGGCACGGTCTACGTGCTCCGCGCGTTCAAGACGTCGAAGGATCTCAGCCGCCAAGGCCTCCGCTCACTCTTCGACGTCGGTACGCCGGTCATCGGCGCCGTGCTCAACGCCGTGAACCTCAACCGGCTCGAGTACAACTACTACCACTACTATTATTACAAGCGTGACGGCGGCTACCGCTCGGACCCGACGACGGCGACAACGGACGACGACGACGGCGAGCGAGCGGCGCCACCCCCGCCTCCCAACTGAGCTCCTCCGCTCAGCGCGGCGGCTTGTACATATCCGTCATCGCCGCGGCCTTCTCGCGGTTCATGCCCTCCGCCCACCGCGCGTCCGTGGGGTGGAGCTGCGCGAGGCGGCGATAGTATTCCAGCGCCTCGCCGTGAAGGCCCATGCGCACGGCGAGCATCGCGACCGCTTCGATCAGGCTCTCGTCGTCCGGCGTCCGAGCGAGCGCCTTCTTGTAGAGGTTGAGTGCCATCCCCGTGTTTCCGCGCGCGAGCTCCGCGCCTGCCACGAACGACAGGACCCTCACGCAGTCGACGTCGTTGTCGCATCCGGCCCGCGTCAGACGTTCGAGCGCCGCCGCCGCGCGTGCGTCGTCATGCGCGCGCCGAGCGAGACTCGCGAGCTGCATGAGGCAGTCGACGCGGCGATCGACGGTCTCGCACGCCGACGACAACTCGTCGATGCCGCGCCGCGCGTCTCCCCCTTCGACGCGAAGACTCGCGCTCAACACCTGGACATCGAGCGACTGCGGCGCGAGCGCGCGCAACCGATCGGCGATCGCAAAACCGGCACGCACGCACTCTGCGCGCGCAGCCTCGCACCACGGCGCGCTCGGCCCCGCGCGCAGATCGCCGAGCACGCCCTCGCCACGGCGCGCGAGCGGTGGGATCGCGTCGGGCTTGCGCGCGAGGATCTCGGCGTCGATGCGCTCTCGGGTCGACGGCAGGCGCTCGGCGATCGCGTCGCTTATCTGCTCGAGCACCGCCAGCGCGTCGACCGTCGCAGGCACGAGCTCCATCGCGTCGTCGAAGTTGCGGACGAGACGAATCCCCTCCGCGGTCGCGGCGTGGACGAGCCCGGGCGATTGCTCGCTCGCGAGGCGGTACTCGAGGCGCGCTTGCGACGGTGAGTATGGCGCGATCGCACGCCCGAGCACGAGATGCGCCGGCGGGTAGATCGGCGCGCGCTCGAGCGTGCGTTCGATCCACGGCATGAAGCTCTCGTCGCGCGCCCGCGATGCGCGAAGCGCCCCCGCGAACGGAAGGTAAGGCTCGGCGGGATGCCGCAACATCGCTGCGCGCGCCGCGTCGTGAAACGCATCGCGGCCCATCGTGGAGTCGAAGGCGTTCTTTCGGAGCGCCGCACGGTCATCGGCGAGCTCGCGTCCGATGCCCGGCTGCACGAGAAGGATCGCCCCCAACCCGGCGAACGCCGACGCGCCGGCCACGAGCCGAGGCGCGCCGCTCCAGCGCAGCAAACGCGACCGCGGACGCGTCCCTCCGCTCCCCGCCGTGACGATCGCTGCGCACGCGACGAGCGCGAGCATGACGCCCGGCGTCTCCGAGCTGAAGTCGACGAGGTTGTGGATCGCCGCCGTCGCGAGCGCGACCCATGCGCCGATCGCGGGGAACGAACGGGCGCGCATCGAGCTCGGACGTAGCGCGAACGCGATCGCTCCCCCCGCGAGGAGCGCCACGGGAAATCCCCATTCGGAGATCCATTGCGCGACGACGTCCTCGGGGTGCGTGAACACCATGTGACCGCGCCCGCTGCGGTAGGCCGCAAAGGTGCTCTCGAACGCTCCCCGACCGACGCCGAACACCGGGAAATCCAGGCTCATGCCGAGCGCTCGTCGAATGAGCTCGAGCTTCGACGTATCGGTCTCGGTCAACTCCTTCAGCGCGTCCGACGTCGACAACACCATGATCACGGCGCTCCCCGCGCAGAGGAGCGCAGGAATCGCCCACGCCAAGCCTCGCCTGGACGACGCCTCGGATTTGTCCTCGCGCGAGAACCAGACCACGAGGAGCGCGCCGAGGATCATCGCCGCCACGCCGCCGCGTGACGCGACCCAGACCTGAAGCCCTGCGAGGACGATCACCGCCGACGCGGAGATCGCGCGCGGCACCTTGGACCGCGGCGCGAGCGCGGCGCCGAGCGCGACGCAGAACCCGATGTTCATGTACGCGGCGAGGTGATTCGGGTTGAGCAGCGGCGCGATGTGCCGATCGGAGATCCCCTCGCCCGGATCGTAGACGCCGAAGACCTTGTGCATTCCGAACGCGGGGTGCAGGAGCGACGCGATCCCGAGCACGACCGCCGTCACGACGATCGAGCCCGCGAGCACGCCTGCGCCTCGGCGATCCGACGCGACGCGCACGCTCGCGAGGAACATCAGCACGTACGCGATCCCGCGAAGGACCTCGACGCGCGTCGCGACCGGGTCGAGCGACAAGGTCACCCACTTCGGCCCCACTTCATGCAGCGGCGTCAGCGCCCGTGTCCATATGTCCGCGCTCTTCGGCGCGATCGCCGTGAGGACGCCGATCGGCAAGGGGATCGCCTGGAGCAACGTGTAGCCCGTGAGAAGAGCCGCCGTCGCCACGAGGATCGTCGCGCTCGCGCGGACGCGCATCGGCGCCGCACCGAACCACATCGTGACGGCGGCGACCGCGACGATCGCCGTGACCGCACACAGGATCGTCGTGTGAATCGCGCCGAGGCCGAGCGCCGACACCGTGAGTGCGACCGCAAGAAGCAAGCACCCGACGAGACCGCGCCGGGGCCACTTCGGCGAGGTGGTCTCTCTCGAAATCATTGGGCGTTCAGCAGCTCATCACACTCGGTTGTGCAGAACCACGGCGACATTCGCTAGAGCATGCCCGCGCGGGTATGCTCGCGCCTCCAGCATGAGCGTTCTCGTCACGGGTGGCGCCGGATACATCGGATCGCACATGGTACGCGAGCTCTTGAGCGCGGGTCGCAAGGTCGTCGTCGTCGACGATCTCTCCGCGGGCCACGCGGACGCCGTGCCGAAGGACGTGCCCTTCGTGCGCGCCGACGTTCGCGATCGCGACGCCGTCGGGCGCGTCTTGCGCGACCATGCCGTGAACGCGATTTGTCATTTCGCCTCGCGCATTCAGGTCGGCGAGTCGGTCGTGAATCCGCGCCTCTACTTCCGCGACAACCTCGGCTCGACGATCGAGCTGCTCGAGAGCGCGCTCGATGCCGGCGTGCGGCGCTTCGTCCTGTCGTCGACCGCTGCGGTCTACGGCGATCCCGTGCGCGTTCCGCTCGACGAGGATCATCCGCTCGAGCCCGTGAACGCCTACGGCGCCACCAAGCTCGCCGTAGAGCGAATCCTCGCCGAATACGATCGCGCGTACGGCCTGCGCTACGTCGCGCTCCGCTACTTCAACGCCGCCGGCGCCGATCCGGAGCGTGGCCTCGGTGAACGGCACGATCCGGAGTCGCACCTCATCCCGCTCGTCATCGACGCCGCGCTCGGGAAGCGGCCCGACATCGCGATCTTCGGCGACGACTACGCGACGCCAGACGGCACGTGCGTGCGCGACTACGTCCACGTGCGCGATCTCGCCGAGGCGCACATCGCGGCGCTCGGCTACCTCGACGGAGGTGGCGCGAGCGGCGCGTTCAATCTCGGGACGGGCGTCGGGCACTCGGTGCGTGAGGTCGTGCGCGTCGTCGAAGCGGTGTCGGGGCACACCGTGCCGGTCGTCGAAGCGCCACGTCGCGCGGGCGATCCGCCCATCCTCGTCGCGTCTGCGGCGCGCGCATCGCGGGTGCTCGGATGGACGGCGAAACGTGCGTCGCTCGAGGAGATCGTTCGCGATGCATGGCGCTTCCGCGCGGGCGTCGCGTAAGCGCTCGCTACAACCCCCACAGCAACGCAACATTCAACCCCAACATCCCCGTCCCCGTCGATCCCCCGCCCCCCGAATACGCAAAGAACTTCCCCCCGCCCCCGTCCAGCGTGAACTCCACCGCCGCCTTGGCCCCAAGGTTCCGCCGATACCCAAACCGCCCGCGCCCGAGCACCCCGCCGAACGACGTCGATCCCGTCGCCTGAATCCCGTTCGCCGACACCGACAAATGCTCGTACCCAAAT
>JBBQXV010000260.1:0-13106 GCA_038209335.1 Polyangiales bacterium | reverse complement strand
GTGAGGACGCTCGGGGCGATGAGGTCCTTCAGGCTGCGCGCTTCGGTTCGCGGATCGTCGTGGAGGTATTTCGCGAGCGCGATGATCAAGAACAGCTTCATGAACTCGCTCGGCTGAAAGCTGAAGCTGCCGAAATAAATCCAGCGCGAGCTCCCGCGCACCTCGCGTCCGAGGATGAAGACGAGCACGAGGAGTACGACCCCGACCGCGTAGAGCGCGTAACCGAAGCGCTCGTAGTGGCGGTAGTCGATCGCCGCGACGATCGTCGCGAGGATGCCGCCGCCGACGAGCCAATAGACCTGCTGGAGATAGATCTCCGAGTACATGCCGCGCGCGACGCTGGTTGCAGAATACAAGTTCACGACGCCGATGACCGCGAGTGCGGCGGCCGCCAAAAACAGCGCCCAATCGAAGTGATCGCGGACGCGTCCGAGGACGCCGGGGCCGAACTGACTCATGGATGCGCACCGGAAGCGGCGGGCTTCGGATCCTTCGGCGCGCCGACCTTCGCCGACGTGGCGTGGCCCGAGCGTTGCGCTTGCAGGCGAAAATACTCGCCATGGATTTTTATCGCGACCGGCGCTGCGGCCTTCGGTCCCGACTCACCGTGCTCGACGAGGACGACGACCGCGATCTCCGGCGCCTTTGCCGGTGAGAACGACGCGAACCACGCGTGGTCGCGCGATCTGTACCAAGCGACCTTCGGGTCCTCGTCGCTCTTCGCGTGGTAGCCCGTCTGCGCGGTGCCGGTCTTCCCCGCGATGTCGAGCGCCGAGTCGCGCACCCAATAGGCGGTCCCCTCTTCGTTGTTCACGACGTCGTAGAGACCGGCGACCACGCGCGCAAAGCTCTCGGGGCGCGCGCTCACTTGTCGCCTCACGCGCGGCGGAAATTCTTGGACGACCGAGCCGTCGCTCGTCTCGACGCCGCGTACGAGCTGCGGCTGGTAGAGCGTGCCGCCGTTCGCGATCGTCGCGTACGCGAGCGCGAGCTGCAGCGGCGTGACGATGACGTCGCCTTCGCCGATGGCCGCGTTGAGCGTGAAGCCTTTGCGGAAGTACTGCGCGTGAAAGCGGAGCGCGTACCACGCGCGCGTCGGGATGCGCCCCGCCGCTTCGGGGTTCACGCCGATGCCGGTCTTCGCGCCCATGCCGAAGTCGACGGCGACCTTGGCCATCGCGTCGAGGCCGGTCGCCTCGGCGAGGCTGAAGAAGTAGATGTTGCACGACTGCGCAATGGCCGCCTGCATCGCCACGTCGCCGTGCGTGTGCGAGCAGTGGAGGATCTGCCGACCGAACGCGATGTAACCGTCGCAGCGGTGCGTGTCCTCGGGCTTCACGCTGCGATTCTCGAGCGCTGCGATCGCCGCGAACGGCTTGAAGGTCGATCCCGGTTGGAACGCGCCGCTCATCGACTTGTCGAGCATCGGGCGGAGCGGATCCGGGTAGAGCCGATTGAATGCCTCGCGCACGCGACCCTTGCCCGCGCCTCCGGAGAGATCGTTCGGATCGAAATCGGGCTTCGAGTAGAGCGCGAGGAGGCGCCCCGTGCGCACCTCGACGACGACGACCGCGCCGGACAAGTGCGGACGCATGGCCTTCTCGATCGCTTGCTCGAGCTCGATGTCGATTGAGAGGCGCAGATCGCGGCCGGGCAGGGGATCTTGGCGCGTCGGTGCGTCGAGAAGTCGCTCGGCGTTCGGACCTGATCGGTAGATGCCGCGCGCATCGACGACGCGCTTCTCCCAACCGCGCTGGCCCCGGAGGTAACTCTCCCACGCGTGCTCGAGCCCGGTCGCGCCGATGCGATCGCCCGGTTCGTAGCCGAGCGGATTGAGCTTCTGGCGCTCCTCGGTCGGCATGTCGTCGTAGCCGCTCGGGCGCACCTTCGCGAGCGCCTCGGCGTCGATCTCGGCGATGTACCCGAGCATGTGCGCGCCGAGGTGTTTGTACGGATAGAAGCGGACGGCGTTCGCGATGACCTCGGCGCCGTGGAGCTCGTCTTTGTGTTGCTTCAGCTCGGCGACGACGTCGCGCGGAACGTCCTCGCGCACGAGGATGCGCTGCATCCAGCACGGAGACTTGTCGTCATCGGTGCGGCACGCATCGCGGATGCGCGCCTCGAAGCGTGCGCGCTCGTCGGGGTTGAGGCGCAGCACGTCGGCGACTTTTGGAAACGAATCGGCATCGCGAACGACCGCCTGTCCGTTGCGGTAGCGAATCGGTCGCGCGCTCGGCATCACGCGGCCGGGGACGATCTCGACGTTGTACGAGGCGCGGCTCGACGCGAGGATCTTTCCGTTCGCGTCGCGAATCACGCCGCGCGTCGTCGCGAGCGTCACGCGACGGATGATGTTCTCGTGCGCGATGGCGGCATAGTCGGCGCCGCGGACGATCTGCAGGTAAAACAGCCGCGTGACGACGACGCCGAACGCGAGGAAGACGAACAGCGCCATCCACTTGTAGCGCTTGCGAAACTCTCCGACGTCGGAGCGCGGGACGAGAAGGTTGCTCATCGCTTCACGCTCGCCCCCCGCCCGCGTCGGCGCGCGGCGAAGTCGTCGTCGCGGCGTGGATGCGTTGGGCGATCCGGAAAATGAGCGGCGCGATGAAGCCGGTGGCGAGCACGTGCGGGACGGCGAGCAGGTAGAGCTGCCGCGGGACCCAAGCGTCCTTGTCGCGCCCGAAGATCGCGAGCAGAACGAGAACCATGACGCTGTGGAGCAACGCGAACGCGGTCGCGAGGAGCGCTTGCATCCACATCGTCTGCGCGGCGAGCCGAACGCCGGCCGCGCGCGCGAGCACGAACGTCGCGACGAACGTGAACGTGAAGAGCCCGATGGGAGCGATGCCGATCAGGTCGGTCGCGTAGCCGAGAACGAACGCGACCGCCGCGCCGCGCGCGAGCGAATACTCGTGCACGCCCATGAAGACGATGAGCGGAAGGACGAACGACGGCACCAGGCCGGGCACGTGCACCCACGAGATCACGCGGAAGACGTTCGCCTGGAGCAGCAAGAGAACGAGCCCCGCGACGAGAAACGCGAGGTTTCGCATCAGGGCTTCCCCTTTGGTGGCGGAGGCTTCGCCGATCCGCTCGCGGCGGGCGCCGTCGACTCTTCGCCCGGCAATGTAACGAGGATGAGCACCGCGTCGATGCGCGAGAAGTCGACCGTTGGCGCGGCTTCGACTTCTTGATCGCGACCGAGCTCACGCTTGGACACCTTGGTCACGCGCGCGACGGGAATGCCGCGCGGGAACCAGCGCCCCTTGCCGCTCGTGACGAGGAGATCGCCGATTTCGACCTCGTCGCGCGAGTCGACCATCTCGACCTTGCATGCGTAGCGCGCCGGATCGCCGGTGCCGCGCACGAAGCCGCGCGCTTTCGTGCGCTCGTCCTCGACGTCGACTCCGAACGCGGCGTCGACCGCGAGCTGCACGTCGACCGAATCGCCAGCGACGTGCATGACCGCGCCGACGACGCCGTCCGGCGCGACCACCGGCATGTGCGTACGAATGTCGCGCGGCGCGCCGCGATCGAGCACGACGCGCGTCACTCGGAAAAATTCGGTGAAATCCTTGCCGACGATCTGCGCGCTCACCGAGTCGCCCGGTAGTGCCTCTTTCATCTGCAGGAGGCGTCGCAGCTGCTGATTCTCGACCTGCGCCTGCTCGCGGCGGTGCACTTCTTCGCGGAGGCGCGCGTTTTCGTACGAGAGCTTCGCGTTGTCCTGCTTCACGTCGACCAAGTAGACGTAGTCGTCCCACAGGTTCGAGATTCCGCGCGCGACGCTCGACGCCGCGAACTCGATGGGCGCGCTGATACGCAGGATGGCGCGATCCATCGCGGAGAGGTTCTCCGGCTTCTTCATGTTCGCGCGCAAGAAGAAGAACGGGACCGCCAACAGACCGATCACGATCAACACGTCGCGGTAGCGTTTGACGAGGGGCGACACCGTCTTCTACCGCGCGGTTTCCATCAGCGAGCGTCCTCTCGGACCTCAGCTGATGGTCACCTCCTTCAAGAGCTCCATGTGGTCCAGCGTCTTCCCGCTGCCGAGGACGACCGCCGA
Source organism: Polyangiales bacterium (assembly GCA_038209335.1). Taxonomy (GTDB): domain Bacteria; phylum Myxococcota_A; class Polyangia; order Polyangiales; family Polyangiaceae; genus JBBQXV01. The sequence continues at coordinate 9,034 of JBBQXV010000260.1, read as the reverse complement.
AATCGGATCGTCGCTGACCATCACGGGGAGGCCGGTCTCTTCACGGAGGAGAACGTCGAGGTTCATCAGGAGCGCGCCGCCGCCGGTGAGCACGACGCCTTTGTCGACGATGTCAGCGGCGAGCTCGGGCGGAGTTTTTTCGAGCGCGAGGAGGACGGCTTCGACGATCTGGTTGATCGGCTCGGACAAGGCTTCGCGGATTTCGTCGGAGTTGACGACGACCGTCTTGGGAACGCCGGCGACGAGATCGCGACCCTTCACCTCGGTCGTGAGCTGCTTCTCGAGCGGGTACGCGTTGCCGATCTGCATCTTGATGCGCTCGGCCGTCTGCTCGCCGATCGCCAGGTTGTACTTGCGCTTCAAGTACGCCTGAATCGCATCGTCCATCTTGTCGCCGCCGACGCGCACGCTCTGCGAGTAGACGATGCCGGCGAGCGAGATGACGGCGACCTCGGTCGTGCCTCCGCCGATGTCGACGATCATGTTGCCGCTCGGCTCGGTGATCGGAAGCCCTGCGCCGATCGCGGCCGCCATCGGCTCTTCGATCAGGTAGACCTCGCGCGCTCCAGCGCTCTCGGCGCTCTCTTTGACGGCGCGCTTTTCGACTTCGGTGATCCCGAACGGAACGCAGATGATGATGCGCGGCTTCACGAGGGTGCGTCGGTTGTGCGCGCGCGCGATGAAGTAGCGGAGCATCGCTTCGGTGATCTCGAAGTCGGCGATGACGCCGTCGCGGAGCGGGCGAACTGCGCGGATGTTCCCCGGCGTTCGGCCCAGCATCTCTTTCGCTTCGCGACCGACGGCGAGGACCTTCGTCCCGCCGCGCGCGTCCTTTTGGACGGCGACGACGGACGGCTCGCACGACACGATCCCCTTGCCCTTGACGTAGATCAGGGTGTTCGCGGTCCCGAGATCGATCGCGAGATCGTTCGAGAACAGGCCGTGCAGCCAGTCGAAGATCAAAGCGTCTCGTTCCTTTCGTGGGATTTGCGGCCCGGGCGAAATGCCGAGGCTGCCGCCGCGCGGCCCGCATCGAATGGCGGCTGAAAAACCGACCTCTCGTGTGGACCGTCTCCCGCGGACTGCAGTGCCGCGCGGGAATCAAAGCTTGATTGTCACTGAATGCCTCTAGGAGGCGGGAGTTGACGCTTCTACCATGATGAGGCGTCGTGTCTACCCTGCGCTGAGGAGGCGGCTGGTCGGATGTATAGGTCGGCCGGCCGGCGCAGGAAGACGATGCACGAAGACTGTGCGCGCGTCGCGAGGAGAGCGCGCGCGCTGAAAATCAGAGAGCAGAAATCACCCGCCTGGAGAAGACGGGTCGTTGCGAGCGAACGCTCAGCCCTTCGAGATCTTCCCCTCTTTGTGCGGATGATGCTTCCGGCACGTGGGGCAGAACTTCTTGATCTCGAACTTTTCGGACATCGTCCGCTTGTTCTTCGTTGTGGTGTAGTTCGCGCGGCCGCATTCGCCGCAGGTCATCTTGATGAGGTCTCGCATGACGTGCTCTCTCTAGAAGCCGGATCGACCCGGCGGAGGCGCGTAACCTACGCGGGCGAGCCGACAAGTCAAGCGCGTCCGCGGGGCTGCGCGCGGGGAATTTCAGGGACGCGATCGACTCAGTCGTCGTCGCCGTAGTCGAACTTCGTTGGGTTCTTGTCTTCGCGACCGCCCTTTTTCTTCTTCGGGCCGCCGCCATCTTCGCCGCCACCGGCGTGCTTGCGCTTTCGTTCGTCGAACGTCTTTCGGTGCGAGGCCGCGCCGGGCGGAGCGCCGCCGAAGCCGCCGGCCGGCGGAAACGAACCGCCACCGCCGCCACCGCCACCGAAACCACCGCCGCCACCACCGCCGCTGTAACCACCGCCGCCGCCGCTGTAGCCACCGCCGCCACCGCCCGCGTAACCACCACCAGCGGGTCGTTCGGGACGCTCACCTTTGGGGTGCGCGAGGTTGACGACGAGGCGTCGGCCGCGCAAGTCGGCGGCCCGCAGCTGCTCGGATGCGGTCTTCGCCGTTTCGGGCGACGACATCGTGACGAAGCCGAAGCCGCGCTTGCGACCGTCGGCGTCCATCGGGAGATGAACGCGAACGACACCGGCGGCGACGACGCCGTTGATGAGGGTCTCGACCTCTTCGACGGAGCAGTCGTACGGAAGGTTGCCGACGTAGAGCGTGCGGTCGGGCGCGGCTTGCGCGCCGCCGCCGCGACTCGGCGGTCCGCCCATGCCGCTGCTGCGTGGTCCGCCCGGTCCACTCGGCGGTCCGCCGAGTGCGTCGCGTCGAGGCGGCTCGGCCTGGAACGGACGTACCGAAATCGATTTGCCTGCCTGCATCGATCCGTCGAGCGCGTCGCGCGCTGTCTGGGCTTCTGCTGGCGTGGACAGCGTGACGAAACCAAAGCCGCGCGGACGACCCGTCGCACGATCCTTCGGTAGGCTCACGTTGACGACGGATCCACCCGTCGCCTCGAAGAGCTGCTTGAGAACGTCTTCCGAAACGCTGTCGGGCAACCCTGCAACGAACAGCTTCGCTTCCTCATTCGCCATGCGAAAACTTTGGACCTCCCTGTCCAACGCTAAACTTGAAAAACAAAAGAGAACAGCTCACCCCGAAGGCGATCCTGCTCTCCTTCGACGATATCTAGCACGTTCCGTCCGTCAATACGCCGCGTGTAAAGGTCGTCTCAATCCGGGCTCAGGCGATCGGGATGGAAAGGGCGAACGTGCTGCCCCGGCCGGGCGGCGCTTCGACCCAGGCGCGGCCCCCGTGGCCCTCCGCGATGTGCATCACGAGCGCGAGGCCGATGCCGCTCCCGCGGACCGGTTTTCCCCCTTCGGCGTTCACTTTCGCGGACGCGCCGCGCACGAATCGCTCGAAGATTCGCTCGCGTTCTTCGGGAGGTACGCCGGGGCCCTTGTCGGTGACGCGCACGACGATCGCGTCGCCCTCGCGCGCGGTGCGGAGGGCGATGACGTCGCTGCCGGGTGCGTACTTCAGCGCGTTGTCGATGAGGTTGATGACAGCGAGTTGGATCGCGCGCTCGTCGAGCCTGGCCGCGGGGAGCGCGGGATCGACTTCGACCGTGAGCTCGACCCCTTCGCGCTCGGCGCGGTAGCGGTAGACGTTCGCGGCGCGCGTGACCGCTTCGCCGACGTCGCCGCTCGTGAGCTCGTACGGCGCGCGTCCGCGTTCGACCTTCGCGAAATCGAGGACGTTCTCGATGAGCGCGGAGAGACGCTCGCTCTCGCTCACGATGATGTCGAGGTACTCCTGGCGCTTGTCGTCGTTCGCGACGCGACCCGACTGGAGCATCTCGCCGAACATGCGGATGAGCGCGAGCGGCGTCTTCAGCTCGTGACTCACGTTCGCGACGAACTCGGTCTTCAACGCGGAGACGCGGCGCTCGCGTTCGGCGACGACGAGGATCGTCGCGAGGCCGAGGATGACGACGACGCACGAGAGCACGACCATCACGAGCTCGAGCAAGCGACGGCTCTGCACCCCCTTCGCGAGCTCGGCGGTCTTCGATGGAGAAATCTGCAGGCTCCATCCGTAGAGCGTGGTCGGGAATCGCACGCCGACGGTGAACTCGCCCGCGCCGAGCGGCGGTCCGAAGATGATGCGCCCCTCTTCGTCGACGATGTTCACGCGGCTCTGCGTTGGGCCCGCGCTCGCCTCCGAGAAGAGCGCCGGCAGCGTGTCTTTCACGATGCGTCCGATGTCGTGCCACGCGACGACGACGTAGTTGCGACCGAGCGCCGCGCGCTGCCAGTAGCTGACGAGGAAGCTCTGCCCGCGGTACTCGCGATGAAGATGACGGAGCTCGTCCATCGGCTGCTTCGCGAGATCCATGTCGTCGAGCATGCGGACGACAAGTAAGCGACGGAACGCTTCTTCCTCGGCCCACGCGCCGCCCGCGCGCGACGCGAACGCGAGCACCGTGCGCGCGTCGTCGAGGACGAGGATCGCGCGAACCGTCGGCGTCTCGCGTTGCGCGGTCGGGAGCCATCGCTCGGTGAGATCGACGAGGCTCGCAGGATCGGCGATCGCGACGATGACGTTGTCTTCTTCGATGATCCGTTTGTCGAGGCGGTCGGCTTTCTCGTTGGCGAGACCGAGCGTCGCTTCGAGGACCGACTGCTGGCGGAGCTTTTCGACCTGGAGCGTCGTGCGAAACGTGAAGTACGCGAGCACGCTGACGGAAAGGATGACCGCGGGCAAGAGCACGAAGCTCGCCAGTCGATCGCGGCGCGTCCTGTCCATTGCCGCGCGAATGTAGCGCGAAAGCGCGTCGACGACCGCTCAGCGGCGAACGGGAGAGGACGCCGCGGCGGTGATGCGCTCGGGATCCGTCACGACGCCGACGGTCGCGACGTATTCGCCGAACTGCTCCGCGATGTAGTTGAGCGCGTTGCCTTCGTCGTCGGTGAACGGGTTGCCGTCGATCGGATTGACGAGCTCGATCGCGCCGAGGAAGCGGCCCGCTTGCATCACGGGCGCGACGATCATGCTGCGAACCTGGCCGAGCGGCGCGTAGCGTCCGAGCGCGGGCGTATCGGGGAGAGAGGCGTCGGCGATGACGATCGCGCGGCGCTTGTGCATCGCGGCCAAGAGGAGCGGCTCGCTCTCCGGGTAGCGTGCGAGCAAGAGCACGTGGGCGCCGGCCCCGTTCGTCGACGTGACGACGAACTCGCGGCGGTTGATGTCGTAGAGGTGCACGATCCCGAAATGCGCGGGGAGCTTTTCGAGCGCGAGCGTCAAACAGAACGCGCCGCCGTCGACGGCGTCGCGCACGAAATGGAGATCGTGCATCGCCTCGAAAAGATCGGCGATCAGCTCGTCGCCTCGTACGCGACCGCGCGAGCGGGCGGCGCGCATCGAAGCCGACGACGGACGCGCCGCCATCGTGCGCGCGAAGTCGGGCGCTTGCGGAGCCATCGCTGCGGGCGGAGGTGCAGGGGCCGCAGCGACCGGAGCGGGTGTCTGCGGTTGCGCCTGCAGCGGCTGCGTGTCGTTCGGGCCGAGCGCCGCGGCGACGGGCGGAGCCGGTGCGACCGGCTGGACCGGCGGCGGAATGTGGAGCTCGGGCGCGACGGGGCGCGCGATGGGAGCGGGAGCGGGCACCGGCGAGGCGACCGCCGTCGCGGTGAACGCGAGCGGAGGGGGCGGCGCAAACGCAGCGGGCGGAGGCGGTGCGGGCGCGACGTAGTCCGGTCGCCGCGGGAAGCCGATGTGGAGATCGTCGCGCCAGTCCTTCCAGACGAGCGTCGCGAGCGGTCGCACCGGCGGCCGCCCTTTGAACATCACGTCGAAGACGGCGAGCTGCACGAGCTTGCCGGGCGGGAGCGGCGCCATCGACGCGCGGACTTGATCGAGCTGCGCGCGGAGAACGCCTTCGGCCGCGGCTTCGCTCGTCCCCTGCGCGACGACGTAGACGTATTCGCGGTAGGCGAGTGGCACCGCGTCGGAGGGATCTTGTTCGCGCTTGAAGATGATTTGCGACGACGGGGCGCCTGCCGGCGGCGGGGGGGCGTGCGTGTGAACCGGGGCGGGCGCGTGAATCGGCGCGGGCGCTTGCGCGTGAACGGGTGCTTGCGCGTGAACGGGGGCGGGCGCAGCAACGGCGACGGGCGCAGCAACGGCGACGGGCGCGGCAACGGCGACGGGCGCGGGCGCCGCGACGGGAGCTGTCGGCGCGGCGACCGGAGGCGCGGGCTTCGCGGGCTCCTTCATTTGTTGCATGTGTGCGCCGGCACCGACGCCCGAGCCCATGAACGCCGTCGTCTTACCGACGGAGGCGCGCTTGGGCGCGGCGGGCGGCGGGTTGCTCGCAGGGCGCGGGACGTTGGACGCGGGCGGCGGCGCTTGCGAGTGCGACGCGGGCGGGCGCTGCGATGGAGACGATGCGCTCTTCGTCGCCGCGGCCGCCCCTTCGGCGCCCGGCGAGAGCTGCGCGTCGTCGCGCGTCCGCTTCACCTCGTAGCGCATGCGCGACATCGGATCGACCGCGCGACATCCGTCGTCGAGCAGCTCGATCGAGAACCCGCTCATCGGCGCGTTCTCCTTACGGAGCGTGCGCGTCACCTGGAGGGCGCGCTGCCACGAATCGGCCTCGACGCAGAGGGTCTCCTTGTCGTTTTTGCCGATCGAGGCGACCTCGACGAGCCAGCGCATGGCGAGTGGTTCTTAGCCTTTCCGTCGAGAGCGTGGGACAGCCGGGAGCTTACAGCACGCCCGCGCCATTTTGCACTCTCTACTCCGCGCGGAGGCCGTCGGACGGGCGGAGCCGCGCCGCGTACATCGCCGGGAAAATCGTGGCGATGAGGCAGGTCACGATGGCGAAGACCCCCGTGATGATGAACTCCGCCGGCCTCATCGACACCGGCAACCGAGAGATGAAGTAGACCTTCGGATCGAGCGGGAAGCCGTAATAAAGCAGGAAGCGACAACACATGAACCCGAGCGCGAGCCCCAGGCTCGTCCCGGCGACCCCGATGATCCCTCCTTGATAGAGGAAGACGCGCAAAAGGGCGTCGTCGCGCGCGCCGAGCGCCTTTAGAAGGGCGATCTCTTTTTTCTTGTCGAGCACGACCATGATGAGCGTCGCGATCACGGTGAACGCCGCGACGACGATGATCAGCGCGAGGACGACGCTCATTCCGATCTGCTGGATGAGGAGCGCCGTGAACAGGCCGTGGTTCAGCTCGCGCCAGTCCATCGTGTGGTAGACGCCGTTCGCGAGGAGCACGTCGATCTCGCGCGCGATGTCGCGTGCGCTGTCGATGTCGTCGACCTTCATCTCGACGCCGGTGACGCTGTCGCCGTACTCGTAGAACGCCTGCGCTTCGTAGAGGTCCGTGTAGACGAGCTTCGAGTCGTACTGATCGAAGCCGGCCTCGAAGACGGCGATCACGCGGAACTGCTTCGCGATCGGCGGACGCGCCGACGCGCCGTACGACAGGCCGATCGTCGGCGACGTGACTTGCACGCAGTCGCCGATGTTCAGGTTCAGCTGCTTCGAGAGCGTGCGACCGATGACGACGCCGGCCATCGTCGCGACCTGCTTCGGATCGCGGCACGGATCGGGATCGATCTCTTCGGGGATCACGTCGACGTCGGGAAGCTCGCTCTTGAAGCCGCCGTCGGGCGTCACGTCGCCGACCGGACCTGCGACCGCGACCGCGGCGTCGCGTGCTCCCGCGTCGGCGCCGAGATCGACGACCGTGCGCGCGATCGCGGCTCCCGCTTCCGTCGGCGTGCCGTCCGGGTTGATGAGGCCCGCGTCGAGCTTCGCCATGTCGGAGTCGACGCGCTCTTTCATCAGACCGAGCAGCGGTCTGTTCTCGGAGCCGGCGTCAACGCCCGGACCCGGACCGAATCCCGTTCGGGGCGTCGTGCGCGGGGGCTCCATCACACGCTCGGGCGGCTTGGCCCCCGGCTTGCGCATCCCGTTGAGGCTCCCTTCGACGATGTGCTTCGGCAGATCGAGCACCTTGGGCATCGCCTCGGGATCGACGCCCTTGAGAAGAACCCCGGTCGCGGTGCGGTCGCCGTGCGTGAGCATCATCGGGTTGATGACGAAGGGCGCGATACCGACCACGCCCTTCACGTTCTCGACCTTCTTCATGATGTCGCGGTACTCGCGAAAATCGATCGAGTACTTGAGCACGAGGACGTGCGCGTTCACGCCGAGCACCTTCTCGCGAAACTGCTCTTGAAATCCCCCCGTGACGCTCATGACGATCGCGAGTGCGGCGACCCCGAGCGTGACGCCGCCGATGGCGAGCGCCGTGCTGATCGAGATCATGTTGCGCTTCTTCGACGAGAGATATCGGCGCGCGAGTGTGAGGGGGTATCCCATCGTGAAGGCGCCTCGTAACACAACCGGTAAGAGGGGGAGACCGGAGAACGTTTGCCGCTCCGGGGTGTCGTTCTATAACCTAAGAGCGGCGCATTTATTGCTGCCTTTGCTTCGAGGGGATTCATGACCGACGACCAGCGTCCACTTCCGCCGCGCCCGAACGCCGTCACGGCGGCCGCGCCGCCGTCGTCGGTGCCGTTCTCCGCGCCCGCGTCGGCTCCCTTCTCCGCCCCCGAATCGGTGCCAGCGCGCGACGTTCAAGTGGACCTCGGCGCGTCCAGCGCAACGCCTCCTCCGTCGAAGATCGATCCGTACCTCGGTCGCACGATCGACGGGCGTTATATCGTCGACAGCGTGCTCGGCGAAGGCGGCATGGGCATCGTCTATCGCGGTCGCCACAAGGTCATCGACAAGAAGGTCGCGATCAAAGTTCTGCGCGGCGACATGGCGAAGGACGCCGAGGTCACCGAGCGATTTCTCCAAGAGGCGCGCGCCGCGTCGGCGATCGGTAATCCGCACATCATCGACATCTCCGATTTCGGGCAGCTGCCCGACGGGTCGACCTACTTCGTCATGGAGTACCTCGAGGGGCAGAGCCTCGGCGCGGTGCTCGAAGAGTCGCGTCCGCTTCCGGTACCGCGCCTCTGTCATGTCGCGAAGCAGATCGCCGAAGCGCTCGCCGCCGCGCACGCCGCGAACATCATCCATCGCGATTTAAAGCCCGACAACATCATGATGATCAATCGCGGCACGGAGAAAGACTTCGTGAAGATCCTCGACTTCGGGATCGCGAAGGTCGGCAGCGCGGCATCGAAGATGACGAAGGCGGGGAGCGTCTTCGGAACGCCTCATTACATGTCGCCGGAGCAGGCGGCGGGCGCGGTCGTCGATCTGCGGACGGACATCTATGCGCTCGGCGTCATTCTCTACGAGATGGCGTCGGGGAAGGTGCCGTTCGACGCCGACAACTTCATGGGGATCCTCACGCAGCACATGTACAAGTCGCCGGTGCCGATCCGCGCGCTCGTGCCCGCGGTCGACGTGCCGCCGGGGCTCGACGCGATCATCCTCAAGTCGCTGACGAAGAAGCCCGAGGGGCGCTATGCGACGATGAACGAGCTGATCCTGGATCTCGAGAAGCTCGAGCGGGGCCTCCTCCCGGACGCGGTGCAA
>JBBQXV010000259.1:0-13210 GCA_038209335.1 Polyangiales bacterium | reverse complement strand
TCCTCGTCGCCGAGCACGTCACGCGCGCGATCGCGACGGCGTGCGTTCCGGACGCCGAGGTGAACCGCGCGCGCGTCGTCGAGCTCGGCGCCGGAGTCGGCGCGCTGACTGCGCTCCTCGTCGAACGCGCGGCGCACGTCGTCGCCATCGAGCGCGACCGCGAGCTCGTGCCGGTGTTGCGGGCGGCGCTGGCCGACGCGATCGCGAGCGGCCGCCTCGACGTCGTCGAAGGCGACGCGCAGACCGCGGACTTCGAAACACCGCTCGGCGCCGACGACGCGCCGCGCGTCCTCTGCGGCAACCTCCCGTATCAAATCACCGGTCGCCTTTTGCAGCGCGCGGTCGAGCACGCAAAGCAACTCGACCGCGCCATCTTCATGGTCCAAGCCGAAGTCTGCGACCGTCTCGTCGCGTCGCCCGGCACGAAGGAGTACGGCGGTCTGACGATCTTCGTTCGCGCCGCGTTCGACGTCGATCGCGTCATGAACGTCTCGCGCGGTTGCTTCCATCCACCGCCCGACGTCACCAGCGCCGTCGTTCGTCTTACCGCGCTTCGCCCGCCGCGCGCGGAAGAGACGCCGACGTTCCGTGCGCTCGTGCGTCGCGCGTTCGAGGCGCGCCGCAAGACGCTCCGCAACGCATGGAGCGGGATCGCGGCGTCCTCGGAGGCGCTCGCGCGCGCCGCGCAAACCGCGGGCGTATCGCTCGATCTTCGCGGCGAGACGCTCGACGTCGACGCCTACGCGCGCATGGCCGCCACGATCGATGCCCAGAGGAGCGAGGCCACGTAGCGCGAGCGCGCCATCAAGAAACCATCACGCAAAGGTGAGAGCGCGTAGGGAAGGAGATGCGCATGGTGGAAGAACCCATGACCCACCTACGAGGTTCCGCCAGAGGTTGCTTGGACGCGACGATCGCTCTCTTCGCAGAATCACAGCCCGACAGCGCGCACGCGCCGACGGTGCGCGCACCCGTCACGTTCGACGACACGACGAACGACGACGACGACGACGTGCCGCCGACGCTCCCGACGGGCGCGCCGCCACCGCACGTCGTCAAAACGGACGACGTCGAGCCGAGCGCGCCGACGCGACGCTGCTCGTAGCGATCATGCCGCGCGATTTTTCCGCGCGCGACGCGCCGCGGCCGCTGCGACGATGCCGAGCCCGACCACGAGCATTCCGCCGGGGAGCGCGGGACCGCCCGGCGCGCCGACACCGCACGTCGCCGCGGCTTGCGCTTGCCCCGTGCACTGGTTGCCTGAGCAGCTTCCGTTCGCCGACGCGGTCACCTTGATGTGGAGCACGGCTTCGAGATCGCTGACGCACTGATCGACATTGGTCGTGTTGACCCACTGCCCGTCGCAGAAGAGCGCCCCCTTCGGCTGCGTGCACGCGACGTTGCAACCGCCTTGAAGGTTTGCCTCGCAGCTCGCGTAGCCCTTGCTCTTGCACTGCACGTTGCAATCGAGGTTCGCCTTCGCGGTGCAGCTCCCGGAGCAGCTGCCTTCGCATTTCGCCGAGCACGTCGCCGACGGCGGAGTCCCCGTGCAGCTCGCGCTGCAATGCGCGCCACATGTCGCCTTGCACGACGCCGCACACTGGCTCTGGTTCGCGTTCGACGAGCACTCGGCTTGGCAGCTTCCGTCGCAGTCTGCTTCGCACGATCCTTGGCACGTGAAGTTGCCGGGGTTCGCCATGCAGCTCGCGGCGCACGTCGTGTTGCAGCTCGCCGAGCACATCGCGTCGATGGTCGCGGTGCACTGACCGCTGCAGGTCGTCTCGAGCTCCGCCGCGCACGACGCCTCGAAGCTCAGCGGTGTGCACTTCGCGGTGCATCCGCCCGACGTGTCGAGCGTGCACTGCGCGTTGCCGGAGAGATCGATGTTGCCGCACGACGAGAGGATGTCGGCGCGCGCTTCGCCGGGCACGAGAGCGACGAGCGCCGCGAACGAGAAGCCGGCAAACGCAAGAACGGACGAAGCGAAACGAGGCATGGTGAGAGTCTCCCGATAAGTGGCGCACGGTACGCGCACATGGTTGGTCGCCGGGATGACCGACGTCATTCACTTTGGCGCGTCCAGCTCGACCCTAGCGCGGCGCCGCCCCCATGTCCGACAACGCTTGCTGCGCCTCGCGGAAGTCCGGCGAGCTCTGCGGTGCGATCTTGATGTAGCGCTGGAAGTGGATGATCGCCTCGGCCTTCTTCCCGTTCTTCTTCAGCGCCGTCGCGTAGCTGAACTCGAGCTGAGGCGCCCAGCCCGGCGGCGAATCGAGCATCGACATGCCGAGCGCCGCGGACGCGAGGTGCTTCTCCGCCTCGCCGGTATTGCCGCGCTCTAGGAGGAGCTTGCCGAACCGATAGTGCCAGAACGGCCGCTTCGCATCGCCCGCGACCGCCTTTGCCCACTCGGTGAGCGCGCCGTTCGGATCGTTTTTCAGCTCGAAGCACTCGGCGAGCGCGGCGTGCGGCTCGGGTCGCGGATTCTTCAGCTCGACCAGCGACTTCTTGACGTCGCGAACGCCGTCGTCGTGCGAGCCCGATCGGCACTCGAGCTGCCCGCGCAACCACCACGAGTCGGCGTGCACCTTGTCGAGCGTGATCGCCTTCTCGACCTCGTCGCGCGCGACGCCGACGTTCGGCGCGGACGCCTCGTTCGACATCCACGCGAGATAGAAATGAAACTCGGCGCGGTTCGGATCGAGCTCGACGGCCTTCTTCAGCTCGCGGAGCGCTTCGACCTCGCCCACGCGCCCCTTCTGCATGAAGGCGCGCCCGAGGTAGTGATGCGCCTCGGCGCTGTTGCTGCGCTTCTCGAGCACCTTCTTCAGCTGCGGGATCGCGTCGTCGGGACGCGAGATGAGCACGTACGCGCTGCCGACGCGCAGCTGCAAGTCGGGATCGTCGGGCGCCTTCGCGAGCGCGGCCTTGAACTGATCAATCGCCTTCTGGACGTCGCCCGCTTCTTCGTAGAGCTGACCGCGTTCGATCGCGAGCCCCGGAAAATCTTTGTCCGCGGCGTCGACGATGTCGAACTCCTTCGTCGCCTCGTCGAACTTCTTCATCTTGAGAAGCGTCGAGCCGAGACGAAAATGCGTCGACGCGTCGTTCGGTTCCTTCGCGATCGCCGCGCGGTAGTGCTTCACCGCGTCGTCGAACGCCGACTGCGCCTCGGCCACCTCGCCGAGCGCGCGCTGCAACGCCGCCGAGTCGGGGAGCTTCTTTCGCGCGTCTTCGAGCACGGCTTGCGCCTCGGAGACCTTGGCCTGCGACTGCAAGAGCGCCGAGAGCCACACGTACGGAAGCACCGCGTCGCGTCGCGCCGGATCCGCGAGGAGCACGGCGCCGCGAAGGTGCTGCTCCGCGACGGCGTTGTTGTTGAGCTTGCTCTCGACGCGACCGAGCCAAAGGAGAATGAGCATCTCCTTCGGGAAGCGCTCGCGCGCCGCGGTCAGTTGGTTCTTCGCGTCGGCGAGTCGCTCGAGCGCGATCTGCGTCTTCACGGAGCTCGTGATGCCGTCGATGCTGTCCTTGTCGACTTGCAGCGCCGTGTCGAAGCGCGTGAGCGCCTCGGTGAAGCGCCCTTCGCGGAAGAAGAGCTCGCCTTGGCCGAGGAGCGCAGGAATGCTCCGCGGGTTGAGCTTCACGGCTTGCTCGAACGCGCCGCGCGCTTCGTTCGTGCCGCCGCGTTGGAGGTTCATCCACCCGCGCACGGCGTACGCCTCGGCGAGCTCCATCGGCGACGCCTTCGTCTTCGCCGCGCCATCGATCACCGCGACGACGTCCTTCGTCGCCGCCGCGTCGTCCTCGCCCGACGCGAGCGTCGCGCGGAGCACCATCGCGCCGGCGTGCGCCGGTGACGCCGCGAGCGTCGCCTCGATCGCCTTCCTCGCCTCGGCGCGGTTTGCGAGCGCCACGTAGGCGCGCGCGATGCCGAAGTCCGCGCGCGGGCCCGGCGCGAGCTGCGCCGCTTTTTGGAACGCCGCGAGCGCCGCAGCGCCGTCCTTCCCGCGGAGCTCGACCTCTCCGCGGAGGAGCAGGAGGTCCTGCTGAATCGCGTCGCTCGTGTCCTTCTTCGACGCGGCGTCGATGAACTTGCGCGCCTTGTCCCAATCGTCCGCCGCCGCCGCTTGCGCCGCTTGCGCCGCGACGAGGTACTGCACGTCGGTGTTCGGCGGGAGCTCGGCGAGCCACCCCTTGCCGCGCGCCGCACGCCCGCCATCGGCGCCGAACCGAACCGCGATCTCGAAGTCGACGAACGCCGCGTACGCCGCGAGTGGTCGCGACCGCTTCGTCGCCTCGTGCGCGCGCGCGATCTGGTCGACCGCCGTCTTCGCGTCTTCGTAGGTGTCGGGCGCGAGCGTCTTCCTCGCGTTGTTCGCCGCGGTGTTGGTCGCGGCGACGTAGGCCTGCCCGTTCATCGTGTCTTGAATCACGAAGCGACCGAACGCGCCGTACGCCGGCAAGAGCTCGAGCGCCGATCCCCCGACCAGAAGGAGCGCGACGACCGCGAGCGCGATCTTTTTTCCGTTGCCGCTCTTGCGCGTCGAGACGGGCCGGTCGCGAACCTTGGTCGACGCCGCGACCGGAATCGACGCCTCGAAGCCGCCACCGCCGAGACCCGGCGAGTGATCCACCGCCATCGGCCCCTGGTCGAAGCTGTGCTCCTGCGCGCCGGGCATCGCGGCTTCGACCGGCGGTGGGATCGATCCACCCGGCGGAGCGTCGGGATCGCCGAAGCCGAGCGAGTCGATGTCGGGCGCGCCGGGAGGATTCGACGGTCGACGCTGCGCGACCACGCTCCCCTCGAAGTCGAGCTCGCCAAACGCCTGCCGACCCTGCGCCGCCTTCGGTGGAGGTCCGACGTGCGACGCCGCCGCGCCGTGCTCCTTCGGCAGATCGAGCTCGCCGAAATCGCCGAACGGATCGCCACCACCGGACGGCGCGCCGAATGGGTCGCCGCCGCCGATCGGGAGATCGATCTCGCCGAACCCGCGCTCCTGCGCGCGCGTCGGGAGCGGCGCGGAGATCTGCGGCAAGCCGGCGGCGTTCGCAGGGAGCTGCGCCGACACCGCTGGGAGACCCGCGGACACCGACGGAAGCCCCGCCGCGACCGACGGAAGGCCGGCGGACACCGACGGAAGGCCCGCCGCGACCGCCGGAAGTCCCGCCGACACCGCCGGAAGTCCCGCGGCGACCGCGAGAAGATCTTCGATCTCGCGCGACCCCGAGCTGCGCTTCGGCACCGGGAGGTCACCCCCCGCCGCGGGCACGGGGAGATCCGACTCGAAGGACTTCGTGGCGCGCGCGGCACCCGCTCTCGCCGCGGGCAGTCCCGCCGCGACGACAGGGAGATCCGCGCCGGCGAGCGCAGGGAGATCCGCGCCGGCGAGCGCAGGAAGATCCGCGCCCACAAGCGCCGGGAGATCTGCGTCGATCTCGCCGAACGCCGGCATCAGCGGTACGGCCTTCGGTGCGGCCTTCGGCGGAGGCGGCGGCGCGGGCGCAGGCTTCGCCGCAGGAGGCGGCGCCGGCTTCTTCGCGACCGTCGCGGGAAGCGCTGGCGCGACGACGGGAAGATCGCCTTCGTCGAGCGAGCCGAACACAGCCGGGAAATCCGACGGAAGCGGTGCCTTCGCGATCGGCGGCGGCGGAGGGACCGGCGGGGGTGGCGGCGGCGGTGCGGCCGCCGTCGTCGGTGGCGCGACGCCGACCATGGTCTTCGCTTGCGCGCGCATCCCTTCCGGCTTCGTCGGCCGCGTGACGGGACCCGGCTTCGGTGGCGCGGGCGGCGCCGCTCCACCCGCTCCGGGACTCGCCACCACGAAGGAGTGCCCGCACTTCGGGCAGCGCATCTTCAAGCCGGCTGCCGGGACCCGGCGCTCGTCGATCTGGTACGGCGCCTTACACGACTCGCACTCGACCTTCAGCATCTGCGAGCGAGCGTAACACAAGCCTCGCGCCAACTTGCAGCGTGCACGTCACGTCGCAACGCGGTTCTTTCCGGCGCGCTTGGCGCGGTACATCGCCTGGTCGGCGGCGCGGAAGACCCCTTCGGCGTCTGGGCTGGCATCGGAGGTCGAGTCGGGCATCGCCGCCACGCCGCAGCTGAGGCCGGGGTGAACACGCACGCCGTTCTTCTCGTAGACGTGCGCGACGACCGCGACGCGGATCGCCTCGGCGATCTCCACCGCGTCGTTCTTGGCGACGCCGGGGAGCGCCGCGGCGAACTCGTCACCGCCGAAGCGCGTCGCGAACGCCGCCGGCGCGTGCTCGGCGAGCACGCGTCCGATCACGTGCCCCGCGGCGCCGATGCAGAACGCGCCCATGTCGTGACCGTGCGTGTCGTTGATCGCTTTGACGCCATCCATGTCCATCACGATGACGCTGACGACCGGCGACTTGCTCGTCTGCACGGCCGACACCGCGGTCGCGAGCTGCGCGTCGAAGCGTCGCTTCACGGAGAGCCCGCTGAGCTCGTCGATGCTGAGGAGTCGATCGAGCTCTTCGTTGAAGACCGCGCTGATCGCGTCATGCTCTTGGAACTCGAGGATCGTCTTTCCGATGAAGACGCGATCGCCCGCGCGAAGCAGCGCCTCGACGCACTTCTCGCCGTTGACGAGGATGCCGTTCGTGCTCCCCAAATCGACGACGACCCAATCCTTGTTGCCGCGATCTTCGATGCGCGCGTGGCGCCACGAGGCGTTCTCGTCGCGCACCGGGAGCTCCGCGCCGGGATCGCGTCCGATGTCGCACGATCGATCGAGCGTGAAGCGCACGCCGACGTCGTCACCCGCGACGACGACGAGCGACGGCGCGGCCTTCTTGCGGAGCTCGGCGTGGAGCGCGGCGCGCAAGCTGTTCGAGTCGTCGTCGAACGGCTTGGTCTTGAGTCGCACCGCGCGGTGCGATGGTTTCGCGCTCTTCGAGCTCTTCGCGTCGTCGTCGCCAGCCATCGATGCAAAAGGTAGCATCGCCGCGGCATCATGATCGACCCCGCGATTTCGTACGCCGCGCAGCTCGCCGCGCGCGCCGATGCTCTGACCACGCTCGCCATCCACGCCGGTGAACCGCGCGATCCCGCGACGGGCGCGCTCGATCCGCCCCTCGTCTTGTCGAGCGCGTTCGGCTTCGCGAGCGCGGAGGACGCCGCCGAAGCGTTCGAAGGAAAGAACGACTCGTACATCTACGGGCGCTGGGCAAACCCGACGGTCGAGGCGCTCGAAGCGAAGCTCGCCGCGCTCGAAGGGACCGAAGCGGCGTGCGCGACGGCGAGCGGGATGGCGGCGGTGAGCGGCACAGTGATGACGTTTTGCGAGGCGGGCCATCACATCGTCGCGCCGCGATCGATGTACGCGGAGAGTGCGCGCCTCTTTCGCGCGCGACTCCCGCGCTTCGGGATCACGACGAGCTTCGTAGACGCGCTCGACGTCGCGGCGTACGCGGCGTCGATCACGCCCGCGACGCGTGCGCTCTACATCGAATCGCCGGCGAACCCGAACCTCGCCGTCTCCGACATCGGCGCGATCGTCGCCCTCGCGAAGTCGCGCGGCCTCGTGACCATCGCGGACAACACGTTCGCGACGCCGTTCGCGCAGAACCCGTGCGCGCTCGGCGTCGACGTCGTGGTGCACTCGATGACGAAGGGGCTCGGCGGACACGGCGACGCGATCGCCGGAGCCGTCTGTGGAAGCGCGGCCGACGTGACGAGGGTGCGCGATCTCGTCGTCAAAGGTTTCGGCGGCGTCCTCGCGCCGTTCAACGCGTTCCTCGTCGCGCGCGGGCTCCGCACGTTCGCGCTTCGGCAGCGGCAGGCGTGCGAGAGCGCGGCGATCCTCGCGGCGCGCCTCGCCGAGCACCCGCGCGTCGCGAAGGTCCACCACCCGTCCCTCGCTTCGCACCAAGGCCATGCGCTCGCGAAGAAGCAGATGCACGCGTACGGATCGCTCCTCTCGTTCGAGCTCGCGGCGACCGCGACGACGAGCGCGATCGACGCGGGCCGGCGCGCGCTCTCACGTGTTCGCGTCCTCACGCACGCCGTCAGCCTCGGCGACGTCCGCAGCCTCATCGTCCATCCCGCGTCGACAACGCACTCGACCATGCCTCGCGAGGCGCGCGAGGCCGCGAACATCACCGACGGCCTCCTTCGCATCAGCGTCGGAATCGAGGCGTGCGGAGATTTGTGGAACGATCTTTCCAACGCGATCGCCAGCGAGATCGCCACCGCTTGAAAAAGACGCGCGCCCACGACCGAGCGCCGTGCTACGGGCATGACTACGATGGACCGGCTTGTCGTCGTAGGTGCGCGACAACACAACCTGAAAGACGTTTCGATCTCGCTCCCTCGGGGCAAGCTCGTCGTCTTCACCGGGCCTAGCGGCTCCGGAAAGTCGTCGCTCGCCTTCGACACGATCTACGCCGAAGGGCAGCGTCGCTACGTCGAGTCGCTCAGCGCGTATGCGCGGCAGTTCCTCGAGCAGCTCGCGAAGCCCGACGTCGAGCGCATCGAAGGGCTCTCGCCGGCGATCGCGATCGAGCAGCGCCCGCTGTCGAAGTCGCCGCGATCGACGGTCGGGACCGTGACCGAGATCGCGGACTACTTGCGCCTCCTCTACGCGCGCGTCGGCACGCCGCACTGCCCGCAATGCGGCAAGAAGATCGAAGCGCAGACCGTTCAACAAATCGTCGACCGCGTCCTCGCGCTCGCCGAAGGGACCAAGCTCTCCGTGCTCGCGCCGATTTGCCGCGCGCGAAAAGGCGAGCTCAAGCTCGAGCTCGAGCGCCTCCGACGCGAAGGATTCGTACGCGCACGCATCGACGGATCGGTCGTCGACCTCGGCGACGAGATCGAGCTCGACCGCGCGAAGATGCACGATCTCGACGTCGTCATCGATCGCCTCGTGTTGAAGGAGGGGCTCAAAGGGCGCCTCACCGACAGCGTCGAGCTCGCGTTGAAACAGGGCGAAGGGCGCCTCCTCGTCGCGGTCGACGGCCAAGAGCCGTTCTGGTTGAGCGAGCGCTTCGCGTGCGTCGACTGCGGTATCTCGCTGCCGCCGATCGAGCCGCGCATGTTCTCGTTCAACGGACCGCACGGCGCGTGCCCCAGCTGCGACGGTCTCGGCTCGCGCAACGTGGTCGATCCCGAGCGATGCATCGGCGACGCGCACCACTCGCTCCGCGAAGGCGTCGTGCTCGCGTGGGGACGACGCGCATCAGTCGCGCTCGCAACGGAGCTGTCGCACGCGGTCGAGGTGCTCGGCGTGAGCCCCGACGTTCCGTGGGGAAAGCTCCCGGAGGAACAGCGCAAGGCGATCCTCTTCGGCGGCGCCGCGCCCGCTGCGTCTCGCCGCGAAGGGAAAGAGAAGAAGCGCGGTCGCGCGAAGCTGTACGAAGGGGTCGTCCCGCGATTGCAAGCGCGCCTCGAAGCGGGCGACGGCGATCGCGTCGACGAAGACGAAGATCCCGAAGAGGGTGGCATCGCCGACGACGAGGTCGGCCGCTTTCTCGTTCGACGCACGTGCGACGCGTGCAAAGGCCGGCGCCTGCGCCCCGAAGCGCTCGCCGTGAAGCTCGACGGCAAGGACATCGCGCGCCTCGGCGAGATGCCGCTCCGCCACGTGCGCACGTTCACCGAGCAGCTCGGCGCTGGACAAGCCACGCAAGCATTCTCACCGCGCGAGCGCGCGATCGCCGAGCCGCTGCTCAAAGCGGTCGCCGCGCGCCTCTGGTTCCTCATCGACGTCGGCCTCGACTATCTCACGCTCGATCGCAGCGCGCAGACGCTCTCGAGCGGCGAAGGACAGCGCATCCGACTCGCGACGCAGATCGGCGCCGCGCTCGTCGGCGTCCTCTACGTCCTCGACGAGCCCTCGGTCGGCCTCCACGCGCGCGACAACGCGCGCCTCATCGAAGCGCAGATTCGA
This sequence comes from Polyangiales bacterium, assembly GCA_038209335.1. GTDB lineage: Bacteria > Myxococcota_A > Polyangia > Polyangiales > Polyangiaceae > JBBQXV01. Next base: position 3,287 of record JBBQXV010000259.1, on the reverse strand, counting down.
CTTCGCGATCTGGGCAACACCGTCCTCGTCGTCGAGCACGATCGCGAAGCGATCCTCGCGGCCGATCACGTCGTCGACATGGGACCGGGCGCGGGCGCGCAAGGCGGAACGATCGTCGCGCAAGGAACGCCGCAAGAGCTCATGCGCGATCCGAAATCGATCACGGGTCCGTGGCTCTCCGGCAAGCGCCACCTTCCGGTCCCGGCAAAGCGCAAAGCGCCGAAGGCAAAACAGATCGTCTCGATCGTCGGCGCGCGCGCGCACAACCTTCGCAACGTCACCGCCGAGATCCCGACCGGCCTCTTCACGTGCGTCACCGGCGTCTCGGGGAGCGGCAAATCGAGCCTCATCGTCGACACGCTCCTGCCGGCCGCGCGCGAAAAGCTGTATTCTGCAACGGCTCCGATCGGCGAGTGCGACGGCGTCGAAGGGCTCACGAACATCGACAAAGTCGTGTCGATCGATCAAGCGCCGATCGGCCGTACGCCTCGATCGAACCCGGCGACGTACACGGGGATCTTCGCGCTCCTCCGCGAGCTCTACGCCGGCCTCCCCGACGCACGCGCGCGCGGCTACAAGGCGGGACGCTTCTCGTTCAACGTGAAGGGCGGACGCTGCGAGGCGTGCCAGGGCGACGGCGTCTTGCGCATCGAGATGCACTTTCTCCCCGACGTGTTCGTCATGTGCGACGCCTGCCAAGGCAAGCGTTACAACCGCGAGACGCTCGAGGTGAAGTACCGCGGCTACTCGATCGCCGACGCGCTCGACGTCACGGTTGATCAAGCGAGCGAGCTTTTCGAGCCGATCCCGCGCGTCGCCGATCGCCTCGAGGCGCTCCGCAAAGTCGGCCTCGGCTACGTGTCGCTCGGCCAACCCGCGACGACGCTCTCCGGCGGCGAAGCGCAGCGCGTGAAGCTCGCCCGCGAGCTCGCGCGCAAGGCGACAGGGCGCACGCTCTACGTCCTCGACGAACCGACCACCGGCCTCCACTTCGCGGACATCGAAGTGCTCCTGACCGCGCTCACCGATCTGCGCGACCAGGGCAACACCGTCCTCGTCATCGAGCACAACCTCGACGTGGTCGCGTGCGCCGACTGGGTCATCGACCTCGGCCCGGAAGGCGGCGAAGGAGGCGGCGAGATCGTCGCGGTGGGAACGCCGGAGCAAATCGCGGCAGCGCCCCGCTCGCACACGGGCCACTACCTCAAGGATGTCCTCGCCCGCGGCGCGCAAGATCGCCCCGAGCCCGAGACCAAACGAAAGCGCGCCTAATCACGCCGGGCGCGCGGTCGGTACGCGACTACGAGTAATCCTTCTCCATCCGCTCTTGGTCTTCCTTGCAGCGGATGCACAGAGTCGTCTCGGGCCGCGCTTCGAGGCGCTTGACCGAGATCTCCTCTCCGCACTCTTCGCAGACGCCGAACGAGCCGTCTTCGATCTTCGCGAGCGCCTTCTCGATCTTGTCGAGGAACGACTTCTCGCGACCGCGCAGGCGGAACGTGAACGACTGCAGATACTCGCTGGACGCGAGGTCCATCTCGTCCGGCAAGTCGTCGGTGTCGAGCGCCATGTCTTGCTCGAGCGTCTGCTTCGCCTTCTTCAGGAGCTCTTCGCGCTTCTCGGTGAGCAGCGTCTTGAACTTTTTCAGAGTCGCTTTGTTCACTGCGTTCGCCTCGCTTCGTTTCCGTGCATCAAATCGATGAATAACGACGGCGCCGTTTGTCGTAACTGAGCAGCGTAGACCGTTCCCCGGGGGGGCGAAGCACGTTAAAGCTCCCATTTCGGATCGTCAACGGGGCGCTTGCGAAACGCTTCTGGTAGAGCTTTTTCGTGAGCTTCGCCCAGCCTTTTACAGTCCGCGTGGGCATCGACGAGAATGGCCTCGGGCCGCGACTCGGGCCGCTGGTCGTGACGGCGGTGACGGCGCGCACGCGGGGCGACGGCGAGAAGCGGGTCGAGAAGAAGCCGCGCGGGAAGCTCGCGCAGCGGCTCGGCGACTCGAAGGCGCTGGTCGCGTTCGGCAACTCCGCGCTCGGCGAGGCGTGGGCGCGGGCGATCACGCGTCGATCGATGGGCGCGGCGCGCGTGACGACGCCGGACGCGCTCGTGCAGGCGCTGTCGCTCGACGCGGCGGAGATGTTGCGCGCGCCGTGCCCCGGCGATCACCACGCGCAGTGCTGGAGCGCCGAGGGCGAACGCTTCGACGCCGACGACGCGCTCGTCGACATCGTCACCGGCGATCTCGAAGCGCTCGAGCGCGCGGGGATCGAAATCGTCCGCGCGCGCGTCGCCATCGTCTGCACGTCACGCCTGAACGAAGCGGCCGCGCGCGGCGTGTCGCGCTTCGACGTCGATCTCCACGCGATGGAGCGCCTCGCGATCGCCGCGCGCGACGACGCCGCCGAGGACGTCCTCGTCACGTGCGGCAAGGTCGGCGGGTACAACCGCTACGCCGATGCGTTCGGCCCGCTCGGCGGACGCTTGCATACGGCAATCATCGAAGGACGCGCGCGCAGCGAGTACGCGATCCCCGGCTTCGGGCGGATCGCCTTCGTGCGCGACGCCGACGCGAAGCACGCGCTCGTCGCGATGGCGTCGCTCGTCGGAAAGTGGGTGCGCGATCTCCTCATGCGCCGCGTCGTCCGCTACCACCGCGAGAGCGATCCCGAGTTGCCAATGGCGAGCGGCTACCACGATCCGGTGACGACGCAGTTCGTGCGCGCGTCGTCGCTCTCACGCAAGCGGCGCAAGCTGCCGGATCATTGCTTCGAGCGAAATCGCGCGGCCGTCATTTCGTGATCACGCCCACGACAGCACGCTGACGAACGGCGGCGGCGAGCAACCCAGCTATTTCTTCGGCGCTGCCGATGCCGAAGGTGCAGCCGGCGAGCTCGGCGCGGGCGCGGGCGCAGGCAACGCCGTCCACGCGCGCAGCTTGATGAGCTTCTCGTCGCGCGTCAGCTTGAACGCCGCGAGCTTGTCCGGCGCGTCGCCTCCGGTGAGCACGAGCTCCTCGTCGCCGATCACGAGGATCGCGTTTCCTTTGCGCGCGAAGACGTAGTCGGCCTTCGGACGATCCTTCGCCTCTTGCACTACGAACGCGACCGCGTCGTCGCCGATGTCCTTCATCGGAAACGCTCCCGGCTTGCCCTTGATGAGCTTCATCGCGTCCTTCGCCTGATCGACGTCGTCGCGAAGGAGCACGAGCATGCGGTACCGCTTCTCGCCGTCCTTGTAATAACCCACCGCCGCCGCGCCGAGGCCCGTGACGCCGAGCGCATCCTTCT
>JBBQXV010000258.1:0-13258 GCA_038209335.1 Polyangiales bacterium | reverse complement strand
CGACCGCGGTGCCGGGCGAGTGTGTCGACAGCGCGTTCGTGTGCAGCTCGCTCGCCGGCGAGTCCCAGTTTCCACCGCGCACGATCTTCGTGAAGTTGCTCCCTGCGTCCTCCGCCGGTCCGGTCCAATCCGTCGGCCACGCGGGCGGGTACGTGTTGTCATACCAATCCCACGTCCACTCGGACACGCTGCCGGACATGTCGTCGACGCCGTCGAACGACGCCCCCATCGGCGTGCTCCCGACTTTGATCGGGAATCCGCAGCCGTTGTAGTCCTGGAACGAGCCCGCGTCGTTTCGCCAGATCGCGCGCGAGCAATCCGACGGCGCGGGTGTATCGCCCCACGGGTACGTGCGCCCGCGTCCACGACCGGTGGCTTCGTACTGCCATTCGACTTGCGTCGGCAGACGCTTGCCGCCGTCGAACCAACAGAGCGCCGCCGCCTGATACCAATTGAGGCAATTGACGGGCACGGTGTCGTCCGCGCCGTTGTACGTCGGATAGCCTTGTTGCGAGATCCCCGACGCTTGGCAGTTTGGATCTTTGTATCTCTCTTCGGCGACCGACTGATTCCACGCCGGGTACCAGACGATCTTGTTCGCATACGGCCCGCCCGGATCCAGCGTGCACGTTCCGCCGCCGCACGGTGCGGGCTTCGCCGCGGCGACCCACGCGCGGAGCACAGCGACGGTGAGCTCGTGCGTGTCGAAGTAGATGTCGTGCGAGAGCGTCGCCGTCGTCATCGTCGAGCCGGACGGAGACGTGAAGACGAACGATCCGAGCGGGACGATCTTCGTCGCAGCCGCGTCGAACGTGCTTCCGTCGCCGCCGCCGCCGTCGCCGGTCGTTCCGTCACCGTTGCCAGCGCCGTCACTCGCGCCGCCGTCACCGTTGCCGCCGCCATCGGAAATCGCGCCGTCGCCGCCGCCCGACACGCCGTCACCAACTTGGTAGTCGGGAAAGCAGGCGGCGAGACCGAGCGTGCCGATCCCGAGCGTGCCGACGACGAGAAGCGAGAAGACGTACGGTCGAGCCATACCGCTCTAAAGCTAGTCTGCGATCGGGGTCGTGTCACTTCGCGCGGCGTTGACAAGCCGGCGCGCGAGGCCAATGCTCACCAATGCGTGAGGCAGTTTCGCCCACGTATAGAGCCCCGCCGGGCGCGGTACGCCTCGGCGAGCAGGAGAGAAGACAAATGATGCATCCGGCAATGTTCGCTTGGTTCAAACACGCCCAGCGTTCGCACCGTCACGGTCACGGCGTTCACGCAGGTCACGGTGGTGGTTGCGGTCCGTCGGGCGAAGGCGCGGCGTGGGCCGCACCGCACGACGACGGCGACTTCGGCGGCGGTCACTTCGGCGTGAGGCGGCCTCTGCGCTTTCTCGCGCACAAGCTCGACCTCGAAGAGAAGCAGGTCGCAGCGCTCGCGCAGATCTTGGACGATTTGAAGACCGAGCGCGCGCAAGCGGCGGTCGATCATCGTCGCACGACGTCGGCGTTCGCCGACGCGATCGCGGCGGAGACGTTCGATGCGACGAAGGCGGGCGCGGCCGCGGCCGATCGCGTGAAGAGCGCGGAGAGGCTGCGCGACGCGGTGGCAGCAGCGCTCGGAAAGATCCACGCGCTACTCAATCAGGACCAGCGGCAGAAGCTGGCGTACCTGTTGAGGACCGGCGCGCTGTCGATCTGAAACGAAGAGACGCGGCTCCCGCGCTGCCGTCACGGCGGTGGCGCGGGCGTCTGCAGATCGAGCACCCAGTAGTCGCCGTCGTGGAAGAGCACGCGGCGCGTCGTCGCGAGCTGTTGAAGAGTCTCGAACGCGTCGACGTAGTACTGTGATCGCTCCTTCGCGACGCCGCTTTGATCCATCGGCCGAAACGCGACGTGCCTCACGCCGAGCCGCGCGAGGTAGTCGACCATCGCTTCGGGCCCCTTGAAATACGGCAGTCCAGGCCGCGGGCTGACCGCGCCCGCCGGCTCGAAGGTCCAAATGGGATTTCGTGCGCCGTCGAATCGGAACGGCTGCTCCGTCATGACGAGAATGCGCGCGGCCGCAGGCACGCTCGCCTGCATACGGTTCGCGAGATCGTCCGCCTTGAGCCACGCCATGTCATTCCAACGAAGACGATTCTTCGCGTCCTCTTCGATGTTCGTGAGCGACGCGTTGTAGAGCTCGACGGTCTTGTCGCGCACTTCGATCACCTGAAGCGCGACGCTCGCCGCGACGAGCACGAACGCCATCGAGACACCGCGACGTCGCGAGATCGGCTCCCCTACCGCCTTCAGCGTGGCCGCGAGCGCGAACGCCACCATGAACGCGAAGTAGTCACGCGCGGGGCTCTCGACGCCTTCGGGCGCGTGGAGAAAATGAACGAGCACGCCAAAGCCGACGAACGTCCCGAAGAGCATCGCGTTGAGCGCGCGCGTCTTCGCGCGGTATCCGATGATCAGGGCGCCGACCGCGAAGACCGGAATCGTTCGGATGGGCCAGCAGAAGAGGACGTTCTTCAGAATCCAACGGAGCTCTTCGAAGACAGTCACTTTGCCGGCGACGACACCGAAGACCGGATTCGTCGTTCCGCGCATCACGGGATAGAAGAACGTCCTCGCGCTCTCGTACGCGAGCGTGGCCCACGGCGTGAGAAACGCGATCGTCGCGAGCGCGACGGCGCATCCTTCGTAGAGCCAGCGCTTGCGTTCACCTCGACTCGCGACGACGAGCGACACGTAGTGGAACACGAGGAACGCTCCGCACGCCGCGACGTAGCTCGCGCGGAGCGTGCACGCCGCAGCAGCGAGCAGCCCGAGGACGATCGCGCTCGACCGCGATCGCGCCACGACGAATCGCTCCGAGTCGAGGACGCGGAAGATCGCGAGGAAGAAGACGACGCCCGACATCTGACTCTGGATGTCGTTCGATCGATGCGGCAAGGTCACGAGCAAGACGAGCGCCAGGAGGATCGCGGTGCGCGTCGAACGACGGACCCCCTCGTATCCCGTGACGAGCGCGCCCACGACGAGCACGCACAGACCTTCGTCGATCATGTGGAGGCGCGCTCCGTTCGCCCGCGCGAGCGCCATCGCATCGAGGTAGCTCTGGCCGCCGAGGCTCGCGATGCGGTGAAGCGAGAACGGTTGGAAGAGCGTGCCGGCGTCGAGGATCTGCCGCGCGAACCCGCGCAACGCGAGGTTGTCGTCGATCTTGTTGAAGTCGAGATTGGCGACCGATCCGAAATACCTGACGAGGAGCAGCCCGGCGAACACGACCATGCATCCGGCGAAGGTCCAGAGCCGACTTCGCCGACGAAGCATCGTGAGCCATTGGCGACGCGGTCGTGGGATGGGCGCGCGGATCGCCTCGACCAAGAGCGCGACGAGCCCGCCGATCGTCCAGCCGATGATCGCCGGACCGCGCGCGAGATGCACCAGCATCAGTGCTCCGCCGACCGCGATCGACAACGCCATTCCGAGCGCGCACTCGAGTCCCAAGCCGAGCTTGCGATCCGGATAGCAGCGACTGCCGACGAGCCTTCCCCATCCCGCGTACGACGCGAGGAGCACGAGCCCCCACGCCGCGCTCGCCGGGAAATCGCCGTACTTGCCGCGCATCCACGGGATCTTCGCGATCGCGATCGTCGCGACGATCGGAGCGAGCGCGCGCAAGAGCCACACGCTCGGCTTTCGGAGCGGGCGCAGACGTTCGAGACGGAGGGAGGCGAAGCTCACCATGTTGCCAGGTCGATGACCCAATAGTCCTTTTCGGCGAAGAGGTTCTTGCGCGTCTTCGCGAGCGTCGCCAGCGCGTCGAAGGCGTCGAGATAGTACTTCGCGTGCGTCTTGTACTGCTGGCCGCGACCGTTCGGCTTGTCGGGTTGGGTGCTGCGCGCCGTCCAACCGGAGAGCGTGTACTCCGGCGACGACTCGCTGATCGTGAACGCGATGTACCTCACGCCGATCGACAAGAAGTACGACGCATACGCCTCCGGCCCTTTGAAGTACGGCAAGCCCGGACGCGGGCTCATCGCGCCCGGCTGATCGTAGTTCCAAATCTTGTTTCGCTTGCCGTCGAAGCGAAACACCTCGTCGGCCAAGACGAGCAAGCGCTCGCCCTCGGGGACGGTCGACTGCATGCGTCGGTAGAAGTCCTCGGTCGCGAGCCACTTCGCGTCGACCGATCGCGCCTTGTCCTTTCGCTCGGCCTCGATGTGCGTGAGCTCGCCCGCGAAGACTTCGATCGTCATGTGGCGCTCGTCGCAGACTTGCCAGACGATCCCGACCGCCACGATCGCGAGCGCGGGGGCGATGCCGCGCTTGGGTCGCTGCTCGCCGGCTTTGAGCGTAACCGCGAGGGCGAACGCGGTGGCGAACGCGAAGTAGTAGCGCGCGATGCTGTCGATGAGATCGAACGCTTGGAAGAAATGAACGAGCGAGATGAAACCGGCGATCGTTCCAAAGAAGAGCGCGTGGAGCGCGCGCGTGCGCACCGAGAACGGGATCATCACCGCCGCGAGCGCGAACGCTGGGAGCGATCGAAGCGGCCACGGGTAAAAGAAATTCTGGATCATCCAGCGCATCTCTTCGGCGAGGCTCACTTTGCCGAGGATCCCGAAGTCGGGGTTCGTCGTCCCGCGCATCACCGGATAGAAGAACGTGTGCGCGGTCTGGAACGTGACGACCGCCCACGGCACGAGGAAGACGACGGTCGCGAGCGCGACACACGCCATCTCGACGAGCCACCGCCGTCGCACGCCGCGCTCCGAGACGATGAGCGACGCGTAGTAGAATGCGACGAACGCGGCGACCGCGGACATGTAGTTTTGTCGCAGCGTGCAGACGGCGGCGGCGAGGAGACCGACGACGATCGCGTTGGCGACCGGACGCATGCGCGTGAACGTCGACGCGTCGAACAAACGAAAGAGCGCGAAGAAGAAGAGGACGCCCGACACCGCCGCCTGGATGTTGTGCGGGCGATGCGGGACCGCGATGAAGAAGACGAGCGCGAGGACGATCGCGACGCGCGTCGTCGTCTTGACCCCTTCGTAACCGGCGACGAGCGCGGCGACGAAGACGAAGCAGATGCCGTCGTCGATCATGTGGAGGCGCTGCGGCCCAGCGCGCACGAGCGCCATCGCGTGGAGGTAGCTCTGACCGCAGAGGCTGCCGATGCGGTGGTACGAGAACGGTTCGACGAGCGTGCCGGTGTCGAGGATCTGCTGCGGGTATCCCCGGTAGGCCATGTTGTCGTCCCAGACCGTGAAGTCGATGTTCGCGACCGAGGCCAAGAAGCGAACGACGAGCATCGCGCCGAGGATCGCGACGCCGATGGCGAAGCTCCAAAGCCGACTCCGCGTGCGAAGCCATGAGAGCCATCGTCGCGACGACGGCGGCGCGATCGGGCGGCGCACGCTCTCGAACGCGAGCGCGACGATCCCTCCGGCTATCCACGCGAGGATGAGCGGCCCCGTCGCTGCGCGCGCGGTCATCATGGTGCCGCCGAAGAGGAGCGACAGCGCGATCCCGAGCGCCCCTTCGAAGCCCCACCCGAGACGCACGCGGGGATAGAGACGCGCCGCGAGGAAGCGTCCCCAGCCGACGTACGAGAGGAGGAGCGTGGCCGCCCACGCCGTCGCCGACCAGAACAGTCCGATCTTTCCGCGAAGCCACGGGAACGCGACGACGACGCCGAGCGCGAGGAGCGCCGGGGTCACACGCCAGAGAAGGATCGATCGCGCGCGCACCAAGACCCGAGCTCAGGTGCCCCACAGCTTCCCGAGCGCGCGATGCACGACGCGCTCGTCCATCAGCGGGATCCCGTGCGCGACGTCGTCGAGAATCTCGAGCGTCGCGGTCGGGATCTTCTTCGCGAGGACGCGGCTGTTGTGCGTCGGCACGAGGATGTCGTCGGCGCCAGCCACCACGACCGTCGGACAGCGAATGCCGCGTAAGCGAAATCCCGTCGAGTGGCGAATGACCGCTGCGAACTGCGAGAAGAACGCGCGTGGGTGCGTCGGCTCGGCGGCGAGCGCGGCGGGCCATCGCCACATCAGCTCCTTCGCGCGCGACTGATGCTTCTTCGGGAGCAGGATGCGACTGAGCGCGATGCCCGCTCTTTTTTTCGGCGTGAGCGGGATCGTCAAGAGGGTCGCGAGCGCGCGCGGCGACGGCAAGCGTCCGTGCGGCATGCCGGGCGTCGTCGCGAGGAGCACGAGGCCCGCGACGCGCTTCGGATGACGAATCGCGACGTGCTGCGCGATCATCCCGCCCATCGAAATCCCCACGACGTACGCCCGATCGATCCCCGCCGCGTCGAGCACCGACGCGACGTCGTCCGCCATGTGCGCCATCTGGTAGGCGCCCGGCGGCCGGTCGGTGCGGCCGACACCGCGGTTGTCGAGGATGACGACGCGGCACGTCGGCGTGTCCTTGACGAGGCGATCCGGAAGATCGAACCAGAAGCGCGACGACAGCCCCAAACCTTGGATCAAGACGACCCACGGGCCGCTTTCTCCGAACGTCTCGAAGTAGATTTGGGCCCCTCCGTGACCGGTCGCGTAAGCCATCTGTGCTGCTAGTCTAGCGCGCCATGGCCAAGCCCCCCTCGGTAGAAATCGCGAAGGTGCTCCCCGCCCCCGCACCCGGCACGCTCACCGCGCCCGAAGCGCATGCGATCCTCAAGGTCGCCTTCCTCGCCGGCGAAGCCGACGGGCGGATCGCCGACGAAGAGCAAGCCGCGTTCACGGGACTCTGCGTTGCGCTGCGCGGCCTCGTCGGCGCGAAGGACGTGCAGATGACCGAAGAGGCGCTCGAGAAGATGCTCGACGGCTTCATGACGAAGCTCGACAAGTCGGGACGTGCGGCGTGCCTCGCCGAGACGACGTCGGTGCTCGGGCGCCTGTTGCCGCGCGAGCTCGCGTACAAAGTCGCGGTCGCGATGTCGCTGACGGATCTCGACAAGAGCGACTCGGAAGACGAATTCGACGACGAGCTCATCGCCGCGCTCAAGCTCTCCGAAGAGCAAGCCGACGTGCTCGCCGGCGACGTGTACGCCGCGCTCGAAGGCGAAGGCGACTGACGAAGTGCGCGCACCGCAGTGGATCCCGCGCGGCTCCGACACGCCGGGCCTCGGGCTCGCTGCGGTGCTCGGCGTCGCGTCGATCGCGATCGTGCGCGCGCTACCGCCGTCGCCGTATGTCTCCGACATCCTCGTCGCGCTCGTCCTCGGCGCGCTGATTCTCAATACGCCGCTGCGTCGCGTGATCGCGCTCGCGCTTCCGAGCGAAGAGCGCGAACCGGACAGGTGGGCGGCGGGGCTGCGCTTCACGGGCAAATGGGTGCTCCGCCTCTCGATCATCTTGATGGGCTTCAAGGTGCAAACGAGCTCGTTTGCGATGGCCGATCTCGCGCTCATCGGCGGAGTCGGCGCAGCGGCGCTCCCGAGCACGTTCTTCATGGCGCACGTCGCGGCGGCGCGTCTCGGCGTGCGGCGCCCGATGGCGGATCTCGTCGCGGGCGGGACGATGATCTGCGGCGCGTCGGCGGTGAACGCAATCGCGCCGGTGTGCGGCGCGCGTCGCGAAGAGCAAGGGATCGCGATCGGCGCGATTTTTCTCTTCAGCGTCGTCGCGCTCGTCGTCTTCCGTCCGATCGCGGCGCTCGTCGGACTGGACGAAGCACACGCGGGCTTGTGGAGCGGGCTCGCGGTGAACGATCTGTCGAGCGCGATCGCGGTCGGCAAGCAAATGGGCGACGTCGGCGGCGTGATGGCGGCCGCGTCGAAGTCCGCGCGCATCGTGATGCTCGCACCGGCGCTCGTCGTGCTCGCCTTGATGCGACGCGAGCGCGCGCCGACCGGGGCTGCGCCGCCGAAGACGACGCTGTGGGATCGCGCGGTGGATCAGCTCCCGCGCTTCTTGGTGGGTTACCTCGCGTTCGCGATCGTTCGCGCGGTGGGCGATCGCGTCGTCATGGGCAGCGCCGCGTGGACCACGCTCGTCGAGATCGACAAGCTCGCCGTCGATGTCTTCATGGCGACGGTCGCCGCGGCGATCGGCCTGCACCTCGAGGTCGGGAAGCTCCTCTCCGCGGGCGCCAGCGCCATCGCGCTCGGCGGCGTGACGTCGACGTGGATGGCGTCGCTCACGCTCGCGATGATCGCGCTCTCAGGACACGGCGCGCACTCCGCAGCGGCGCTGGTCGGCCTGTGCGCGGTGCTCGCGTCGTTCGTCGCGTGGCGCGTCACCGGCGGCGCAGAGAAAGAAGCGCGTCGCTTGCACGAGCGCTTCGAGAGCGGCGCGCCGATGTCGCTCGCCGAAGCCACGCGCTTGCTCAACGGCCTCGAAGCCGTCGCCCCGCCCGACGAGCCGACGTTGCGCCGCGTGCTCCGTCAGCTTCATCCCGCGATCGGCGAGCTCATCCCGGTGCGCGAGAGCCCGCTCCCGCACGGCGAAGGGTGCCGATGGCTCACGTACTGGGAGGGAAAGAGCGGATGGGCGCTCGTCGCGGTGTGCCGCGAGCCGGGATCGGCGACGCCGATTCACGCGCACCCGCATCGCCTGCTCGGAAAGTCGATCGAAGGGATGCTCGAAGAGCTGCGCTTCACCGAGAAGGGCGACGACGCGCTCGAGCTCGTGACGCGCAAGGTGCTGAGCCACAACGATCTCGTCGAGACCGACGGGCTCGCGACGCTGCACCTCGTGCGCGCGCTCGGCGACGCGCCCGCGATCGATCTGCAGCTCCGCGGTCCGGAGGTCGGGAGCCCGGGCCGGCGCTTCCGCGCGCTCGATCCGATCGATCTCGAGTCGTTGAAGGTCGGCGCCCTCGTGCGCGCGGCGAGCGAGATCGACGATCGACCAGGCCAAGGCGGAGACGGCGCCGCGGCAGGACGCGCGCCGATCGCCGCCGGCCTTGGCACGCCCTGACCCGCGCGGCTCACACCGCCGCGGACGACGACGCCATGTTGAACTCGTGCGTGCGAATCGTCGGCACGTGCCACGCGCCGCCGCGCGACGGCGCGCGCACGGTTCGCTTCGTCATCGCGTCGGTGTTCGCGAGCATCGTCACTGGCGACTCGTTGAAACGGAAGTTCTGCACCGGCGCGGTCACTTGGCCGTCCTCGATGAGGAACACGCCGTCGCGCGTGAGGCCGGTGATCGTGATCGACTGCGCTTCGAGCCAGCGCGTGTACCAAAAGCGCGTGACGAGGAGACCGCGCTTGATGCCGACGAGGAGATCTTCCGGACGCTCCGCCGCGCCGCCGAGGAGCTGACGGACGTCGTGCCATCCGGTCGGCTCCTTCCCCTGCTTCGCCGCCCAGAAGCGCCCGTAACGAAGCGCCGCGATCGCCCCGCGATCGATCCACTTCGTCGGACGAAGCGCGATCCCCTCGCTATCGAACGGCGATCCCGGCGTCGCCGCGTTCGTCGGATCCGACATCAGCGTGATCGACTCGGGGAAGAGCTTCTCGCCGAGCTTCGTCCCTCCCCCTTTCTTCGCGAAGAACGATCGCCCTTCGTCGGCGTGACGCGCGTCGAGCGCGTTGATGTAGAACGAGAGGAGCTCCGCGACCGCCGCCGGCTCGAGGATCACCGTGTACTTTCCCGGATCGAGCGGCCGCGGCTTCGCCGAGCGCGTCGCCTTGTCGACCGCGATCCGCGCGATCGAAGGCACGTCGACATCGGCGACGCGATGCGACTCCGCGCCCGCCCAACCGGATCCCGTTCCGTCCGCCGTGCGCGCCGTCACCGTCATCGATGCGTTCGTCTCGTGATGCCATCCGAAGAGCCCCGCGCTGTTCGCGATGACCGACTCGGACGCTCCGTGCTCGTAAAAGCCCGCCGCCATGAGCGACGCCTTCTCGGCCTGGCTCACCACCGTCCCGATCGCCGCCGCACGCGCCGCCGCCCCCACGCCCACCGTCGCCGCGTCGTGCGCCGCTTCGACCGGCACGAACGTCTGCTTACCGACGAGCGGCATGTGCTCGCGATCCTCCGGCGTCACGCGCGCCATCGCGAGCGCGCGCTCGGCGACCTTGCGGAGCGACGCCGCGTCGGTCTGGTTCGTCGACGCCGCCGCGTGACTCTTTCCGAGCGCGACGCTCACCGTCACTTCGGTCTCTTCGACGTCGCCGGTCGACGTGACCTCGTTGCGCGCGAACCGCGTGTTCGCCGATCGCTCACGGCTGACGCTCACCTGCACTTCGCCGCCGCGCACGATCTGCTTCGCGATCGTCAGCGCGTCGATCGCCGTCTTCACCGCGGGCGATGCCTCGTCGATGCTCATGGCTCGCGCTTCTCGGGATGCGCGCTCTTCGCGCGCGTGTTGATGACGTTCACTTGCTTGAAGCGCGCCGGCGGACAGCCGTGGCTCACCGCGTTCGATTGCGAGGGCTCGCCTTTGCCGTCGTGGAGCGCGCCGTTGAGCCGCCACGATTTCGCGCCACCGATCATGTCGCACGACGCCCAGAACTCGGGCGAGTTGCTCTGGTACGCGACATCACGGAGCGGGCCAGCGATTTTCCCCTTCTCGATCTTCCAGAACATCTGCCCGCCGAATTGAAAGTTGTACCGCTGGTGATCGATCGACCACGAGCCGTCGCCGGTGACGAGGACGCCGTCGTCCGTCGCCGCGACCAGATCGTCGATCCCGATCTCCTTCGGTCCCGGCGCGAGCGACACGTTCGGCATGCGTTGAAACGGAAACGATTTATAGTCCTGCGCGTACGCCGTCCCGCGCGATCGCTTCTCGCCGATCCATCCGGCCTGCTCGCGCGTCGTTTGGTAGCCGACGAAGAGGCCGTCTTTCACGAGATCCCATCGCTGCGTCTCTTCGCCGTCGTCGTCGAAGCCGCACGTCGCGAGCCCACCCTTCGTCGTCTTGTCCGCGTAGATGGTGACGATCGACGACGCGTACTTCATCTTGCCGAGCTTCTCCGGCGTCGCGAACGACGTGCCGGCGAAGTTCGCCTCGTAGCCGAGCGCGCGATCGAGCTCCGTCGGATGCCCGACCGATTCGTGGATCGTGAGCCACAAGTTCGAAGGCGCGAGGACCAGATCGTACTTCTTCGGCTCGACCGACGGCGCGCGGAGCTTCTTCACCGCGTCGTCGCCGATGCCGCGCGCGTCCTTTCGGAGCGACGACTCGAGCAGGTACTCCCATCCCGCTTGCCACGGCGGGATCTCGTGCCGCCGCGTGACGAAGTCGCCGTGTGCGTTGTCGATCGCGGTCACCTCGAAGCCTGCGCCGACGCGCGTGATCGACTGCTCGAGGAGCGCGCCGTCGGTCGATCCGAAGAGCTTCCACTCGCCGAGCAGCTCGATGTGCGCGTTGCCGTGCTTCACCTCGGGGATGTCGCGGACGGCGCGCCACAGCTCGAGGAGGAGCTCGATCTTTTCGCCGAGGACGACCTTGAACGGATCGATCCGGAGCTCGGTGCTCCACGTCGCCTTGCGCGCGGTGATCGGCGCGAGCTCGACGGGATGACGGACGATCTTCGCGTTCGCGCGCGCGATCTCGACCGCGCGGATCGCGGCCTTCTCCGCGTCGCGCTCGTCGACGCGTGACGTCGCCGCGAATCCCCACGCGCCGCCCGCGAGGACGCGCACTCCGACGCCGTAGCTCTCCGTGTCGTGCAGACCGACGACGAGATCCTCGCGCGTCACGATTCGCTCCCAACGCCGCCGCACGATCCGCGCGTCCGCGTACGTCGCGCCCGCCTTGCGTGCCGCGTCGAGTGCGCGTTCGACGATCCCGGCGAGCCGATCATCGCCCGTTCCCACGCGCGGAGGCGCGACGATCGGCGACGGCGTGCACGACGCGGCGGCGAGCGCGGCTGCGCTGCTTGCGCCAGTGAGAAGGACCTCGCGACGCGAGACGGTCATCAGGCGGCGGACTATAACCCGAGCTTCACTTGCCACCCATCCCGCATCGGAAAGCTGCTCGGCTGCGTCAGACCGCCGAAGACGAAGTACGAGTCGCTCTCCGGATCGTACCCCGTGCTCGTGAACCCGCGTGCCTTCGGCGCCGCATCGTCGGGGAGCTGCGTCCACGTGACCGTCGCCGCGTCGAGCACCCAGACGTCTTTGAGATCCTTCGTGTCGATCGTCCCGCCGTACATGAACCAGCGGCGCCGCTTCGCATCGAACGCTTGCGCGGGGACGCGGCGCTTCCCGGGCGCGTCGCCGTTCGGCGTGAGCTTCTTCCAGTCGGTACCGTCGAACGCCCAGAGATCGTCGGTCGGCGCCCCGATGCCGAACTCGCCGCCGAACATCAGCATGCGGCCGCCGTCGCCCGGATCGTACGCCGCGCTGCCGTCCATGCGCGCGGGCGGCGACGTCGCCGTCGTGACCTTCGTGAACGCACGCGCCACCGGATCGTACGACATCGTGTCGTGCGACAAGAACGTGCTCCCGCCACCGAAGACGATCGCGCGCTTTTGATTCTCCATGTAGACGGCCATGCATCCAATGACGCCGCTCGGAACGGCGCCCATGATCGCGGTCCACTCGTTCGTCACGAGATCGAGCGTCCACGCCGCAGCGGCCATCGGCCCGGCGTCGTTGCGACCACCGACGAGCAGAAGCTGATTCTGATCCGGGAGCGACACGGCGCAGTTGCAGTAGCGCGGCGCCGGCGCGTTCGTGTCGGCGAGCTTCGTCCATTTGCCGTCGGCGGGCGTGAACGCCCACGTCTCCGCGGCCGCGGCGTTGTTGTTCCCGCCGAAGCCGACGAAGCGTTTTTGCGACGCGACGTACGCCCAAGGCATGCCCCATCGAACGACGTTGTCCGGTGTCGGCGAGCTCGCGGTCCACGTCGCGCCTGGCATCGACGTCGACGCGTCGTCTCCGCTTGCAGCATCGTTGGTCCCTGCATCGCCGCCCGGAGCCGTCGCCGGCGACGAGGACGAGCCGCAACCGACCACGGAAACCAGCGCGAGGAGAAGCGTGCATCTTCCAAGCATGCGCGCGACAGGAGCAGAATCCGTGCCGCGCACATCTGCGTGCGGTGTCGTCGCGATTTGCGCGTGCCGTCACTTCTCGAACAGCACGGCCGTCAATATCCGCGACAATGATCGCATGCGGATCCTCGTCGGCCTCCTCTGTGGCGCGCTCGTATCGACCGCGGCGCTCCCTGCGTTCGCCGTCGGCGAAGGGAAGAACGGATTCCCGAGTTGGTCCGAGCGCGTCATCCACGAATGGATGAACCGCGCGCGCGTCGAGCCGGCGATCGAAATGCAAAAGTGCGGCGCGAAGTGCGGCGACGCT
>JBBQXV010000257.1:0-13262 GCA_038209335.1 Polyangiales bacterium | reverse complement strand
AAGCTGACGAGCGCGCCCGACTTCATCGAGGCGGGGAAGTTTCACTGCGCGACGGCGCAAATCGGCAGCGAGAGCCTGGCTGGCGCGTGGGGATTCGCGCAGTGGGAGACGTATTGGCTCCCGGGCGCGGTGCTCTCCGGCATGACGTTCGGAATGATGGTCATACTGCTCATCTTGTTGAAGCGGCGAGACCCGGTCTGAGTCGTGGACTCGGGGCCACGGCGTGCGTAGCCTGATTGAGTCTCAATGCCCGACAAGAAGAAGATCCTGCTCGTCGACGATTCGGCCACCGCGCTTCTCATGGAGAAGACGATGCTCGGATCGACGTACGATCTCATCACCGCGAAGGACGGCGCCGAAGCGCTGAAGGTCGCGGTGAGGGAGCTGCCGGATCTCATCTTGCTCGACGTCGTGATGCCGAGGATGGACGGCTTCGAAGTGTGCCGCGTGCTCCGCGGGATCGAAGCGACGCGCACGATCCCGATCATCATGGTGACGACGCGTGGCGAGGGAAAGAACGTCGAGGCGGGCTTCGCGAACGGCGCGAACGACTACGTGACCAAGCCGATCAACTCGGCCGAGCTCTTGGCGAAGATCCAGCGGCACCTGGGGGCCTGAGTGGCGAGCGCGAAGAACAAGAAACGCAAAGGCACGGCGACCAAGGCGCCGAAGAAGAAGAAGCCGTCCAGCAAGGCGAAGCCGATCGCGAAGCCGATCGCGAAGCCGACCGCGAAACCGATCGCGCGCGGGGCGAGCTTCGATCTACCGTCCGAGGTCACCAAGCTGCGCGCGCGTGTGCGCGTCCTCGAGGTCGAGCTCGACAGCGAGCGGCGGGAGCGGCGACGCGCCGAAGAGCGCGCAGCGGAGATCGAGGCCGAGGCGAAGCGGTACTACGACCACTACGTCAACGTCGAGGTGCAGAACGCCAACGTCGCCAACCTCTACGTCGCGAGCTCGCGCCTCAACGAGACGCTTCGTCGCGACGAAGTGCTCGAGGCGATCCAAGAGATCGTCATCAACCTCATCGGCTCCGAAGAGCTCGTCATCTACGAGCTCACCGGCGGCGTGCTCCGACTCGCGTCGTCGTTCGGGACGATCGCCGACGATCTGCGCGAGGTGAAGCTCGGCAGCGGGATCATCGGACGCTCGACCGCGAACGGCGAGACGTGGGTCGTCGGCAACGGCGATCCCGCGGGCGCTCTCCTCTCCGAGACGAACCTCACCGCGTGCATCCCGCTTCGCGTCGACGGTCGCGTGATCGGCGCGATCGCCATCTTCCGACTCTTGCGTCACAAGCGCGGCCTCGAGGACGTCGATCGCGAGCTGTTCGCGCTCCTCGGCACGCAAGCCGCGGCCGCGCTTCATTTCGCGGGACGCGCCGCGGAAAAAACACAGAGCGCCTCGCCGAGCGCGTGACTACGGCGCCGGAACGCGCCCCTTCGGATCGTCGGCGAGGTTGCGGCAGAACTGCGCCGCTTGAGCGCGCGCGGCCGGCACGTTGAAGACGACGAAGTGCCCGTCGGTGCCCGCCGGCGGCACCCACTGCGCGAGGACGCCGCTCGCCATTCCGCCCGCGAGGTTCCCTTGCAAACCACCGGCGGGAATCATGACCTCGCCGAGCCCGCCGAACGCCGCCTCGGTGATCGCGCGCACGCCCGGAAGCTGGCGCGGAAGTCCCGTCGCGACCGCGCCGAGCTCGATGCCGTGCGGCGGCGCGTAGCTGTCGCCCGTCCCGTCCGGCGCGATCCCTTCGGTCTGGTAGATGCTCTTCGGCGCGAACATCGGCCGCGGGTGCGTCGCCAGGTAGCCGACGTAGTGCACCGGATCGGTTGCATCGACGATCGTCTGCGCCATGTTCACGACCGGATGAAACAAGTTGAGCTCGTCTGCGTCCTCCGGATGAATCAGCTGGAGGATCGTCTTCACCGCCTGCGCGACGCTCGGCGACGGCTTCGTCTTCTCGAGCAGCGCGACGGTGATCATGCTCCCCGATCCGCTGAGCACGCCGCCGCGCGCCTGGTTGTCCGCCGCGAGGAACAGCGGCCCGTTGAGCCCGCCCTGCGAGTGCCCGAAGAACGTGATCTTGGACGCGTCGAGCTTGATCTCCGTCGTCGTGCGCGACGTCGCCGCCGGCACGGTCGTGTGCGACGCCGTGAAGAGGCGCGCCTGCTGCACGACGTCGATCGCCGCTTGCCGCCCGTTGGTCCGCGCCGCGATCAAATTGTTCAAGTTGAAGAACGTGAGATCGGTCGTCCCCGACGGGTTCGGATCGTTCGCGTCGGGATGACCGATGCGATTGCCTTGGAAGATCTGATCGATCCCGTGCGACGCAACGCAGAGCTTCGCGAGCGAACGCGCCGTGCCGCTGTCGATGTACGAGCGGTAGTCGCCGCCGGTGCCGTGCGCGTGGAGCGTGATCGGGTAGCCGTCGGCAGGCATCGGGCACGCCGTCGCGTTCGGCACGACGAGCGAGAAGCGCAAATTCTCGGTGCTCTGGAGCTTCGGCTTTCCGTTCTCGAAGACGAAGTTGCCGCCGTCGCCGTCGAGCTTGAACGGGATCTTCCCCGCTTGGTAGTTCGGCGTCGGACCGTACGTCCCTTCGTAGACGTCGTAGTCCGCGGTCTGCTCCTTCTGCGCCCACGACGGAGCATCCACGGTCGGCGCCATCACGTTCGCCTTCACGTCGTCGGTGATCGCGAACAGCTCCTCGGTTGGATCGTTCGTCGTATAGACCGTGAAGTGCACGATGTCGGCGGCGGCGATGCCGGCCTTCGCGATCTCGTCGACCGCGGGCGCGAACAGATCATGGGCCGCCTTGGTCTTCGCCCCCGGCGCTTTCACACCGAGGACCTCCTCGAGATCGGCGCTCGGCGCGATCGCCTTTCCGTCCGCGCCGATCAGCTTCTTCGTCGCGACGATCGCGTACTTCGTCTTCGGACGCAGCGGCCACCCGAGCGCCGGCCCGACGGCGAGCGTGTTCTTGAACCAGTAGACGCCGTCGTCCTTGCGCCAGAACGTCTGGAGGAGCTTGCGCTTGCCGCGCTCGGGCGATGCCGGATCGACGTCGATGATCTGCAACGACGAAGCGGGATCGAGGCTCGCTTGCGGCGTCGCGGGGAGCGTCGACGTGTCGATCTCGACGCGGAAGCGCAAGTACCCCATCGCCGCCGGCGAGAAGCCCTTGAGCAAACCCTTCGCGTCGTTGATGTATCCCTTGAGGAGGATCGTTTGATGCGGATTGAAAAATCCCGCCATGTGGATCGATCCGTCCGCGTCGCGCCGAAGATCGCTCGGCCACGGCATGTCGTACCAGTGCTCTTCGTTCAGATCGTCGAGCGAGCTCGGCACCGCGAACATCGACTCCGCCGGATCGGACGCAGGCGGCGTCGTACCGGTGGGCGTGCTCGACGAGCCGCAGTGAAGCACGACGGGAAGAACCAAGAGCGCGAGCGGTCGAAGAAGGGGGCGCATGGCAAAATGCAGGGTAGCAGGCGCCCGCGCGACGTGACATGCGCCGACCGCTGGCGCATAAAGGGCCGATGGCGAAGGGCGATTCGGCAGAAAAACCGGCACGCGCGGGCAAGGGACGCCCGACCTTCGCTGCAGGCTTCCCGGAGGATCCTGCGCTCGACGCGCTCGTCGCCGCGTTCGTCGCGGGCGACTACGCGAGGGTTCGCGCCGAAGCGCCGAAGCTCGCCGCTTCGAGCGAGGACCCTGCGGTGCAGAAGGCCGCACGCACGTTGCGCGATCGCATCGAGCCGGATCGCCTCGCGCTCGGCTTGCTCGCGCTCACCGGGGCGTTGCTCGTCGCTCTGTCGGCGTGGTGGATCATCAACGGTCACGCGCCCGCCTCGACAAACGCTCCTACGAGCGCGCCTTCGAGCTCATCGTCGATCGTCGCCCCCCCGACGACGATCGAGCGCATTCACTGACGCGCGCGAGTCCGCGAGTCAGGCGGTGGCTCGGCGACCGAAGACGACCGAGACGAGCGCCATGACGAGGAACGCGAAGAACAACACCTTCGCGATGCCCGCGGCCGACGACTCGAGGCCCCAGAAACCCATGACCCCCGCGACGATCGCGATGACGAAGAAGATGGCTGCCCAACGGAGCATGACGTTCACCCTTTCCTTTTCGGTTTGGTGCGCTCGATGACTACGGTTGGACCTTCAGCAAACCGTGCGCCACGCCGCGCGCCCAGGAGATCGCGCGGCGATCACCGCGAACGACGACGGCGCACGGCAAAATCGCCACGCGTCGCGGCAGTTCGCGTCGAAGCATGCGGCGTTCACCCGCGCGCTGAGGAGCTCGACCGCGTCTACTCCGCCGCCGCCGCGCGCGCTGGCTTCGCGATCTCTCCGCTCGTGATCGCGCGATGGAGCAACGTCGGCTTCAATCCCGGCGCGAGGAGGCTCGGCGTCACTTCGCTCGACGGAAACATTTGCACGAACGCCGGCGCGCGCGCGACGCGATCGACGAGCGTGCGCTCGAGCATCATCGAGATGTACTGCGTCGCGCCGAGCTCGGGCGTGTTCGAGTTGATGACGAGGTCGACGTCGTAGCGCCGCGCGTACGACGCGACGCCGGGGATCTTGCTGTCGATCGGCGACCAGTTGTCGGCCGACGTGCCGTTCTCGCTGATCCCCCACACGCCGCTCTGCGTGCAGAGTACAAGGGTTTGATTCCCCGACGTGTGCCCCGGTGTTCGCATCAAGAGCACGCCGTCGCCGAGGCGCAGATCGCCGTCGGTCAGGACGACCTTGTCTTTTCGCGCGCCGAGCTTGCCGTCGCGCACGAACCACGCGCGCTGCATCGGATGCAGATCGTCCCAGTCGTCCCACTCCGCGCGCGGCGCGAGCAACGTCGCGTTCGGAAAGCGCGGTGACCTTCCGCCAGGGCCGTCGGTGCCGAGGAGTCCGCGAACGTCCTGCGTGTGAAAGTGATCGAACGCGACGTAGTCGATGTCGCTCGCGCCGAGCCCGAAGCGCGCGAGCTGCGTCTCGATCGGCTCCCATTGCTTCGACAAGAGCGACTGCGCCTGCTTCGGAATTCCCGCGGTGAGCTGCGCGAAGAACGGCGTCGCGCGCGCCGCCTCGGTGTCGGTCGGATTGAAGAGGAGGCTCTTCAGCGCGCCGTGCTGGAGAAACTGCACGAGCACGCACCGGTGCGTCATCGTCACGAACGGAGCCGGCGAGAGCGCCGCGCCGTTGAATGCGTACCGCGTCGGATACGGCAACGTCGCGAGCGGGAGCGTTCGCACGGCGACGACGCGCGGTCCCGACGCGAACGTCGCACGCACGCGCTCCGCGGCCGTGCGAACCGCGCGAAGACGTGGCCCGTTTCCGGTCGTACGCCACGCGTCGTCGAGATCCGCGAGACGGGTGGTGCCGTGAGGGATCGTGCTCATAGGTGCGACTCTACATCTGCGCTCGCGCTGCGCAACGCACTCCGCACCTTCCTATTGAGCTAAGCTTTTCGCGCCTTCCCGAAGGAGTCTCCATGAAGCGCTTCGCTATCTTGATCGCGTTCTCGTTCGTGGTTGCGTGCTTCGGCGCGTGCGGCGGCACGAGCAGCAACGGCAACGGCAACACCAACGGCGACGGCGGCACATCCGGCGACGACGGAGGCACGACCGGCGACGGCAGCGCGGGCGGCGACGGCGGAACGATCGGCGACTCGGGCCCTCCGCCTCCAGGTTCCTACACGCTGAAGTTCGGACCGGTGACCGTCGCGCCCGGCCAAGAGAACACGCAGTGCGTCGTGCTGCGCCTCGGCAATCCGGCGCTCATGCACGTGGGATCGATTCACAACGTGCTCACGCAGGGGTCGCACCACCTCATCGTCTATCGAACGAACGACACGATGGAGATCCCGACGCCGTTCGACTGCAAGCCGTTCGTCGGAACGCTGAATCCGGCGAAGGGCTCGCCGCTGATGATCACGCAGAAGAAGGACGAGCTCCTGACGCTTCCCGACAGCGTGGCGTACACGCTGCAGACCAATCAGATGATTCGCCTCGAGATGCACTTCATCAACCCGAGCGCGAGTCCGATCACGATCCAGGCGACGTCGACGTTCATTCCGATCGCGGACGCGGCGTTCAAGTTCGAAGCCGACTTCCTCTTCATCGGCGATCCGGACATCAACGTCCCGGCGCACGCGACGAAGACGCTCGGTCCGATTTTCTACAAGCTCCCCGCGGCGTTCGCGACGTCGAACTTCTTCGCGATGACCGGGCACGAGCACCAGTACGGGACGAACGTCACGATCTCGACCGCGATGAACGCGGCCGATCCCGGCACGTCGGTCTACAACGTTCCGGGTTGGATGTGGAACGAGCCGAAGACCGTGTTCTTCGCGCCCACGTTCAACATCCCGGCGAACGGCGGCTTCAAGTTCACGTGCGATTGGAACAACACGTCGAACGCCGCGGTGAGCTTCGGTGAATCGGCGAACCAGGAGATGTGCTTCTTCTGGGCGTACTACTACCCGAGCCAAGGCGCGAAGGTGTGCTTCCACAGCGATCAGGTCCCGGGCGGCGCCGACTTCTGTTGCCCGGGGAGCCAGTTCTGCTCGCTCATCCCGGGGCAGTGATTTTCCGAGGTCTCGTCAAATCGCGAAGACGCTCTTGATGCTCTGGTGCGCGCGGCGATCGACGTTCTCGTCGATCACGGCGCGGTAGTCTTCGAGCGGGTGACGGTGCGTGACGAGTGACGCGAGCGGCGCGCGCGTCGACGTCATGAGCTCGAGCGTCGCGTCGAACGTGCGCGCGCGACGGCCGCGCCAATCTTCCATCGCGTAGAAGACGGTTCCTTCGATCTTCAGCTCTTTGGTCCAGACGAACATCCAGTCGAGCGACGGGAGCACGCCGGCCGCGCCGACGAGGACGATCGTCCCGCCGCCATCGGCGACACGAAGCGCGTCGTCGAGGCTCGCGTGCGATCCGACGCAGTCGTAGATCCGCGCGAAGCCGCCGGAGAGAAACGGGCGACCGATGACGGGCTTCAGTGTCTTCGCACCGGTCGCGCGCGCGGCTTGGTCGAGGAGCGTTCCGTTCGCGGGCGACCACGCGTCGTCGGCGCCGAGCGCGCGCGCGATCGGGAGTTGGTAGCTCTCGACGGTGAAGAGGGTGACGTGCGCCTTCGGTGCGATCTCTTTGATCGCCCACAAGACGGCGAACGCGATCATTCCGCCACCGACGACGAGGACGTTCTCTCCGTCGCGCGGCGGATGACGGAGCACCGCGTGCACGGCGATCGCGAGCGGCTCGGCGAGGACGGCCGCGTCGTCGGTCACGGCGTCCGGAACGCGGAACACTTGCGATCGATGCGCGACCATCCGCTCGCTGAAGCCGCCCGGGTACTTGGTGCACGCGCCGAGCATGATCCCCTTCGGCTTCGAGCTGCCGATGCGGTGGCACGTCGCGTACTCGCCGATCGCGCATCGCGCGCACGACGCGAGGCCGCGCGCTTCGCACGCGAGCACCGGATCGACGACGACGCGATCGCCTTCCTTCACGACGCCGCGCGCGCCCGGTCCGACGTCGATCACGTCGGCGAGCACCTCGTGCCCGAACACCGCGGCGTCGCCGACGCCGAGGCTGAGCGCGCTCATCGACGGGCTCATCTTGAAGAAGATGGCGGACAGATCGCTCCCGCAGAACCCGGCAAGCCGCGGGCGGAGGACCACCCAGTCGTCGGCCGGGCGCGCGGGCGCGGGCACGTCGCGCAGCTCGAAACAGGTCCCGGGCCCGGAAAAAACGCGCCGCGCTCTCGGTCCGACCGCCTTGCCGACGAGGTACTTCCAGAGCGACAGGTCGTAAACGAGCGCGCGCATGGGGGGTCAGTGTAGGGCGCCGCGAGGACGTCGGGGGCGACGGCGCTTGGAAGACATAGAAGTTTGCGCCGGGTCGCCCGTCTAAAGGTATGGTCGCCAGTCGAGGAGGATTCCTAATGAAGATGGATCGGTCGCTTTTCCTGCTGCTTACCGCCACGCTTGCGGGTGGTGGGGCTGCCTGTGTTCTCAAGGTGAACGAGCCCGACACACCGGCGAACCCGGCCGGCTCGGCGGCGGCGACAGCGCCCGCGACGCCTGCGACCGGCGATCCCGGCGCGCGTAACGTCGGCCGCAACCTGAAGCAGGTTCGTGGGATCGGCGGGCTCGATACACCCCCCACGCCGCCCCCGGCGGCCGTCGATGGCGGCGCGGCTCCCACCCCGCCTCCGGCGACGGCGTGCCTCGACACCGGCGCGGCGACGGCCGGCGACTGCACCAAGATGGTCGACAAGGCGTGCAGCTGGGCGGCCAAACGCTGCACGGCGTACAACACGTACTTGAACCCGAAGGTCGCCGCGCAGGCGGTCTCGTGCACGGTTGCCGCGACGAACGCGTGCTCCGGGCAAGCCGCGGTCGGATGCGGCACGACGGCGATGGCTGCATCCTGCAGCGATCCGAACGCCGCGGCGGCGTGCGCGCAGCTCGCGCCGCTCTGCGGAACGACCGCCGACGTCTGTACGCCGATCCTCTCGAGCCTCAACGCGGCCGGCAAGCAGGCGGCGCTCACGTACTGCTCGGTCGAAGGCGGCGCGGGTTGCAAGAGCGCAGGCCTCGCGGCGTGCGTGAACGCGGCGCTCTTCCCCGCAGCAGAAGGCGCTGTCGGCGGCGGCGTCCCGAAGAAGTAGACTCGCGGCATGACCGCAGGCACCGTTCTCCCCACCGCTCCGGAATGGAGCAAGCAGCTGACGACGGTGGGGGTCACGGGGACGAACGGAAAGACCTCGACGACGCGCTGGCTGGCGGCAACGCTGGCGCGCGTCGCGTCTCCGGTCGCGCAGGCGACGACTCTCGGATCGTTTCTCGACGACGAACCGATCGAGGTGTTGAAGACGTGGGAGGGATTCGTCGAGACGATGAAGGCGTGCTTCGATCGCGGCGGGAAGTTCGCGTCGATCGAGCTGACGAGCGAAGCGCTCGCACGCGGATTCGTGAAGGCGTGGCCATGCAAGATCGGCGTGTTCACGAACCTGACGCACGATCACCTCGACGCGCACGGCACGCCGGAGCACTACCTCGCGAGCAAGGCGCAGCTGTTCGTGCATTTGCCGCCGGGCGGAACCGCGGTGTTGAACGCGTGCGATCCTTCGAGCGCGCTCCTCGCCGAAGTGATCCCCGAGGGCGTCCGCATTCTGCGCTATGGAGCGCCGAGTCGCGGCGAGGCGACGGGACCGCTCGATTTGCGCGCGGCGCGGATCGATCTCGCGTGGACCGGCACGACGATCTTGCTCGAAGCGAGCGACACGCTGAAGGCGCTCGGGGAAGTGCCGGCATCGATGACCATCCGCGCGATCGGCGATGTGTACGCGGAGAACGCGATGGCCGCGCTCCTCGGAGGCGTCGCCGCCGGCGTGCCGATGAGCGACGCAATCGCAGCGCTCGAAGCCGTGGCTCCGCCGCGAGGACGCTTCGAGGTGGTGCACGAGCGGCCGTACGTCGTCGTCGACTACGCGCACACGCCGGACGCGCTCGCTCGCACGCTCGCGATCGGTCGAAGGCTGTGCACCGGAACGAACGGGAAGCTCGTCGTCGTGTTCGGCGCAGGAGGGAACCGCGATAAGAACAAACGCGGTCCGATGGGCGCGGCGGCGTCCGCGGCCGATGCGATTGTGCTGACGAGCGACAACCCGCGCAGCGAGGACGCGGGGGCGATCGCCGGCGCGATCCGCAAGGGGATCAAGGGCAAGCGCGACGTCGTGTTCGAGATCGATCGCGAGGCGGCGATAGCGCTGGCGATCCGACGCGCGGCACCGGACGACGTCGTCATCGTCGCGGGCAAAGGTCACGAGAGCGAGCAGATCATCGGTCACGTGACGCGGCACTTCGACGACGTCGAGGTCGCGCGCGCGGCGATCGCGGCGCGCGCGTGAGCGACACGGCGATCGCGATCGACGGGGCCCGCGGCGCCGTCGCGGGTGCGGGCGAGCTGCGGTTCGTGCGCGTCGGAGATCGCACCGTCCTCCACACGGCGCGCGCGTCGAGCCCGCTGAAGTTGCTCTTGCCGAACAACCACGGCGATGCCGCGTGGGTCTTCGTCGCGACGTTCGGCGGAGGGCTCGTCGACGGCGACTCGATCGCGCTGCGCGTTTGCGTGGACGACGACGCGCGCGCGCTCCTCGGGACGCAGGCGTCGACGAAGGTCTACCGATCGGAGCGCGGATCGCGGCAGAGCCTCGACGCAGACGTTAGCGCGCGCGCGCTCCTCGTCGTGGTGCCCGATCCCGTCGCGTGCTTCGGCGGCGCGCGGTACGCACAGGACAATCGCGTTCGCCTCGCGGCCGATGCTTCGCTCGTCCTCGTCGACGCGATGACGTGCGGACGCGCCGCGCACGGTGAACGTTGGGAGCTCTCGCGCTACGCGACGCATACGCGCGTCTCGCGCGACGGTCGCGATGTCGTGCGCGACGCCGTCCTGCTCGATCCAACCCACGGCGCGCTCGGCCTTCGCATGGGCCGGTGCAACACGCTCACGACCGTCATCGCGCTCGGACCGCGCGCGCGCCCCGTCGCCGATCGTCTCCTCGCGGCTTCACCGCCGCTCGATCGTCGTGCGCCGCTCCTCTGCGCGTCGAGCGCGCTCGGCGACGACGGCGCGATCGCTCGCATCGCCGCCGACGACGTCGAGCGCGCGTCGCACTTCGTTCGCGATCTCCTCGCACCGCTCGCGGCGATGCTCGGCGACGATCCGTTCGCACGAAAGTGGTGAAGGCCGAGGGTAGACGCGCGTAACGCAATGCGGCAAGCTCCGCGCGCCGATGCACCTCACCCCTCGCGAGCTCGACAAGCTGATCTTGCACGGCGCGGGTTTCCTCGCGCAAAAGCGCCTCGCGCGCGGACTCCGTCTCTCGTACCCCGAAGCGATCGCGCTCATCGCGACGCAGTTGCTCGAGCTGATTCGCGACGGACGCAGCGTCGCCGATCTCATGGACGTCGGCCGCCGCATCCTCGGACGCGCGCAGGTGATGGACGGCGTTCCCGAGATGATCCACGACGTGCAAGTCGAAGGAACGTTCGCCGACGGATCGAAGCTCGTGACGGTCCATCATCCGATCGCGCTCGATCAGGGAGACCTCGCGCTCGCGCTGCACGGCAGCTTCCTTCCGGTTCCAGACGCGCTCCACTTCGCCGGCGCGAGCGCAGCGGCGACGCAGGACGTCGTTCCCGGAGAGCTCACGCTCGCGAGCGACGACGTCGACCTCAACGTCGGCCGCGCGACGAAATCGATCGCGGTCACGAACCGCGGCGACCGTCCGATCCAAGTCGGCAGCCACTTCCCGTTCGACGAGACGAACCGCGCGCTCGATTTCGATCGCGCCGCCGTGCACGGCATGCGCCTCGACATTCCTGCGGGCACCGCGGTGCGCTTCGAACCGGGAGACACGAAGACGATCACGCTCGTCGGCACGTCGACCTCGGGTGGAGGCGCGCCGTGAGCCATCGCATGAAGCGGACGCACTACGCCGATATGTTCGGTCCGACGACCGGCGATCGCGTGCGCCTCGGCGACACCGGTCTCATCGCGGAGGTCGAGCACGATTTCGCGAGCTACGGCGACGAGTGCAAGTTCGGCGGCGGCAAGGTGCTCCGCGATCGGCAAGGGCAGGCCGCGGGCGTGGCCGATCTCGACGCGCTCGATTGCGTGATCACGAACGCCCTCATCGTCGACTACACGGGAATCTACAAAGCCGACATCGGGATCAAGAACGGACGCATCTCGGCGATCGGCAAGGCTGGGAACCCCGACGTCATGTCCGGCGTCACACCGGGGATGACGGTCGGCGTGACGACCGAGGCGATCGCGGCCGAAGGGCTCATCGTGACCGCGGGCGGCGTCGACACGCACATCCATTTCATCTGCCCGCAGCAGGCGTACGAAGCGCTCGCGTCCGGCGTCACGACGTTCGTCGGCGGCGGAACCGGCCCGGCGACCGGAACGAACGCGACGACGTGCACGCCCGGCGCGCGCCACATCGAGCTGATGCTCGCAGCGACCGACGTGTTCCCGCTCAACATCGGGCTCACCGGAAAAGGGAACACATCGCTCAGCGATGGCCTGGTCGATCAGATCCGCGCGGGTGCCGTCGGCCTCAAGCTCCACGAAGATTGGGGGACGACGCCTGAAGCGATCGACTGCTGCCTCTCGCTCGCCGAGCAAGAAGACGTGCAGGTGACGATCCACACCGACACGCTCAACGAGTCGGGCTACGTCGACGATTCGATCGCCGCGTTCAAGGGTCGCACGATCCACACGTACCACTCCGAGGGCGCGGGCGGCGGCCACGCGCCGGACATCTTGCGCGTGTGCGGCGAGCCGAACGTCATCCCGTCGTCGACGAACCCGACGAGGCCGTTCACGGTCAACACGCTCGACGAGCACCTCGACATGCTCATGGTGTGTCATCACCTCGACAAGAACATCCCCGAGGACGTCGCGTTCGCGGAGAGCCGCATCCGCGGCGAGACGATCGCCGCTGAGGACATCCTCCACGATCTCGGCGCGATCTCGATCATCTCGAGCGACTCGCAAGCGATGGGGCGCGTCGGCGAGGTCATCACGCGCACCTGGCAAACCGCGCACAAGATGCGCGAGCAGCGCGGCAGGCTCGACGGCGAGAGCGGCGCGAACGACAACTTTCGCATTCGCAGGTACATCGCGAAGTACACGATCAACCCAGCGATCGCGCACGGCATGTCGCGCGAGATCGGATCGATCGAACGCGGCAAGCTCGCGGATCTCGTGCTGTGGCGACCGCAGTTCTTCGGCGCGCGTCCGGAGATCGTGATCAAGGGCGGGCTCATCGCGTGGGCGCAGATGGGCGACGCGGGCGCATCGATCCCGACGCCGCAGCCGTCGTTCATGCGGCCCATGTTCGGCGCGTTCGGCAAGGCGACGGGCGCGACGTGCATCGCGTTCGTCTCGCAGCGCGCGATCGAAGAAGGGACCGTGCGCGCGCTCGGGCTCATGAAGAAGATCGTCGCGGTGAAGCGTTGCCGCGGGATCGGCAAGCGCGACATGAAGCTGAACGACGCGCTGCCGAAGATCCTCGTCGATCCCGAGACGTACCAAGTGCGCGCGGACGGCGTGCTCCTCACGTGCGCGCCGGCGACGCGTCTGCCGCTCGCGCAGCGCTACTCGATGTTCTGATGTCGACCTGGCGCGTTCTTCAGCTCGCCGACTCGGCGTTTCCGACGGGTGGCTTCGCGCACTC
>JBBQXV010000256.1:0-13297 GCA_038209335.1 Polyangiales bacterium | reverse complement strand
TCATCGTGCTCGGGCAGTCGCACGAGCTCTTCGAAGCGGCGGGCTACGACGTACGTTCGTGGAAGCGCGTGACGACGCGCGGTCGGCGGCGTCCGCTCCGTTGGGACGGCGCGGGTACGCTCGCCGCGTTCATTGCGAGCGCGAGCGACATCGACGATCTCGTGCCGATCGTCACCGCGTACCAGATCGAGTGGAACAAGATGAGCCGCCGCCTCATGGGGATCGGCGCGACGCTCCATCCGGACACCGAGCTGCCGTCGAAGGAGACGCTCATCCATCTCCTCGGCATCGCGCACGAGAAATGGGATCACCTCGTCGAGGCGTTCGGTGCGTCGCGCCTCGAAGCGTCGCTGCGAACGCTTGCGACGACACCGCTCGATCTCAAGGTGCGGATGCTCTCCGCGTCGCACTCGCAGTACCAGCGCGCGGCGCAGCGTTGGTGGAGCGGCGTCGAGCCGTCGTACGTCAGGCCGATGCCGACGCGGCGACCGCCAGTGTATTTCGTGTCGTCGAACACGCACGCGATCGCGAACCTCGTCGGCGGCTCGGTGCGCGCGCATCGCGAAGACATCCTCGCGTACGTGCGCCAGGTGAACCCCGAAGGGTTGAGCGCGAAGGTCGAGACCGCGCTCGCGTCGGGCGACGAAGGCGAGGTCGCTCCCCTCCTCTACTATTTGCTTCGGGGCTGGATTCACCACGGCAAGGGCGATGACCGCGTGCGCGCCGTTCGCGACGGCGAGTCGCGCGTCGGGCTCGCGCACCTGTCGGGACCGGGACACATCGACGTCGACGCGCAGATCATCGAGCTCGCGAAGATCGATCCGGAGCGCCTCGATCCGCGTTTGCGCGTCGACGGCGCCGAGCACTTGAAGGACAGCAGCGCGCTCATCGTGAACATCGACTACCCGCTCGGGATGGCCGCGTACTACCTCTTGTCGCGCCTCGGCCAAGGGGTCGGCGAGCTCCGCGGCGTCTACGTCATGGGGAAGGCCGCGACGCTGAACGGACGCGTCGGCGACGTCGCGCTCTCGAGCGTCGTGTACGACGAGCACACGCGAAACACGTTCCTCTTTCAGAACGCATTCAGCGCGAAGGACGTGCGCCCGTACCTCCGCTACGGCAGCGTCTTCGACAACCAATCGGCGCTCACCGTCCGCAGCGCGTTCCTCCAGAACAAGCGGTACATGAACGCGTTCTACCGCGACGGGTACACGGTGCTCGAGATGGAGGCCGGACCGTTTCTCAGCGCGGTGTACGAGCTCGTGCATCCGACGCCGGTGCGGCAAAACGAGATCGTCCACTTCGGCGCGCAGACGCCGTTCGACGTCGGATTCTTGCACTATGCATCCGATACGCCGTACTCGCGGCGGCAGTCGCTCTTGTCGAAGAGCCTCAGCTACTACGGCGTCGACAGCACCTACGCCTGCGCGATCGCGATCGTGCGACGCATCCTCGAGCTCGAGGTGTCGCGAGCGAGCGAGAGAACCGGCGCGTGAGGAGCCGTCACGCTTCGCGACGCACGTACTCGAAGTCGACCGGCCGCCCTTTGATCCCCTGCTTCGGCGCGCTGAGCCAGCTGGCCATCTGCTTCGGATCGTAGACCGCCTTCTGCATCAGGCTCTGCACGAACGCCTTGTCGGCGTCGCTCGGTAGCCAATCGTTCTTCTTCGCCTCGAAGGCTTCCTTCGAGATGAGGTTGCCGTTCGTGTCGGCGAAGACGTCGGAGTAGATGCCGATGTGGCGATGAAAGCGCCGGCTCGGGAGCGTGAGCTGGAACCCGATGCCGTGCGCCGCGATGAAGCGGTTCCACTTGTCGACGCCGCGTTGGCAGTCGTCGACGTAAGCGTCGCGCAAGACTTCGTTCATCGCGTTTCTCAGCGCGATGTTCTCCGTGACGAAGCGCCCGTCCTTCACGACGTCGATCGCCTTCGTGCCTTCGAGCGCTTTGTGATCCTCGTATTGATCTTCCTTCGCGCGCCCCTTGAGGCCCGTCGCGAACGACGTGGCCGCATTCGACGAGATCTCGCCGCCGAACAGATCGAGCGAGAGCGAGAACCAGAGGTTCAAGTACTTCTGCATCGTCGGAAGATCGATCACGCCGAGCTTTCGCAGATCGTCGGGGTGATCCTTCTTGCTCTCGGCCATGATGAACGCGGTGCGATCGACGACGCGCCCGACGCCCGTCTCGCCGACGAACATGTGATGCGCTTCTTCGGTGAGCATGAAGCGCGTCGTGCGCGACAACGGATCGAACGCGCTCTCGGCGAGAGCGAGCAGCTGGAACTTGCCGTCGCGATCGGTGAAGAACGTGAACATGAAGAACGAGAGCCAATCGGTGCACGGCTCGTTGAACGCGCCGAGGATGCGCGGCTTGTTCGGATCGCCGCTGCGACGCTCGAGGAGCGCCTCGGCCTCTTCGCGTCCGTCGCGACCGAAGTGCGAGTGGAGCAAGTAGACCATCGCCCACAAGTGCCGCCCCTCTTCGACGTTCACCTGAAACAGATTGCGAAGATCGTAGACGCTCGGGCACGACTGCCCGAGGAGGCGCTGCTGCTCGACGCTCGCCGGCTCGGTGTCGCCTTGCGTGACGATGAGGCGACGGAGCGCGTTGCGATGCTCGCCCGGCACTTGCTGCCAGACCGGCTCGCCGATGTGATCGCCGAATCCGATTTTGCGATCGGGCACAGCGTCGGCGAGGAAGATCCCCCACCGGTAATCGGGCATCTTCACGTAGTCGAAGTTCGCCCAGCCGTCGCTCTCGACCGAGATCGCGGTTCGAAGGAAGATGTTGTCCTCCTGGAAACCGACGGGCCCCATCTCGCGCCACCAATTGATGTAGTTCGGCTGCCACGCTTCGAGCGCGCGCTGGAGCTTCTTGTCTTCACCGAGCTGAACGTTGTTCGGGATGCGCTCGGAGTTGATCACGTCGGACATGGGGCGATCTCCAGCTTCGGGTGCGATGTCAGGTGCGACGCCAATCGAACTCGGGCCGCTCGGGGCGGCCGTACAACGTGAGCGCGCCGCGCTCGCCGACGGCGTTCGGGCGCTGGAAGATCCAGTTTTGCCATGCCGAGAGGCGACCGAAGATCTTCGTCTCCATCGTCTCGGGCCCGCCCCAGCGGAGGCTCGCCTCCATGCCGGTCATCGCGTCGGGCGACATGCTCGCGCGCTCTTCGAACGCGATGCGGATCTCGTCGTCCCAATCGATGTCGTCGGGCGCGAACGTCACGAGGCCGAGCTTCATCGCCGCGGTCGTGTCGATCGGTCCCGCCGATTCGAGCACGCGACCGACGCGCTCGGGCTCGCGGAGAAAGCGCGACTGAAGGCGCGTGAGGCCGTTCGACATCGGGAACGCGCCGCCGTTCAGCGGCGACACCGCGACCGCGACCTTCTCGTCGGGGTTGTCGAGCATGTACGTGCGATCGGCGGCGAGCGCGAGCTCGAGGAGCGATCCTGCGAACGCGGAGCCCGGATCGACGATCGCGAAGATGCTGCGCGCGGTGAGATCGACGCGCTTCAAGACGCGCTTGATGAGGAGCGTGACCTCGCGGACGAGGCCGTCGTCCTTGTGCGCCGCGAGCATCTTGTCGACGGCGAGGACCTTGTCGGCATCGCCGCGTGTCTCGAGACGAACGACGCCGATGTCGAGGTGGTTGAAGCGCAAGTCGAGGAGCGCGTCGTCGAGCTCGCGCCACGCGCGGATCGCCCATGCGTTCGCCCCCGCCTTCTGCAGCTCGTCGGGCGTCTGCGGCTCGGCGCCTTCGGGCGCGCGCACCGTGAGCGTCGCGACGCGCTTGGCTTTGTCGAGGGCGAGCGTGACGTATTTGTATTCTACACCGGTGTCCGAGCGCTTCGGCTCGAGCGGTCCGAACGCGACCGCCTTGAACGGCTTGCGCTTGGAGCGCGCGACCATCGCGTCGAGGCGGCGCTTGATCGCTTCGTCGAACTTCGCCTTGGGCGGCGACTCGTCGACGATGTGCCACTCGACCGAGCGCTTGCCGCGCACGCCCTCTGCGACCGTCGAGAAGACGTCGGCGAGATCGCGGCGAATCTTTCGCTTGTCGACGAGGCGCGTGAGGCCGCCGGTGCCGGGAAGAACGGCGAGGAGCGGCGCTTCGGGCAAGCTGACCGCGGACGATCCGTCGTCGACGAGGACGATCTCGTCGCACGCGATCGCGAGCTCGTAGCCGCCGCCCGACGCGGTGCCGTTGAGCGCGGCGAGCGTGGGGATGCCGCTCTCGGCGCTGAGCTCTTCGAGGTAGAGGCGCGTCTCGTTGGTGAACTTGCAGAAGTTGACCTTGAAGGCGTGCGTGCTCGACCCAAGCATGTAGATGTTCGCGCCCGAGCAGAAGATCCGGTCCTTGCCGCTCGTGACCTCGAGCGCCTTGACCTCCGGGTGCTCGAAGCGGATGCGTTGGATCGCGTCGGCGAGCTCGACGTCGACCCCGAGATCGTACGAGTTGAGCTTGAGCGGATAGCCGGGGCGGAGCCCCTCGTCCTCTCGCACGTTCATCGACAGCTTCGCGACTGGACCGCTCGTGTCGAGCTGCCAGTGGCGGTAGCGATCGGGGTGCGTCTCGAAGCGGACGCTGGGGTGCGGCGTATCGACGTGTTCGCCCATGGGCGGTTCATTTCGCACGAGACAGGGACGTCTGCAAGTACTATAGTGCATGCACTGTGACTGCTACGCAATATAGTGCGGTACGCCCGGAGGCACCGGTCCCGACGCCCGCGGTGCGCGAGCGCAAGCGGTCGGCGCTTCTGCACGCCCTCGGCGCGGCGGTGCGCGCGCGCCGAACGGAGCGAGGGATGACCTTGCGCCTCCTCGCGCGCAACGCGAGCGTGAGTGAGCGCTTCCTCGTGCAGCTCGAGACGGGCGAAGGAAACATTTCGATCGCGCGGCTTCAGGACGTCGCCGAGGCGCTCGATACGTCGGCGGCCGAGCTCCTCTCGGTCCACGATCATGCGGCGCCCTCGCGCGACATCGTTTCGCTCATCGGTCTGCGCGGCGCGGGCAAGACGACGGTCGGCAACGCGATCGCGCGCAAGATGGGCATCCCGTTCGTCGAGCTCGACGCGCTCGTCGCACGCGAAGCGGGCATGGCGTTGTCGACGATCTTCGAGATGCACGGCGACGCGTATTTCCGTCGCGTCGAACGCGAAGCGCTGCGCAAGTTCCTCGATTCGACCGACGCCGCGGTGCTCGCCACCGGCGGATCGATCGTGACGGCGCCCGACACGTACGAGCTGCTTCGCCGCCGCACCACCACGGTGTGGCTCAAGGCGCGCGCGCACGATCATTGGGATCGCGTCGTGCAGCAGGGCGACGTTCGTCCGATGCGCAATCGCGCCAACGCGATGAGCGAGCTCCAAGCGTTGCTCCGCGCGCGAAAGCCGCTCTACGCGCAAGCGGATCACGCGATCGACACGTCGACGATGACGATCGACGAGGCGACCCGCCGAGTCATCTCCGCCGTCCGCAGCTGAGCGAACCGAGACCCGAGCCGAGACCGAGGAAACGATGAACGAGCTGAAGAGCTACGTCGGTGGGAAGTGGATCTTTGGAACGGGCAAGGCCGCGACGCTCGTGAACCCGTCGACCGGGGAGCCGCTCGCGACCGCGTCGACCGAAGGGATCGACTTCGCGGGCGCCGTCGCGTTCGCGCGCAAGGCCGGCGAAGAGCTCCGCGCCACGACGTTCGCCGCGCGCGGCGAGATGATCCGCGCCGTGTCACGCGCGATCCACGCGCACCGCGACGAGCTCATCGGCCTCGCGATCGCGAACGGCGGCAACACGCGCTCCGACGCGAAGTTCGACATCGACGGCGCATCGGGCACCCTCGCCGCGTACGCCGATCTCGCGGCGGAGCTCGGCGATGCCAAGGTCCTAATCGACGGCGAAGGGACCGCGCTCGGTCGCAGCGCGCGCCTCTTCGGCCAGCACGTCTTCGTCCCGCGCGTGGGGGTTGCGGTTCACGTCAACGCGTTCAATTTTCCGGCGTGGGGCACCGCGGAGAAAGCAGCCGTCGCGCTCTTGGCCGGCATGCCCGTCATCAGCAAGCCCGCGACCAGCACCGCGCTCGTCGCGCATCGCATCGCGCAGATCGTCGTCGAAGAGAAGCTCGTTCCCGACGGCGCGCTCTCGTTCGTCGCCGGGAGCACCGGCAACTTGCTCGAGCTCCTCGGCGGACAAGACGTCCTCGCGTTCACGGGATCGAGCTGGACGGGCGCGACGCTTCGCGGCGGCAAGGCGGTCATCGCGCACTCGGTCCGCGTCAACGTCGAGGCCGACAGCTTGAACGCGGCGGTGCTCGGTCCGGACGTCGACGACAGCTCGGACGTGATGAACTTGTTCATCGGCGACGTCGCGCGCGACATCACGCAGAAAACCGGGCAGAAGTGCACGGCGATCCGCCGCGTGTACGTCCCGACGGAAAAAGTCGACGCGGTCATCGAGCGGCTGCGCGAGCGGCTGTCGGCGATCAAGGTCGGAGATCCGTCGCGCGAGGACGTGACGATGGGACCGCTCGCGACGGCGCAGCAGCTCCGCGACGTGAAGGACGGAATCGCGAAGCTCGAGTCGTGCGCGAAGATCGTTCACGGGAGCGTTAACGATGTTTCGCCGCTCGGCGTCGCCGCGGGCAAGGGATTCTTCCTCGCGCCGGTGCTCCTCTTCGCGAAGAGCCCGGACGCCGGCGACGCGGTTCACGCGCATGAGGTCTTCGGTCCGGTCGCGACGATCATGCCGTACGACGGAAGCGCGGCGGCGGCGGCGCGGCTTGTCGCGGCGGGCGGCGGCGGTCTCGTCTCGAGCGTGTACTCCGACGACAAGGAGTTCCTTCGCGACTTCGTGCTCGGGATCGCGCCGTTCCACGGGCGCGTCACGATCGGATCGAGCAAGGTCGCGTCGCAGGCGATTCCGCCCGGCACCGTGATGCCGCAGCTGATTCACGGCGGACCGGGGCGCGCCGGTGGAGGCGAAGAGCTCGGCGGTCGGCGCGGACTTGCGTTCTACATGCAACGCGTCGCGCTCCAGGGCGACCGCGCGATCGTCGAAGCGATCGCGGGCAAGCGCTGACCGATCACGGCGCGTAGCTGACGCTCAGCTGCGGCATCAGGACGACGAACGGGCCGTACGTTCGTTCTCCGGCGAACGCGTTCGTCGTCAGCTTGTCGCCGCCGACGGCGATCTCGCCGTGCGCCGACGCAGGGCCGGGCGCGGGAATGACGAACGTGCCGATCGACGCGCCGATGCGCCACGATCCGAACGAGCGCTCGACGCCGATTTCGATGGTGCCGAAGAACGGCGTCGAATGCGTGACCGTCGTGCCGCCCGCCACGACGATCGACGACGGCGCGCCTGCTCCCGTGAGGACGGCCGTGCCGGTGAGCGGATCCGACGAATGCGCGACGAGGAAGCCGGCCGACACCCGCGGTCGCAAGCTCCATCCGCCACCGAGCCTCAGGCGATGGCTCATGCCGGCCGCGAGCCAGAAGCCGGTGACGCGCACTTCGTCGTCGAGCGCGAGCGTCGCGCCAGGGATCGCGATTTGTCGCGCGAGCGAGCTGCCGAAGTAGAGGTACCCGCCGGACGCCTCGATCGAGAAGCGCGACGCGAGCTCGTAGCCACCACGAAGGCCGAACATGACGCCGCCCGGGTATCCGTGCACTTTGCACGCGAGCGTCGGGCAGTTCCCCTCGGGGCCGCTGTGGAGCGACGGCGCAAATCCGCCTGCCACGAAGGCGCCGAAGACGAAGCGGCCGCTGTCGGGATGGATCCACCGCGGGTGCTCGAGATCGACCGCGAGCGAGAGCTCGCCGCGAAACGGCGCGGTCCCGGGCGCGACGTCGAACGACGCGCGACGCGGAGTGTAGCCGTCGTCGTTCACGTCGACCTCGTAGTGCCCGGTCGGAAGCGCGCCGTCCCATCGCCCTTTGGCGACGTCGACGCCGTTCAAGGTGATCGTCGCCGAGGCCGGGTGCACGACGACGGACGCGACCGGACCGAGCGCGGTCGACTTGAGGCGCAAGAGCGCGGTCTGGCCTTGAAGAACGACGGCGCGGGTCGGCGCCGATCCGACGCCCCCTTTGCGAGTCCATATGACGTGCGTCCCCGGCCCGAGCGTCCCCTCCCACGGCGTGACGCCGACGACGACACCGTCGACCACGACGTCGGCGCCGATCACGCCGACGTCTTCGACGCGCAGCCCGCCGGTCGATGTGAGCGGCGCGAGCTTCGCGTCGACCGGGACGCGCTCGCCCGCGGCGACGTCGAGCGTCGTCTCGAACGTGATGTAGCCGTCCTTGATGACGCGCACGACGTGCGACCCCTTGGTCACGCGAATCGGCGACGTCAACGGCAAACGCGCGCGCTCGCGGCCGTCGATGACCACCGACCCGTTCACGTTCGACGAGACGTCGATCGCGCCGACGTTCGCGCGTAGCGCACGCACCTTTCGCGCGATGTTCGCGCGCTCCGCTTCGTTGAGATCTTTTCCGAACGCCGCGATGGCATCGTCGTACGCCTCGAGCGCTTCGTCGTCGCGACCGAGCGCTTCCAAACAGATCGCCATGTCGAGCGTGTTCTGCATCGACGCGAAGCGCGTGCGCGAGCGACGAAAGAAGTCGAGCGCGGTCTCGAGATCGCCCGCCTCGAAGAGCTCGACGCCTCGGCGAAAGAGCTCCTTCGCTTCGGCGAGCGCGTCGTCGGCCGGCGCCGCGAACGATGGACGCGCGCCTATGACGCAGAGGACGAATAGGAGGGCGGCGAACGCGACGCGAGCCATCAGAAGACCAACACGATACCCGACGCCGTCGTCGCGCTGGACGCGCCCGAAGCGCCCGTCGCGCGCGGCGATCCGAACAGTGGATGCGCGTCGCTCACGCCGCGAACGAGGAGATCGATCCCCCACGCGAGCCCGAGCCCGACGAACGTACCGATGACGTCCCACGTGAAGTCCTTCCACGACGGATCGCCGTGCCCGCTGAGATCGTAGAGCTCCTTCCCCGCGCCGATCGCGAGCGTCGCGCCCCCCGCGAGCAGGAGCGGCGGATAGCGCGCTTCGAATTGCGTCGCCGCGCCCGCGTAGAGCACGCCGGCGATCCCCGCCGAGATGCTGAAATGGAGCGCCTTGTCCTTTCCGAACCACGGATCGGGATCGGCGGTCTGAGCGCGCGACGTCGACGGCCACGCCGATCCGAGCGTGCACACGACAGCCACGACGGCAAGCGGACGCGCGCGGAAGACCGGTGACACGCCGCCCATCCTACGCGGATTCGCCGCAGCTTTTGACGCCGCCCGCGCGAGTGCTAGACACCCGGCGCGACATTCAGTAGACACCTTTGCTCCTTCGACGGCGTCGTATGCGACGGCGAACGAGAAAATCCCGCGTACCGGGGCTGTAGCTCAGATGGGAGAGCGCTTGCATGGCATGCAAGAGGTCAGGGGTTCGATTCCCCTCAGCTCCACGATTCTCCAGCGCAATCTCGGTCGCCTGACTCGCGCTAGACGCGCTACATCGGGCGGAAGGCCTCGAGGATGCGACCGAGGCCGCGCATCGAGTTCGCGAGCAGAAAGAGCCCGAGCGCGAAGTACGAAATCGTCAGCGCGTTCGACACGCGATAAATGATCCGATTCTCTTTGTACTTGGCGAAGGCGGCCTTGCCGAGGCGCTTCTTCAGGAACAGCGTGTAGTAGTGCACGACGACGAGACCGACGGCGTGCCAGCATCCGAAGATCACGTAGTTCCATCCCGCGCCGTGCCAGATGCCGAGGATGATGAAGACGGCGGCGATGCAGAAGGCGATGCAATGCGGCGCGGCCTTTGGACCGAAGCGCCGGATGAGGATCTTCGACATCGGCGTAAACAGCATGTCCCGCATGTATTCGGACAGCGTGATGTGCCAGCGCGTCCAAAGCTCCTGCAGATTGCGCGAGCCGAACGGGCGATCGAAGTTCTCTTTGACCTCGATCCCGAGCAGACCCGACGTGCCAATCGCGATGTCGCAGAAGCCTGAGAAGTTGCAGTAGAGATAAACGCAATACGCGGCGACGGCGATCGGGAAGTCGATGAGCGGGTGCGGCCATCCGTCGGCGAGGAGGCCGTCGTACGTGAGTTGGTTGGCGAGATTGCCAATGAACAGATACTTGGCGAAGCCGACCGCGATCCTCGCCCACGAGCGCCCGACGGGGAGGGCGGATTTGTCTTTGCTCGTGATCGAGTTGTGAAACGTGCTGTACGGATTGATCGGGCCGATCGTCAGCGTGGGCACGAAGAACGCGAAGCACAGAAACTCGGCGAAGCCCGGGGGAGGAACCTTCCCGTTTCGAATCTCGTGCACCATGTGCGTCAATCGAAACGCCATGTACGAGAGGCCTAGGAAGAAGTCCGCGAGTGCCTTGTTCGAGAACTCGGCGAGGACGAACGCCTGATTCCAGGACGCGGGCGTGTACTTGATGTAGACGAGCACCGCGATCGGAAATGCGATCGGCAGCCAGGACGCGAGCTTCTTCTTCAGCAGGAGAAACTGCACCACGACCAGGAGCACGTACGCGCCGAACATGCATGTCGCGAAGACGAGGTAGTGCGGGACGTCGTGCAGACGCACTCCGGCCACGCCGCGCGAGATGCAGACGCCGAGCGCGAACCCGAGATTCGTGACCGCGAACGCGGCCATCCGAATCCGCTCCGGCATCTTCAGCGCGAGGTAGCCGGCGATCGGAAAGAAGACGAACGGAAGCAGAAGAGTGAGAAGCGACAGGGGGTTCCATGCCCCCAGATCCACGACAAACGGCATCTTCTCGTTCGCTCCTTCGCTTCGCGATCAGGTCGGGTCAGAACGTCTGGTAGACGAGGCCGACTGCCAGCGAGTCCGACGGGAGCAAGAACATGAACAGCGTCGCCGCCACGCACAACGTGATGACCAGCGCGGCGAGCAGCGGATGAAGCTTAGTGGGTGGCTTTGTCATAGACGTCCAGAATGGCGGGGGTGACGGCGCGGGTGAAGTGGTCTTTGCCGTTCTTGTTCAAGTGCTGGTCGAAGTAGTAGTGGAGAAACGTTTCTTTTGGCATGCCCGGGAAGAGCTCGGCGGAAGGAATGCCAATCACCGGCGCCGAAACGCCAACGACGTCGGGCCAGTACATTCGCTCGGGGACGACGGTGCTCTCGCGCTCGCTGTCTTCGGGGATGTGCAGCATCGCGAGCGCGGTGCCACGCTCGCGCGCGAGCTTGCCGATCTGCGATGCCCAATAGCGATGGTACGGACCGAGCGGCTTGCCCTTGAAGTTGAAGTGGGGGTCCGCGGCGCTCGTCGCGACCATGTGGTCCAACGCCACGGCCGGGACCGCCTGATGTTCTTCGACGAACGGATCGCCGAAATAGCCGCCAACCGCGGCCTCGCTTTGCGTCCCCAACGTCGCGATCAGCGTCGGATCGTGAACGCGCTCGTTCGGTCGCAGGTAGTTCAGCATCATCCGCGGCGCGCCGAGCACCTCCATCGCGTAGACGTCGAGGCGACTGCGCAACGGCAGCTCGCCTGGCGATTTCGGAAAGTCGTTCCAACGCATCCAGCGATAGGCCTGAATGTGAGGTGAGTCTCCGCCGAGCGCTTTGTTCGGCATCGTCATCACGACCATGCCGACTTTTCTGTGATCCAGAAGATCGCGCATGAGCATGTACTGCATGTCGAGCCCCTGCCACTTGAGCGCGACGTAGCGCACGGTGGCGGGCCGCCCGAGGACTCGGCCCAGCTCCTTCTCCACGAGCGCGGTGTCGATGCCGCGGACCAACAGCGAGCTGCCGACGAACGCGATGTCGACCGGCGTCTTCTCGTCGAAGATCGTTTGCACGTCATTCGGAGACGCGCCCGCTTCGATGCGGCAGCCGGTGAGGATCGTGTCGCGAGGAAGCGGCGCGCTCCCCACGACCAGCGGTAGGCCGAGCGGCACGGCGACGGCCAGAATCAACGCGGCCGCGTGGCTGTTCGACCAGATCGCCGGATGCATTATTTTGCGCCGCCCTCACCCATGCGGCGTTGGATCAAATCGGCAAACTCGCCCAGGTTCTTCGTCATCTCGACTTCGCCGACATGAAAGCGAACGTTGAACGCCTTCTCGATGCCGAGCACGAGCGTGATCTGAAGGAGCGAGTCCCACTCCTCGACGTCGCCTGCGCTCAGCTCCGCCGTGACCTTGACCTCTTCGAGGAACACGTCGTCGAAGACGGTCTGGATCCGGGCAAGAATCTCATCGCGGTTCATAGGCTCTCCGATTCATCTTGATGGCGGTTACGTGCGGAACGAAGCTCGCGACGTCGAGCTCGAACGTCGAACGTTGAGCCGTCTCGTCCGTCATCGTGAAGCCGAGTCGGGGGAAGAGATCGCGCACCATCTCGTTCTTCTCGGTGGGCAGATAGTGACCGACGATCGTTTTACATCCTCGTAGCGCCGCCAGTCGCACGACCTCGTTGAGGACCTCGTCCTCCATCTGGCGCTTCAAGACGCGGCAGCTCATGAGCCAGGTGTCGACGGTCGCGATTTTCCCCTCGACCGCGACGACGACGACCGAGATGAGACCGTTGTCGCCGAACTTGTCGACCAGGCGCGCGCTGAACGCGTAGCGCGTCTCGTCGGCGATCAGCGCCTCGACCTCGGCCTCGCTGCGGCGCCGCGTCGTCACGTTGAACTGGTTGCTCTTGTTGATCAGCTGCGAGATGCGCGGCACGTCGACCGGCGTGACCTCGCTGATCTCGCTGCTCATCTCGAGCGACGCGAGGTACGTCTTCATGTCGGTTGCCGAGCCGGCCATCTCGGCGCGCGCGGCTTGCTGCTGGTATTGCTCGCCGCGCTTCAAGTCGTCGGCGGTGATCGAGCGCGGCTCGAAGAAGCCGCAGTTCAAGAGCTGCGACGCGTATTGCGCGGGGTCCGGGCCGAGCAGGATCGTTTCGATCTCCGGCACGAACTGACGGACGATCTCGACCTCGGCCGGGTTGTCGTCGACGAACACGAGGCTGTCGATGCCGAGGTTCAGCTCGGTTGCGATGCGGCGGAGGTTGTCGGACTTGGGCTCCCAGTTCGCTTGGAACGACGCGATGTCCTTCATCCGCAAAATCATTTCGGGATGCTTTTCGAACGGCTCGACCGCGGCCTTGCGTTCGTTCTTGCTGCACACCGCGAGTATGACGCCTCGATCGGCGAGTGACTTGATGGCCTCTTGAAACGCCTTGAACGACTCGCCGCGCGCGGAGGTGCCGCCGATCTCGATGCCGGTCATGCCGTCGTCGCCGATGATGCCGCCCC